>WQVL01000048.1 GCA_009785865.1 Oscillospiraceae bacterium | reverse complement strand
TATCGCCGCTGTAATGGCTACAATGGATAATTATGCAGCTAAATCAAACCGAGAATCAGGCAACGGACGTAGCGATTTATTCATAAAACCTGTTTCAATTAGACAACCAGCTATTATCATTGAAGTTAAAGTCGCAAAAGAAGCAAGATATTTAGTAAAAGAATGCGACAAAGCGTTAGCTCAGATTAAAGAGAAAAAATATGATGACGAATTACTACGTGAAGGCTTTACCGATATAATTAAATACGGCATCGCTTTCTATCGCAAAGATTGCGAGATTAAACTGTTTGAGTAGTGTTACCTAGATAAATAAGGTAGCACTTTTTTTATTCGACAATTAAGAGTGTAGTACAATACCCTACACTTATATATACGAAAAAAAATAAAATTCTCCTTCCCAAAATTAGGTTTTTTGCTCATTTTACACCTAGGCAGTTTAACTAATCATGCTAACGCATGAAGTTGAGCTAGCCACTTGGCACGCCAGTGAAACTTGCAAATTTATTTGCATTAGTTGAACCAGTACCTTTAGGGTGCAAGTTACTTTAACACCTTTCAGTTTTGTTTCAGCTACTTTTAGTTTTCCTACTTTTTACTCGCTCCTACAATTCGAAGTAAATACCGACCATATTATCTCCTAGAATGAGGGCTACATTGTCGTTGCCGATAAACTTTTCACCGATGATGAATGCTTGTGCCAACCCATCTGGAGAGGGCTTGTCAACATATTGTAAAGAGATTCCCAATTCTTGACTAGAGCCTAAAAGCTCCTCGAAGCGGGGTAAGTTTTGCGAGGTGGAGATGATGAGCATTTCTCTGATTCCTGCTAACATTAAAACCGATAGTGGGTAATAGATCATCGGTTTGTCGTATACTGGCATTAATTGTTTACTTGCTGCTTTTGTTACCGGGTAGAGGCGAGTTCCTGAACCGCCTGCTAGGATTATTCCCTTCACATTGAATCCCTCCAAATTTTATTCTTAAGCTTTGACACGCCTTCTCTTGCTTTTATTTTCACTCGAATATAAAAGCTATATTGTGAATATTTTTCAATTATCTGATTTATCGGATATTTTTCTTCTTTATCTTTAGTTAATTCTTCAAAAAACTTTGCCCTATTTCTATTTGGCATTACAGATTTTATTGCACAAGAATTATGTTTTATCGCATGATCCAAATCTGCTTTATATAATTCAATCTGTGAGCCACAGTATGATAATAGCTCATCTCCTTTTTTAGAATGTATCAACAATAAAGATGTTCCCTTATCGTCATCTAACTCTGGATATTTACTCGCAACTCCCCAGAAATCTGCTAAAGTAATATCTGCTTGTCTATTGACGCCTTTAAAAGAGCAATTGGAACAAGATGGTCTCAAATATAGGTCTCTTAAAAAACCTTTCATGTAAGCATTGTCACGATATTGTTCTGAGTAAAGTTTTTTATTACCTGAAGAATAAGAAAACGAATAACTTTTCCAGCCAGTATCTTTATCTCTAAACGTTATATCTGATATATGTCCATGTAATTTTTTCAAATGATTTTTATACTTTTCAAATACTGCTGGGCTAGGTACTCCATGACATATAATATCACAAGTATATAGATTATCATATTTCACCATTAATAAAAAGGAATACAAACCTCCAATTTGACAAGGTGTTCCTGAGAATAATACCTGTTTTCCTACTCCTAATAGTTCTTTTACTTCTTGATATGTACGTCCAATATCACTTTGCACATACTTGGATCCACGTAGCTTGTGTAAGTCAGATACATTGTCTATTTTCTGGTGCATCACTTCAAGATTTTCAACACCAAAACCTGCACCAAAGACAACCCCTTCATTCTTAATTATCACTTCTGATAATGCAGTAAATACACCACCAGATGAGCTACTCATTCTAATTACTTCATTTTTATTCCAAGCTGCATACACAGAAGGTTGGTATGTTTTTGGCAACACTTCTTTTACATTCAGTTCTGGACAGACTTTCTCACACATTTCACAATTTATGCAAGTTTTTACATCTATTTTAGGATACCAAAAACCTTCATTATCAGATTGCATTGTAATACAATTTTTTGAGCATACAGTGAAACAGCCCTTACACCCATTGCAATTTTCTTTACTAATTACTTGAATCATATATTCTCCACTTCCTTGAGATGCCTTTTAGAATCTCCCTTGAACCTCTTCCATATTCATATAATGCTAACCCAAAAATTTCCTTACATAATATTCTGTTCCAAACTCTATCTTTAACATTTAGCCACCCGTTGTCTGTTAGAAGTTTATACATTCGAACTCTAAGCTCTCGATCTTTATACTTAATAGCTATACGCATTTTTTTTCTTATATACTTTTCCTGCACTTGCGCAAAATATTTTTCTTGATTAATTTCATTTATGTTACTCAATACATTTGTTAAAATGTCTTCATGCTCATCGCATCTCTTTAATTCCTTTTCTTTGCCTTCAATCGAGTGAGAATGACTATTTTTTCTAACAACATAGGTATATAAAGGTTCATCAATAAAACCACATTTATATTTGTGAGTTATTGGAAGCAACATCTGCCAATTTTGCCCTCCATTTGATTCGTATATTTCCCCTGAAGATATAGATGTAAAAAATGCTTCACTTCTCACCATATAACACCCGCAAGTTATATAAGTGTTTTCTAATATGAGATCGTTAAAAAGATTTTCTTTAAACCTATTTTCTCTTTTTCTTGATATAAAGCCCAATATATCACCATCATTGCCTTCGTCAATTTTGTACGCATCTGTTCTTACAAGTCCATATGCTGGATTAGAATCTAAAAACTTTACTTTTTTTTCTATAGATTGTGCATCCAAAAAATCATCTGAATCAGGCCATGTTAAATACTCTCCATCAAATATAGTCAAC
>WQVL01000047.1 GCA_009785865.1 Oscillospiraceae bacterium | reverse complement strand
GAAAGAGAATATTAAAAGTAAATTTCAAGATAGTAAATTACCTCTAGTAGACCAGGTGTTAGAGCTTGATATCCAGAATAGAAATATAAAACAGGAAGTAGAAGCTCTAAGAGCGGAGAAGAACAGAATATCCAAACAAATAGGCGGATATATGGCTAAAGGAGAGAAGGAACAGGCTGAGAAGCTGAAAGCAGAAGTAGAAAAGCAAGCTTCTAAGATGGAGGCACTCTCATTAGAGGAAAGGGAAGTAGAAGAAAAAATTACCAAAATTATGATGACGCTTCCCAATATAATAGATTCGTCTGTGCCCATAGGTAAAGATGATAGTGAAAATGTAGAAGTTGAAAAATATGGAGAACCTATTGTACCAGATTATGAGATACCTTATCATATAGATATTATGGAGCGCTTTAATGGAATTGATCTGGAGAGTGCGAGAAAAGTTTCAGGGAATGGTTTTTATTATCTATTAGGTGATATTGCAAGATTATATTCAGCTGTCACGACCTATGCCAGGGACTTTATGATAAACAAGGGATTCACCTATTGTATTCCGCCATACATGATACGAAGCAATGTAGTAACAGGTGTTATGAGCTTTGAAGAGATGGATGCTATGATGTACAAGATTGAAGGAGAGGATTTGTACTTAATAGGAACCAGTGAGCACTCTATGATTGGAAAATTCATTGATACCATATTAAAGGAGGAGGATCTTCCTCAGACACTAACCAGCTATTCTCCATGTTTTAGAAAGGAAAAAGGAGCTCACGGAATGGAAGAACGGGGTGTATATAGAATACACCAATTTGAAAAGCAGGAAATGATTGTTGTCTGTAAGCCAGAAGATAGTATGGGGTGGTATCAAAAGTTCTGGGAGTATACCGTAGAATTTTTTAGATCGCTAGATATTCCAGTTCGTACTTTAGAATGTTGTTCCGGTGATTTAGCTGATTTGAAGGTAAAATCAGTAGATGTAGAGGCATGGTCTCCAAGGCAACAAAAGTATTTTGAAGTAGGAAGCTGCTCAAACCTGGGTGATGCTCAGGCAAGAAGATTAAAAATACGTGTAAATGGGAAAAATGGAAAATATTTTGCTCATACATTAAATAATACAGTAGTAGCTCCACCAAGAATGCTTATTGCATTTTTAGAAAACAACTTACAGCAAGATGGTTCTGTAAAAATCCCAAAGGTGCTTCAGCCATATATGGGAGGACAGACAGAAATTAGATAATTAAGAGAGGATATAGCAGTGCATAAATTTCTAAACACAATTGGGTTCAGCAACTTAAAAAGCAACAAAGAAATAAAAAAGTTACTAAAGGAAATTGAAAAAAATCATAGTGAACACGAAATAGTTTCCTCAAAAGAAGGTATAGATTTTTGCGAATATCAAAAAAAATATACAGAAAGTGTTGGAATACTAGTTGGTGGAGAGAAAGATCAAGCAAGCGGAGTATTTGAAAGAGAGTATTATTTCCCTTACTTAAAAGGTAGGGGAAGTACTTCTCATGCAGAAGTAATGATAGAAAGACGCATTGAAAAGGAGCAATATATAGGAATTTGTGATGATATGAGAGTGGGTGTAAGCCTTATATTTCAGCTTCAAAATGCTTTTCAATTCATGAGAGCACGTGATCTGGGAAAGTTGCCGATAGTAGCTACATCTCTAACATTAACTGGATTGGCCGAATCAGGGGTAGTTCTGTTTCCAGTTAAAAAGAGTAAGATACAGGAAGAGGAAATGAGGGAAGAATATCGTGATAGAACGATGTTGTTGAATGCAGCAAAAGATGGTGATCAAGAAGCAATGGAAACTCTGGCTTTAGATGATATTAATGTCTTTACTACAGTTTCAAAACGCTTATGTACAGAGGATGTGTTTAGCATCGTGGATACATATTTTATGCCTTACGGCGTAGAGTGCGATCAATATTCTATTCTAGGTGAGATTCTAGATATTAAAATAGAAGAGAATAGTAAAACGAAAGAAAGTATATATATACTGCACCTAGATGTAAACGATATGAAATTCGATGTTTGTATAGCTGCCAATAGCCTAACTGGTGAGCCAGCTATTGGACGGAGGTTAAAAAGTAATATATGGCTTCAAGGGCGAATTAATTACTAGGAGAAACTATTTAGTAACTGAATCTTTTCTCCTCTTTTAAGGCGCTTTATAATACGTTCTCTCTCCATTGCTTCCTCCTTTGAAGAGAAGGTTTCGTAGTAGACCAATTCTACAGGAAGCCGGGATCTTGTATATTTAGCCCCTTTTCCACTGTTGTGGTTAGCAATACGCTTTTCTAGATCATTTGTCCATCCAGTATACAAACTGCCATCACAGCATTTTACAATATATGTATAATTCATAGCCACTCAACCGTCCTTTGTGCTATTATAGCATTATTTAATATATAAATCAAAGATTGTAAATTACATAATAACATAATAAAAAAGACGAAATCCATTTTCAGACAGATTTCGTCTTTTAAACATCTCTTTTTACTTTATTAGGAAAGTTATTCCTATGAAGCCAAATAATCCATAGGATTAACTGGTACTCCATCCTTTAACAATTGAAAGAATAAATTAGTCCCTTCTACAGTAAAAAACTTTGTTGGCTCACTCAAATGCCCAATCAGGTGTCCTGCCTCAACAACATCACCAACCTCAAGCGATACTCCCTTTAACTGTCCATAAATGGCTTGATATCCATTCCCCATATCAAGAGTTACTGTTTTTCCAGTCTGAGCTGTCACTTCGACTGATGTTACAATACCGCGACCTGCAGCAACTACTTTTTCATCCACTTCACCTGCAATAATAAGTGCTGGATTCAATCGATACTGATCTAGTGTTGAAAAATAAACAGTTTCTTCCATGCTGAAGTTCATCAAAATGTTACCAG
>WQVL01000046.1 GCA_009785865.1 Oscillospiraceae bacterium | reverse complement strand
CTCATTCACCAATTCATCCATCAAATTTTTCACCGAAACCATCTCTTTTATTTTGTGTACATTACTACCACAGAATAATAGTGCCTCGTCTATATTTCCTTTTACCGCATTAAGTAGTGCCTTTGTTATACAATATGGTGTAGTTTCTACATCACATGTATGAATACATCTAACACATCTCGTAGGAACCTGTCTTTCTTTATTTGTAATCTCTAAAAATTTATTTCTAATAGCTCTACCTGGCATACCTACTGGACTTTTAATTATATGAACATCTTCTTTCTTTGCATTTATATAAGTTTGCTTATATTCTTCAGAAGCATCACATTCTTCAGTTGCTATAAACCTTGTTCCCATCTGCACACCAGTTGCACCCATTTTTAAGAACTTCGCAATATCTTTTCCATCATATATTCCACCAGCCACTATAACTGGTATTCTCTTATTTGTTTCTTTTTCCACTTTTTTTACTTCTTCAAACACCTCTTTTGTTATAGTTTCCAAATCTTTCTTCTTTCCTTCTACTGTCAGTTCTTCATTAGAAAAACCTAAATGTCCACCTGCTTCTGGTCCTTCTACTATTATCATATCTGGAACATAATTATATTTTTTTACCCACATTTTAGTAATTAACGCAGCTCCTCTAGCCGAAGATATTATTGGAGCAATTTTTGTTTTACTTCCTTCTACAAGTTTAGGCAAATCTCTTGGAAGCCCTGCTCCTGAAACAATTAGGTCTACTCCTTTTTTAACAACTTGCTTAACCATATCTGCATGATTAGTCAATGCAACCATTACATTTACACCTATTATTCCGCTTTCTCCTGCAATCTCCCTAGCTCTATCTATTTCAGTATTCATAGCTCTAAGGTTAGCTTCAGCTGCATTTCTGTCAAAGTCTAGTTCTCTATACCCAATACCTGCAGACGAAAGCATTCCAATTCCACCATTTTTAGCTACATTTCCAGCCAATTTATAACCTGACACACCAACTCCCATTCCACCTTGAATAATTGGATATTTGGATGTCTTTTCTCCTATTTTTATGCCTGTTAACTTCATTTAGTCCTCCTCACTTTTCTTGGAAAATTCTTTTTCCACAAATGAAGTATCATATTTCCCACTTATGTAAGACGGATTATTCATTATTTGTATAAGAAATTGGATATTTGTTTTCACTCCATCTATAACAAGTTCTGATAATGCGCTTTTCATTTTGTCTATCGCTTTTTCTCGACAACTGTCATGTACTATTAATTTTCCAATCATAGAATCATATGTATGAGGAATTGTATATCCTGCATATACATTTGTATCCATTCTTATACCCTTTCCTCCTGGCATATGAAATTCTTCTATTTTTCCGAGGGCATGGCATAAAATTATTAATTGCATCTTCTGCATTTATTCTGCATTCTATACTATACCCCCTAAATTCTACTTCTTCTTGTGTAAAAGATAGCTTTTCCCCACTAGCAATTCTAATTTGTTCTTTTACAATATCTATATCTGTTATCATCTCTGTAACTGGATGTTCTACTTGTATTCTTGTGTTCATTTCCATGAAGTAGAAATCTCTATTTTTATCTACTAAAAACTCTATTGTCCCTGCATTAACATATTTAACAAACTTCGCCGCTTTAACTGCTGCTTCACCCATTTTAGTTCGTAGTCCCTCTGTTAACACTTGTGATGGACTTTCTTCTACTATCTTTTGATGTCTTCTTTGTACAGAACAATCTCTTTCTCCTAAATGCACTACATTCCCATGTGCATCAGCTAAAATTTGAAATTCTACATGTCTAGGATTTTCCACAAATTTCTCTATGTACATACTATCATCATTAAAAGAAGTTTTAGCTTCTGTTTTTACGATATCATATGCTTTTCTTAGTTCCTCTTCAGAATATATTCGCCTTATTCCTTTTCCTCCACCACCAGCTGATGCTTTTAGCATTATTGGATATTTCACCTTTTCAGCAACTCTCACTGCTTCTTCTAGTGATTCTATACAACCATCTGAACCTGGCACTGTAGGAACTCCTGCTTTAATCATAGTATCTCTTGCTTGAGATTTATTTCCCATTATATCTATTACACTATAATTTGGTCCTATAAATATAATATTCACTTCCTTACATATCTTCGCAAACTTAGTATTTTCCGATAAAAAACCAAATCCTGGATGAATTGCATCCACATTTGTTAAACAAGCCGCTTCTATTATATTCTTCATATTTAAATAGCTTTTAGAAGATGGCGCTGGACCTACACAAATTGCTTCATCTGCAAGCGCTACATGGAGCGCATTTTTATCTATCTCTGAATATACTGCCACTGTCTTTATACCCATCTCTTTGCAAGCACGAATTATTCTTATTGCTATTTCACCACGATTGGCAATTAGGATCTTCTTTATCATTATTCTCTCCTTTTCGTTTTTAGCCTATTGCAAATGTCAACTCACCCACCGTAACAATCTGACCATCCACTGTAGCAACCGCTTTACCTATTCCAATAGGACCTTTTCTTTTTACTATTTCTACTTCTAATTTTAATATATCACCTGGTATTACTTTTTTCTTAAACTTTAGATTATTTATCCCTGCAAAATATACAATCTTCCCTTTGTATTCATCTAATGAAAGTATTGCTACTGCCCCTGTTTGCGCTAGTGCTTCTACTATCAAAACACCTGGCATTACTGGTTCGGTTGGAAAATGACCTCTAAAAAATTCTTCATTCATTGTTACATTTTTATAAGCTATTGCACTTTCACCTGGATTTAGTTCTTCTACCTTATCTATCAGTAGAAAAGGATTTCTGTGTGGAATTATCTCCATTATTTGTTCTATATCTAACACTTATCTTCCCCCCATTACCTAATTTTAAATAGTGGTGTACCATACTCAACCATACTTTCGTTTACTATACAACTTTCTACAATTTCACCATCAAATTCCGACTCAATTTCATTCATCAACTTCATAGCTTCTAATATACAAAGTGTATCACCTCTTTTCACTTTATCACCTACTTTTACAAACGGCTCTTT
>WQVL01000045.1 GCA_009785865.1 Oscillospiraceae bacterium | reverse complement strand
TCACATTTGTTACACTACTTACATCCCAATTTGACACATCTAAATTCGTCAAGTTCGACATATTTTCAAACATAAAGCTCATATTTGTCACATTGCTTACATCCCAAGTAGATAAATCTAACTCTTCTAATTCTAATTCTCTAAACATATTGCTCGTATTTGTTACATTACTTACATCCCAACTTGACACTTCTAAATTCGTTAAGTTCGGCATATTTGCAAACATAAAGCTCATATTTGTCACATTGCTTACATCCCAACTTGACACTTCTAAATCTTCTACTGTCAGTCCATTAAACATGCCACTCATATTTATCACGTTGCTTACATCCCAAGTAAATAAGTCTAAATTTTCTATTGTCAATCCTCTAAACATATTACTCATATTTGTTACATTACTTACATCCCAACTTGACACTTCTAAACTCGTTAAGTTCGCCATATCGGCAAACATAAAGCTCATATTTGTCGCATTGCTTACATCCCAAGTAGATAAGGCCAAATTTTCTAACGTCATTCCGTTGAACATAGATCCCATATGTATTACATTACTTACATCCCAACTCGACACATCTAAACTCGTTAAGCTTGTGGCACCGCTAAACATAGCTCCCATATCTGTTACATTACTTACATCCCAACTCGACACATCTAAATGCATTAAACTACTTGCTCCAATAAACATATGAGTCATATTAGTTACGTTACTTACATTCCAATTTGACACATCCAAATGCACTAAACCTGTATTCGTCTGAAACATTCTATCCATATTGGTTACATTGCTTAGATCCCAGTGTGACACGTCTAAACTCGTTAAGTGCGTCATATTTGCAAACATGAAGCTCATATCTGTTATATTACTAATATCTAATCTATCTATATTCTCTATCTCTATCAATGGCATACTAGTAAACAACTGTAATCTATATCCAGTGTCAACATCATCTGTGAACACTATTCTTGTTACTCCTTGAGCACGCCATCCTGCATTAAAATGCGTTGTAGGAAATGTTCCTGCTCCAAACCATAATGTGCTTTGGTTATCTAATTCCCATGGTACTATGCCTGCCATTCCACTATCTATTACTACTCTATTCAGTGGTGCTATACTATTCGCTGGCATAATCGGTATATACCCACCTAATTCAGATACTTCTTCATATTTCTCTTCCTTTTCATCTTCTTCTACTTCAGATTTATATGAATCTTCATCTTTTACTTTTTCAGCTTCATCGCATATGATTTCATAATCCACATCAATTATTTCAATTTCTGGTTCCAGTTCTTCCTCTATTTCTTCATCATAATAGTAGGCAATATTACCTTCGTTATTATTGTTCACTATTTCTTCATACAAGGTCGCTAGAACCGGTAAGTTCACAGTTAGTAGCATTACCACTGCTATTATTCCTGCTCCTCTTTGCATAGCTAATTCTAGTTTGTTTTTCTTTTTCTTATCTACTAGATATATTAACCCTATACATATTGCTATTACTATAATAGCTACAATTCGAAATATGCTTCCTTCCATTTTTGAAAACCTCCTACAATTATATAGATATAATCTCTTTACTTTGCTGTTTAGCATAGTATCTCTATAATTGATGTTACTCTTTTTTTTGCCCATTGTAAATGGCAATTCCTCCCTAAATTCTTGTCTAGCAAGCGCTTCACCCATTTCTCTTTAGGGAACTGCGCTTTCGCTTTTAGCTTATATAAATGTTAAACTTTTATGACAATTTCGTTATAATTCCTATCATTCGTGCATACATACTAGGGCTCATTAAGTTTTGCGTTGTTTTAGAATATAGGTTTGCACAAAAAAATCATGGCATATATTACCATGATTTTTTATATTCTTCTTCTAACTTCTTTTTTCTTTTAGTATTAAAATTGCTAACAATCCCACCATTGCTATACTCGCTAGCACCTTATATTTAAACATATTTGTATCATCAGCTGTCGATACCGCATTCCCTTTTCCTTGATTGTTATTCTCTGGACGATATTCTCCCTTTACTTCTCCATCATCGTCATTGTTGTTATTATTGTTATTGTTTCCAATATCAGTACGCACTACATACATATATTCTGTATCATTCTCTTCGTCTAGCAAGTTAATATATCCTACTGTCCCTCCTCCAAATGCTTCTGCATCTATTATTTCTGATCTACTTACTATGATTCTCCCTGTCCCTCCTTCATATGTTACTCTAAATGCTACTTGAATATCTCTATAATCTGGGTTCCCTACTATTACTCCTAAATCAGGATCAAATGCATCTATTTGATTGTTTTCCAAATATCTTGTTCTTATTTCTACTGCTTCTGATACGTCTGCAGTTACTTGTCCACTTACATCGTACATTACCCATTCATAGCTAACATTTGTATTATGCATTGGTAAGAATTCTAATCCTGCTGGTATATCATTTGATATATCATTTACATATCCTGCTATTGTTCCTTCATTAAATATCCTTATTGTTTGTATCATTATGCTTCCGTTTGTCATTTGCACTGGACTTACTGACTTGTCTACCGGGAATGTATATATTAATTCTCCTGTAAACACACTTGGCATTGATACCACTGGCGCTCTATTTAATATATCTACTACACCATTTGTTTCTACTTCTCCTATAAAGGTTCTTAAGGCTAAATTGAATATTGCTGGAGGTACAATACGCTTATTTTCTACATCAACTTGCACTGTTTCCAATATAGCTGGTAAACATTCACAGTATTCTCCTGTATCATAAACATCATCACACTCAACATCTCCATGTTCTATTTGTAATAATGCCGTTACTCCATTTACAGGGTCTGGGATAAAGTCTCCTTCTTCCATTCTCCCTACTTGTACTCCATTTATTTCTACTATTCTTAAATGCCCTCCTACTATATCTGTTTTTACTCTTACATAGAATGCATTTACTATTCTCTCATACCCATATGGAGCACTTGTTTCTTCTATTCTGAATATTATCTCTTCCTCTAAGCATGTTGTTTGTATATTCTCCAACCTTATTGTTCCCTCCGAAGTTGTTTCATGTGTTCCTTTATTTATGTTAGGAATATCTCCTGGCATTATTCTTGTTACTGCAAACTCTGCACTGTTATCTGTTATACGCGCTCCTTCTTCGTCTGTTTTCCTTATATATAAGTCAAATTCTGTATCTGTCTGTTCCCTTCGTATATTTGTAACGTCTATCCTTATACCCCTATCACCTAGTGCTACTTTTTCTATCTCATTAACTACTACTAATTCGCCGTCCACTCTTCTAAGCAGCTCCACTTCGCTAAAACTCATTCCCGTAAGACCAGTTATTGTCATTGTATATCTAACATAAAATGCTTCTGTTATTCCTATATATCTAGACGCCACTCCTGTTTGCTCAATTCTCCATAAACGTTCAAACGTTCCTGTCATCCATCCAATCTCTGCTAATTCTTCTTCTGAGTACCACATAAAATAGCATATGCATGGATGAAGACCCTGATAAACACTCGTTATATGACGGTTTCCGTGTAGGTAAATTAGCTTCTCCTGTTCCCCATAGAGTTGGTCTATTCAAATCTACTATTTCAAAAGCTGAGCCAGTACGTCTTAGAAGTTCGCCTTCTTCATCTAATAATCTCAAAGTTACACCATAGCTTAGCCCATGAGGCTCTTCTGTCGGCTCATATATTAATGCAGTTAAAGGAGGCTCTGGCCATGTCTCTTGTTGCCAATCTCCATATATAAGAAAATCTTCTCCTTCCATCCAATGCCTATCCCAATTAAAAGTAATGTCTCTAACATACCTTCTATCTATTACAAATCCATTTCCTTCTTGTCTTGTTACTATTCTTATATCTGAAAACATATTAGTGTTACGCCTAGCGTTCCATCCTCCAGAGGAAGACTCATACCAATGCCACTCTATATCAAATAATGGCGTATCTACAACACTAAATATAAATTCTTGTCCATCATACTCTATTTCCAATTCTATTATTATGTCTATATGGTGTGAACGTATTCCTTGAGCTGTTTGGTCGTGTGTCATATATACTCTTCCCGAAAAAGCTCCATGCAAAGTCTCTTCTATATCAAACCATAACGAATCAGGCGCACTGGTTACTCCCCAACACCAGCCCATAGAGCAATTACCAGGCATAATTTCTTCTGTTACTCTTATTACAACACTTGGTCTCCACACAAAGATGTCTGCCATTGTAGCTCCATTAAATGTATTCATCAGCTCTTGCGATGTTAGTCTGTGCTGCCCATTTGGATTATTTATTGTTCCTGTCCCTACATTTTGCCAGATTCCAATCGGCAAGCTTGAACTACTGCTTGTCGTCTCATGAAATTGAAAGTTCTGACCCAATACTAGTTTTCTTAGTGAATATACACCATTAAAAATGTCTCTCATTCCCGAACTAGATAAACTATTTGTGTCCCAATCAGATAAATCTAAGCTCTCTAAACTTGATGCTCCTCTAAACATTTCACTCATATTGGTTACATTGCTTACATCCCAACTTGACACATCTAAATTCCTTATACCTGATGCTCCTCTGAACATGTTACTCATATTTGTTACATTGCTTACGTCCCAATTCGATAAATCTAAATTTCCTATTCTTGTTGGACCTGACGCTCCTCTAAACATATTACTCATATTTGTCACATTGCTTACATCCCAATTTGATAAATCTAAATTCTCTATTGCCAATCCTCTAAAGATACTACCTATGTTTGTTGAAGCTGTTATATTTGTTACATTACTTATATCCCAATGAAATATATCTAAATTTTCTACTGTTAATCCATTAAACATACCATTCATATTACTTACATTCGTTACGTTGCTTACATCCCAAGTAGATAAATCTAATTCTTCTACTGTTAATCCATTAAACATACTATTCACATTTGTTACACTACTTACATCCCAATTTGACACATCTAAATTCGTCAAGTTCGACATATTTTCAAACATAAAGCTCATATTTGTCACATTGCTTACATCCCAAGTAGATAAATCTAACT
>WQVL01000044.1 GCA_009785865.1 Oscillospiraceae bacterium | reverse complement strand
GTAGCAGCTATTTTCGCTCAAATATTTAATATAAAGAAAACAGTAGGGATATCACATCAAAAAGAAGACGGAGAAATAAAAGTACAAACTTCATTAGACAATTTAGAGGGAGAACACATACTTTTAGTGGAAGATAGTATAGAGACAGGAAAAACACTATATACTGTAGAAAAGGAACTAGCTAATTTAGGAGCTAATGTTAAAACAGTATGTATATATGTAAGTTCTGAATCTAACCAAGAAAAGAAACCAGACTTTTATTTGGGCATACGAGAAATACCAAATTTCGTTTGGGAGTTATAGTTTGTATAGGAAAGGTATCAAAAGGATGAAGATAGAATTGATTGGGACAGGAGCTGCTTGCGCAAAGAAGAATAGCGCATGTGCTCTAATCAATAATAATATATTAATAGATGTTCCGAATGGTGTATGTAGAGTGTTTCAAAATGTAGGATATGAGTTATCTGATATAGAAGGTTGTATTATTACTCATTTTCATGGAGATCACTATTTTGATATACCATTTTTGCTTTTGCATCAATCGCTAAGTAAATCAAGGAATAAATCTCTTGTAATTGCAGGCCCTAAAGGAGTGCAAGAAAGAATAGAGACATTAACTAAAATGGCATATCCAAATTTATGGAGCAAAATGCAAGCGAAACTAGAGATTCATTTTATAGAGTATAAAGAAAGTGAAGTGTTTCATATACACGGACTTACATTCAAACCTATTAGAGTAATACATGGCAGTATGGAAGAAGCATATGGAGGAATAATTTCAGATGGGACTGCTAAGTTAGGCGTTACTGGAGATAGTGGTCTTTGTGAAGGAGTTCTTAAGATACTAGAAGAAAGTGACTACATGCTTGCTGATACAAGTAAAGAAAAAGAAGGAACAGACTCGCATATGGGTCTAGAAGATATTTTAAAATTGGCAGATGAAAACAAGAATAAAACAATAATTGCTACACATATGAAAGATGATACTAGATTGTTGGCAGAAAAAATAGAAGTCGACAATATAGTTGTTGGAGATGATGGGATGATTCTGGAGATATAATAAGGAGAAGTGATGACAAAGGAATTTGCGAAAAAAAGAATAGAAGAGTTAAATAAGCTAACTAAATATCATGCAAAAAAGTATTATGATGAAGATAATTCAGAGATAAGTGATTTTGAGTATGATATGTTGATGGTAGAGCTTAGAAACTTGGAAGCAAAGTTTCCAGAGCTTACAGACAAAGAATCTCTTACACAAAATATTGGTGGAACTGTTAAAGAAGGATTTCAAAAAGTACAGCATAGTGTGCCTCTTCAAAGTTTACAAGATGTATTTAATGAAGAAGAGCTATATGCATTTGACAATAGAATCAAAAAAGTTGTGAACGAAGATATTTCTACAAATGCTGATTTAGAAAGAGAGATTAAGTATGTTGTAGAAACAAAGATAGATGGTCTATCTGTTTCTTTAGAGTATGAAAATGGGGAATTTGTAAGAGGAGCAACACGAGGGAATGGACAAATAGGAGAGGATATAACTGAAAATCTAAAAACAATTAAAAGTTTACCTAAGACATTAAAAGATAATATAGATATTATTGTGCGTGGAGAAGTCTTTATAGGCAAAGAAGATTTTGAAAAATTAAATATGGAGATGGAAGAAGAAGGACAGAAGTTTGCGAATCCTAGAAATACAGCTGCAGGATCTTTGAGGCAATTAGATAGTAGTATTGCTGCATCTAGACCACTCGACATATTTATTTTTAATGTGCAAAAATGTGATGGTAAAGAATTTAAATCTCATTATGAATCTTTAAAGTACTTAGAAGAAATAGGGTTTAATGTTAACCCTATAAAAACTTTATGTAATAACATAGAGGAAGTAATAAAAGAAACGGCTAGGATAGGTGAAGGGCGAGGAGAATTGCCATTTGGTATTGATGGAGTAGTTATAAAAGTAGATGACTTGAGTTTAAGAGAAATTATAGGGACAACATTTAAAACTCCTAAATGGGCAGTAGCATATAAATATCCACCAGAGCAACAAGAAACTACATTAACAGATATTATATGTCAAGTAGGTAGAACTGGAGTTATAACACCAATGGCAATACTTGAGCCAGTGGTTGTGGCAGGCTCAACGATTGCTAAAACAACTCTTCACAATCAAGACTTTATAAAAGAGAAAGATTTAAAAATAGGAGATAGAGTATTAATACAAAAAGCAGGAGATGTTATACCTGAAGTGGTTAAAAGTCTGAAGGAAAAAAGAACAGGAAAAGAATTAGACTTTGAGATGCCAAAGACTTGCCCGGCATGTGGAGCGGTAGCTGTAAGAGAAGAAGGAGAAGCGGCTATAAGATGTATTGGAATAGAGTGTGAGGCAAGAAATGCAAGAAACGCCATCCATTTTGCTTCTAAAGCAGGAATGGATATAGAAGGCCTTGGGGAAAAAGTTGTTGTAAATTTATTAGAAAACAAGTTAATAAACAATATAGCGGATATATATTATTTGAAACAAGAAGATATAGCTAGTCTGAAAAAAGATGGTCAGAAATTTGCAAGTAATTTGATAGAGGCAATAGAAGCAAGTAAAAATAATAATTTAGACAAATTAATAAGTGCATTAGGAATAAGACATGTTGGAAGTAAAGCAGCAAAAACATTATCTAAAAAATTCAGGTCAATGGATGAGCTTATGGAAGCTAGATTAGAAGAACTTATTGAAACAGATGATGTAGGAAAAACCACTGCAGAAAGCATATACGCTTTCTTCAAGCAAGAACAAACGAGAGATTTAACTCAGAAACTTAAGAATGCAAATGTTAATATGGAAGAACAATCGGAAGAAGCAAAAGACTTAAGATTTGAGGGAAAAACATTTGTACTGACAGGATCACTTACAAAATATACAAGAGAGCAAGCGACAGAAATAGTAGAAAGTTTTGGAGGGAAAACGTCTTCTTCAGTATCGAAAAAAACAAGCTATGTTTTGGCAGGAGAAGAGGCCGGGAGTAAATTAACAAAAGCAGAAGCACTTGGTGTAAATGTAATATCAGAAGAAGAATTTGAGGAGCTAATAAAATGAAAATTTATTTATTAAGACATGGTGAAACTGATTGGAACAAAGATAGGAAAATGTCATGTGGAGATAAGCCTAAATTGAATGAAGTTGGAGTAGAGCAGGCAAAGGAAGCAGCTGGATTATTAGAAAATGTCCACTATGATTTGGTGATATCATCTCCGTATACAAGAGCAAAAATGACAGGAGAGATTGCTAACAATAATAAAGCTCATATAATAATAGATGATAGGCTAAGAGAGATAAATGCTGGTGTTTTGGGTGGCAAATCATATGAAGAAATAGATTTTAATGAGTTTTTTGATTATCATAAAAATATTCAATATGAAGGAGCAGAGTCAATGAAAGATTTCTGCAAAAGAGTATGGGACTTTCTAGATGAGATAAAAGAAAAGTATAAAGATAAGAAAGTGCTACTATCTACGCATGGAATTGTAGTAAAAGCAATAGAGGCATATGTGATAGGCATACCAGCTGATGGAAACCTAAGTGCATACAAAACTAAAAATGGCCAAATAAAAGAATATGTACTAATATAAAGAATGGGGAGATTATGCAAGATTATACATTTGAAAGATTATGGCAAGAGCTAGATGGTGGATATCAAATTTTCTATACATATATGGATAGAAGATATTTGCTTACGAAACTTCAAAGCAATTGTTACTCAAAAGAGTTGTTGACGGAAGAAGACAAATCACCACATCCTAAAAAACTCATAGTGACATTGAAGAGCGTAAAAGAAACCTTTCCCTTTATGGAAGATATAGAGTACAAGGTGAATTGAACGTTGACAAAATATCACACAGTTAGTTCGTAGAATTAAAGTAAAAAAATAATTATAGGATAACTTTTGATATAGAAGAAAACTGGTATAGACAAGATAGTGAGTTGTTGGGAAATAAGGAGTTTTTAATACAAGATCCTGATGGGTACTTGCTAAGATTTTCACAAAGTTTAGGTACAAAACAGGTGCAAGAGTAATTGAAAAATAGTAAGTTATAGAAAAGATAATGCTGATAATAGTATTATCTTTTTAAAAAGTGTAACCTTTTTTCAAAAAATGTGTCTATTAAGTAACAGCTGTTTAAATTTTAGGAGTTTATAAATGAATAATGATAATGAAATGTACTTAGAAGAGTTAGTGACCAAATACAATGACTACTTACTAAAAGTTATAACTAACACAAATACTAAGATTAGTAATGAAGACATAGAAGAGATTGTAGCAGATACTTTTTTTATATTATGGAAGAACATTAATAGAATTGAAGAAATAGAGTCCATAAAAGCATATATATCAGTGATTGCTAAGAATTTGCTGAAGAACAAATATAGGAAAACTGTAATTACTTATGATATATCAGATTATGAAAATGCTATAGCTGATTCATTAGGGTTAGATGCCTTGATAGAACAAAAAGAAAGAGAAGAGCTATTGGAAAAGGGATTAAATGAGTTTGCCAGAGAAGATATAGCAATATTTACAGAGTTCTATTATTCTTCTAAAAAAGTCAAGGAGATTGCAAGGGAATTAGAAATTTCAGAATCAAAAGTAAAAGTTAAACTTCATAGAATGAGGAAAAAATTAAAGAAGCTGTTAAAAGAAGGAGGTGCTAGTTAAAATGACTGAGGATAAAATAGTAAATAGACTAAAAGAAAAAATAGCACTGTCAAATTTAGAGGAGGAAATTAGTATGAACAGAATAGGGAGAAAAAAGATAGTATTATCATTAATATTAGTATTTGTTGTTATAGGGGGATTGTTTACAGTTGATGCAGCAACAGGTGGCAATGTAGCAGACTATATTAGAGATACTTTTCAAATCATAGTAAATGGTCAGCCAGAAGATGTTGATGTAACAAGAGGCACAAGTGAATATGGAGAATATAAAGAAATTAGATTTCCAGATGAGGATGGAGAAGTTGTACTTAGAATTTATGATAGCATAGAATCTGATTATAATATTAGAGTTGATACAACAAATATTGAAGTGGAAGATGGAGTGGTTAATTTTACAATTATAGAAGTAGAATAATATCAACATAGAAAATCCCGGTAACAAAATACTGGGATTTTCTTATTGTGCGCGACGATTAAACGTCGCGCAAGGAAAACCACGTGCTATGCACGTGAGAAATCAAAGAGCGATAGCGTTCAGTAAAAAACCTCCTTTTGATATACTAAAGATGATTTTGC
>WQVL01000043.1 GCA_009785865.1 Oscillospiraceae bacterium | reverse complement strand
TTGGTTGAGTCCTAAGGAAAAATATATAGAGTACATAAGTACATGAAGTACAGAAACAACATATTGGGTATTTCAAAGCCAGTATTTTCAATTAAGTGTGACATATGTTTGACAAACCAACACCTTAGAGTTACGGACTCTTTTTATAATGCTTGCAAAATTCTAATTATATATAGTATAATGCATATCTAGAATGAAAATAAAACTAAATATAAGGAGGAACAGAATTGGTAGAAGTAAAGAATGTTACGAAACAATTTGAAAAAAAGATTAACAAAAAAGAAAAACAAAAATTCTTAGCCAATGAAGATATAACTTTTTCGGCAAAAGAAGGCGAAATTCTTGGAGTTTTAGGCCCAAATGGAGCTGGTAAAACAACACTTCTTAGAGTTATTGCAGGAACAATGAATCCTACAAAAGGAAGTGTAACTATTAATGGTTTAGACCATAAAAAAGACAGCATTAAGATAAGAAGACAAATAGCTTTTTTAACGGGTAGTACAAAACTATATAAGGATATTTCACCATATGAATTATTAAAAATGTGTGGAGAATATTATGAGATATCAGAAGATGATATAGAAAAAAGAATAAAAGAAATTTCAAAAAGACTTGATATGGAAGCTTTTTTACATCAAAGAATAGAAACTTTATCAGTTGGTCAAACTCAAAGAACTGGAATAGCAAGATGCTTAATTCATTCACCTAAATATTATATTATGGATGAAGCGACAAGTGGATTAGATATTATATCTAGTCAAGATATATTAGAGTTTATTAAAGAAGAAAAAGCGACAGGAAAGTGCATACTATATTCTACTCATTATATGGAAGAGGCTGAAAATATTTGCGATAGAGTAGTGTTTATACATAAAGGAAAAGTTTTAGATATAGGGACACCTGATGAAATTAAGAAGAATACAGGTACGACTAATTTAAGAGATGCATTCCTTAAATCAATGGGAAGGGGGGATGAATAATGAATAAGAATGTTTTTTTAACAATAAAAAAAGAACTTAGATCAACAATTAGAGATAGAAAATCTTTGTTGATGATGTTTGCTACACCAATATTTATCCCAGTATTCATTTTTATTTTCTCAATGCTATTTACTACTATAATAGAGTCGGCAGAAGAAACACAAGCGGTAGGACATATGCATGAGCTGAGCTATGTGGAACTAGCAATTATAGATGAATTGAACATAGAGTTTGAACTATTTGAAAGTGAAGAAGATATGCGTCAAGCATTTGAAGATGGATACATAATGGCGTTTGTGACAATTCAAGAAGATGGTATGTACAGAATATATGGAGATCAAAACGATAATGATAGCTTTTTTGCTATATCTGGAATTGTTGCATATTTAGAGGCGTACAATACTGTTTTAGCACATCAATATTTAGCAGAAAATGATATTGATCCAGCAAATGTTTTTGCAATTATTCAATATGATGTAATTGAAATAGAAGGTGCAGTTAATCCTCTAGTTGCTCAATTACTATTCTTAGGATTTGTTTTTGCAATATCTTCAATAACTGCAAGTGCTATCCAAGCAGCTACAGATTCAACAGCAGGTGAAAAAGAAAGAGGAACATTAGAAACATTACTTACATTCCCTATAAAGAGTAAAGAGCTTATTACAGGAAAATATATTGCATGTGTAATAGCGTGTATAGCAACAGCTATTCTTTGTGGAATATTACTTGTAGCTTCACTAGCTGTGGCGACAAATATGTTTGAAATTTATGAAGGAATCTATTTCTCACTTGATACTGAAGCTATAGTGACTTCGTTTGCACTACTACTAGCTTATTCATTATTCATAAGCGTTGTATCAATTGTTCTTGCAAGTATGACAAAAACATATAAAGAGGCTCAAGGTACATTAATGCCATTGGCACAATTACCGATGATCCCATTCTTTATGAATATGTTCGGAGTAGAATTAACAAATCTATTAGCAGCAGTTCCGATTCTTAACCATACGATGATATTGTTTGAGTTAATTGCAGGAAATGTAGATAGAACACAAGTAGCAATAATGTTTGTTAGTACACTTGTATATGTAGTAATAGGTATAAGATATCTAGCTAGTCAATACAAATCAGAGAAAGTGTTGTTTTCAATATAACTGTAAATAGGTATGAATTTCTGAATTGAAGAAATATTAATATATGAACAAATAAGAAAAGGCAAGAATCAACTTCTTGCTTTTCTTATTTGTTGACAAAGTGTGTTCTATTTAGTTTAATAAGATAAATAATAATTCTTGAAGAAGAAATTTAGAGAAATGAAGGAGAGATGGTTATGAGAAAGAAAATATATCTATCAGCATTAATTTTATTAATATTTATTGTGCTTACAGGGTGTGGCAACGATTATGAAGAAATAAGGGGAGCGGCAGATGAAGAGGAATATACGCAAGAGGAAACAGTAGAGTATACTCCTTTTGAAGAAATGTTACAAGGTGACTTTTCATATTTTGCAGGAACTTATATAAGTCAGACAAGATGGGGTGAAATTACAATAATATTAAATGATGATGGCAGTATGACTCCTGGCTGGATAGGTGCGGAAGGTGTTCCGCATTCAATAAATGAAAGAAGAGATGGAACTATTGATTTGGATTTTAGGTTTTATGTTGAATTTCCTGTAGCTTCTTTTGAATCTGGATGGAATATGTTTACTTATACGATTGTTCCTGAGGGTATCCGAGCAGACATTTATGTGTGGGAAGAAGCGATGGGGTTGAACCTAGTTCGATATGAAACAGATTTTAGCAGAGATCGTATTATACCAATGGGAGTTGGTGATGGGTCACAAGAAGTATTTTATAAATATTAAGCTTTTACAAATAATAAATAGTAAATTATAAACAGCAACAAGAGAAAATGTGATATGTTGCCAATCTATGAGGGAGTAGTAAAATATTCCTTCTTTTTTGTGGTATAATATTTTGTGGTATAATATTTTATAATAACTGTAATTTGCATAGATGTTAACTTTAGTTGACACATTTCCAATGCTAATTGGTAGATTTGTTTGAAGCAAGAATATAAGATTATGTCAGGAGGTACGAAAATGAGATTTAATGAAAGATTGATTGAATTAAGAAAGACCAAAGGTTGGTCTCAAGAAGAATTAGGTGAAAGAGTAGATGCAACAAGGCAAACAATATCAAAGTGGGAATTAGGACAAACTACACCAGAAATGGATAAGTTAATTGAACTAAGTAAAATATTTAATATTAGCATTGATGCTTTGACTGGTAATGAAGAGTATAGAGAAAGAAATGAAGAGTTTTCAAGAAGAGCTTTTCGAATTGAATATAAAAGTAAAACGAAGTTGTTTGGATTGCCACTTGTTCATATAAATTCAGGGTTTGGAATGTATAAGGCAAAAGGTATTATAGCGATTGGAACAATGGCTTCGCGGAGTAATATCTATTGGTGTATTATCGATGGGGATAATAAGCTTGGGTGTGTTGTCATTAGGAGTGCTAGCGTTAGGTACGCTGGTAGCAGGACTTATAGCGGCAGGTGCAATTGCATTGGGTGGTATCTCATTAGGTGCAATAGCACTCGGATATTTGGCAATTGGAGGTGTAGCAATAGGAGTCTATTCGATAGGTGGTCTTGCGATAGCGCATAATATAGCCCTTGGAGGCTATGCTAGTGGTCATGTTGCAATAGGTGATAGGGCTACAGGATATTACGCTTGGAGCAATATGTCTGAGCTCACAAGCGTTGAACGAGAGCAAATAAGGGAAACTATATTCAGGGAGTTTCCTAATACATGGCGATGGATTTTAAATTTATTTACAGGGTAGAAAAGAGTAAAGCAAGAATGAATTTCTTGCTTTTTCTAAGCGGCTTTATTTATCTGTTAAGAATAAATTGCCTTTAATTAAAATAGATATGCCACAGAAAGTGAGTACTATAAACTCAGCGATTAAAACAATAGGAATGTCGGTTGGAAAATTCTGAAATCTTTCCAATAATGAAACAGTTAAAAATATAGTTGATATTAGTGAGGCTGTAACATATATATAATTTCGTATTCTTTTTTGTTTTGTTTGTCTATGTTTTGGTTTATTTGACTTTGTAAAAAAGAATTTAATCCAAATAATCATAGCGCTAAATCCTAATAATGCACCAATACTATGTATTAAATGTGACATGCTTCTGGTTAAATGTAAAACACCAACATATTCAGTAGTTATGTACAGAGAATAGCATGGTTGAATTGCGACTATCGTAAATCCTGTCCCCATAATAAATAGTAAAATTCTTTCGGCTAGATTATAATTATGTATTAGACCATAGCTAATAGAAAACATTACTAACAGACCCAAACAAAAAGGGAGTATAAAAGAAACTGTGTTTGACATTGTTCCTGTTAATGAAATGCTACTTGGAAAAGGAAAATCATATATAAATGAAGATACAATTACAACCAACGGTGTAATTGATAATGCTATGAAGCCAAGTATTGTTAATTGTATATTTCGGATGTCTTTTATGTAACATCACCATCTTTCTTATTTCTATATTTATATGATTATTAATTCATATATGTGATTGTTTATTCTATTTCAAAATATGAGTGATTCGAATAAAGCAAGAATGAATTTCTTGCTTTTTCTTGTGTTTATGACTAATTTGTGATAAATAATTAATATAGACATAAAATACAAAGAGGAGGAATATAAGGATGAATAATATGAGTCAAAAAGGAATATGGATATCAACATTGGTGACTGTTATAATTGTAATAGGAATTATAGTACTTGTGATGTGGGGAATACCTACATACCGTGTTTGGTCAAGTGAAATGGCAGGTAGAGCAGAGTTAGCACAGGCGGAATTCAACAAACAAATTATCGCAGTAGAAGCTCAAGCTAGATTAGAAGCTGAAAAATTAAATGCAGATGCAGAAATTGAAAGAGCAAGAGGTGCTGCGGAAGCAATGTACTTAGTACAAGATGCTTTAAGTGAAACATATATAAGATATTTATGGGTTAGACTAATGGCAGAAAGTGAGAACATTATATACATACCAACTGAAGCATCATTGCCGATACTAGAAATCAGAGACAGATAAACTAAAGATTGTATAGAATTATAAGAAAAGAAAATAAAAAACGAGGCAGTCAGTTGTCTTGTTTTTTATTATGTTTTTATGCTATACTTTTTTTATTGAAAAGTGAATAGTAATTAAATATATAGATATAAAAATAGAAGATTCAAGAGGAGAATTTATGAGTAGTAGATTAAAGAAAATAGCTAACTTTGTATTCGCAAAATCAATATATAGAGTAGTAGAGTATAATAAACCAGACTTAAGTGATGATACATATATACTTGCCCCTAATCATGTTAGTGATGCAGACGGACCAACAATTTGGGGAATTAATGAGAATATAAGAATAATGGCAAAAAAAGAATGTTTTGAAAGAAAAATAGTTGGTAAAATTTTAACTGCTGCTGGTGTAGTTTCCGTTGATAGAGATAAAAAGAATGGAACTGAGATAAGAGATGCAATTAGGTATTTAAGCAAGGATGAAAACTGCCTATTTATGATGTTTCCGCAAGGGACTATATCAGATA
>WQVL01000042.1 GCA_009785865.1 Oscillospiraceae bacterium | reverse complement strand
TTACGGGTAGGTAAGAGTGACAAAGGCAATTGGCAAAATAAAAAAGCCCCCATGTGGGGGCCGCCTGTAACATGCCCTTATAGGGCCTATTAAATACCACGGGTTTTACCCGTGGATATTTATTGTGTGAATTTAAGTTGTGCCTATATGATGCTACTGATAGGGAAGCACAAGTTTTGTCGAATTATGGCATATGATTTTTATTGACAATGAACTGAAAAAAGTATAAGATACAAAATGAAAATGATTTTCAATTTCACGACAAGGAGTGACAAATGACGACAACAAATACTTACAAAACTAAACAAAGAGAAACCATATTAAATTACTTGCAAAGAAATAAGGACAAGCATCTAACTATAGAAGATGTAGCTAATCATTTGCAAATGCAAAGTGAAAAAGTAGGACAAACTACAATTTACAGATATGTAAATATGTTAGTGAATGATGGGCTAGTAAGAAAGTATATAGTAGGTCCGGGTCAACCTGCATGCTTTCAATATGTTGAAGATGTAAATCACTGTGAAACGCATAGTCACTTAAGGTGTAATGATTGCTCGAAAGTACTGCATGTTGATAGTAAGATGTTTAGTAATGTAGAAAAACAGTTAAAAGAGAAGTATGATTTCAGAATGGATAATTCAAAATTGTTGTTGTATGGAATTTGTAGTGAATGTGATAGGAATTTAGAAGGAGAGAAGAAATGAAAAAAGTAGCATTAATAGTTCTTTTGGTTGTAGTTGTAGGTGCAGGGATTGCTTTTCTAATATTTAGTGGAAGAGGAACTGAATACGATCCTGAAACATTATTAGTAGGTAGATGGGAACTTGCAGATAGTTCACACAGAGATTTAGCGCAAGATGTAATTGTGTTTCGTGAAGGTGGAACTGGTTTTGTGGAAGCTTATAATGATGGTACAATATATAGGGAGACATTCACTTGGAATCTTTCTGAATATGTATTGACAAGAATTTTTGAAGAAACTGAAGAGACAATAGAGGCGACTATCGAAGTAACGCGTGAAACACTTAGAATAGAAGAATATGTTGAAGGAGTAGGAGAAGTATGGACAGAATATAGTAGAGTAGAAAGTACGGTTGTTGTTACAAGTTTTATAGCATATGATGCTGTAAGAGCAATAGCAGGACAAAATATAAATTTAATAAATCTATTAAGTCCAGGGGTAGAAATGCATGGCTATGATCCAACTCCGGCAGATTTAATAAGAATACAAGAGGCAGATTTATTTATATATATTGGTGGACAAACAGAGGTGTGGACTGAAAGAGTATTAGGTACTCTTGAAGTTTATGATACAAGAGTTATAAGATTAATGGATGCAGTGGATCTTATAGAAGTAGAAGAGGTAGAAGGTGCAGAGCCACATGATCATGGTCATGAGCATTCACATTCACACAGTCATGACCATGGTGAAGATTCACACGGACATGATAGCGATGACCATGGAAGTATATATGATCATTGTTTAATAGGATATGATGAACACATATGGACATCGCCAGCAAATGTAATTAGAATTGTAGAAGCGGTTGCAATAGAACTGATTCTTTTAGACCCACACAATGCAGAATACTATAGAGAAAATGCAGATAGATATATAGAAGAAATAAGAGAAGTTCAATCAAAGGTTAGAGAAATTGTAGATAATAGAGAAAGAGATTTATTAGTCTTCGGAGATAGAATGTCAATGCAATATTTCTTGAATGAATTTGGATTAAGAGCAGCGGCAGCCTTTGCAGGATGTGGTACAGAGACGGAACCAAGTGCTAGAACCATTGCGAATTTAGTTGATCTGATTGGAGATGAAAATGTACCTGTTATATTATACCTAGAATTAAACCAAGGAAGGATTGCAGGAACTATAGCAAGTGATACAGGAATAGAAGCAATTCAAATTCAAAGTTTCCACAATATAAGTAGAACTGATTATGAAAATGGAGAAACTTTTGTAAGCTTGATGACAAGGAACTTAGATGTTTTGAGAAAGGCATTGCAGTAATTAATAGTTTTAGGGATAGATGTATGTTTATCCCTAAAATTAAATTTATTTAAAATGAAAAGAGTTAATTATGAATGATGAAAAAATAATAAAAGTTGAGAATGTATCTTTTGCATACCATAGCCATAATGTAATAAACAATGTAAGTGCTCATATAAATAAAGGTGAATTTGTTTGCATAGTAGGTGAAAATGGGGGAGGCAAAAGTACACTTGTAAAATGTATCGTAGGATTAAACAAAAATTATAAAGGGAATATTACAGTAATAGGGCGAGTGGCGTACTTGTCGCAACTTACAGAAGTGCAAAATAATTTTCCTGCGACGATAGAAGAGATTGTCTTGAGCGGAACTATTGCTAATAGACCGAGAAGTATATTTTACAATAAAGAAGACAAAAGAATTTGCAGAGAAGCTTTAGAGAAATTAGCTTTATATGATATGCGTAAAAAATGTTTTAGAGAGTTATCTGGAGGTCAAAAACAGAGAGTACTTATTGCTAGAGCTATGTGTTCTACAGCAAAAATTATTGTGCTTGATGAACCAACGAATGGATTAGATCCTACAATTGCTGCTCAAGTATATGAAGCTTTGCATACTCTAAATAAAGAAAATGGAATAACAATTGTTATGGTGTCTCATGATATTCACAGAGCATTAGAGAATGCAGATAGAGTAATTCAAATTACAAAAGGGGAGATAGTTTTTAACGATGTACCTTCTAAATTTGATCATAGGGGGTGCGGTAAATGATAGAAACAATACTTGTAATATTAAGTCATCCTTTTATGCAAAGAGCTATTTTAGTAGGAAGTTTAGTCAGTATATCGGCAGCACTTTTGGGAGTAATACTAGTGCTCAAAAGATATGCTATGATAGGAGATGGGCTTTCTCATGTAGGATTTGGATTTATATCAGTAGCGTTAGCGCTTGAACATTTCTTTGCATTTGGATGGGCTCCGCTTTGGATAACAATGCCAGGAGTACTCGTGGTTGCAATAATATTATTAAAGATAAAGAATAATAGTAAAATAAAGAGTGATAGTGCAATTGCCTTAGTTTCGAGTAGTGCTTTAGCAATAGGTGTAGCAGTAACTTCCTGGAGTACGGGTATGAACTTAGATACATGTAATATTTTATTTGGTAGTATTCTGGGAGTAACTCAAAGTGACTTATGGATAAGTGTAATAAGTAGTATATTGATAGGTATATTATTTATACTATACTACAGAAAGTTATTTGCAGTTACGTTTGATGAAGATTTTGCAAAAGCAAGTGGCCTCAGAGCAAGGAGATATGGAGATTTAATTGCGATTCTTACAGGAATGATTATAGTGATTGGTATGACAGTAATGGGAACCCTTTTAATAAGCAGTATAATAGTATTTCCGGCACTGACTTCTATGAGAATTTTCAAATCATTTAAGAGTGTAGTAATTAGTTCAGGAGTAATAAGCCTTGTAAGTTTCTTGATTGGAATATATTTATCATTTGTACATGATATTAGTGCAGGGGCAATGATTGTTTTAGTTAATTTAGCATTTTTTATTATCTTTACTATAATGGAAATGATATTAAAGAAGTAAAATAATTTGGGAGAAGCTATTGATAAAAGATTTTTAAAATGATAAAATGTATGAAACTAAATAAAAAGAGTAGAAAGACTGTGAACAAGAGGAGTAGATAATCTAGTATCTAACAGGGAGAAAAGGTCATGGATTGAGAGCCTTTTTTAGGAGAAAAGTTGTTGAAGGTAGCTTGGGAGTCGCATTTCTGAAATAGTAGTAAGTTATGCCGTTTACACTTTGCGTTAAAAGAAAAGAGTGATAGTTAGTAACTATAAATAAGGTGGTACCACGGAGAGATTCGTCCTTAACGGATTTCTTATGTGGTCCTTTTTTTATATATTTTAGAGAGGTGAGTTATATGAATGATAAACAAAAACATGAATTAGAAGGAAAATATAATCCTAAAGATTTTGAAAAAAAACTGTATGAGTTATGGGAGGAAAAAGGATATTTTAAGCCAAGCATGGATGAGAAAAGTGAACCATATTGCATTATGATGCCTCCTCCTAATGTAACTGGGAAATTGCATATGGGACATGCATTAGATGGGACTATTCAAGATATTTTAATTAGATATAAAAGGATGCAAGGATATAACACTTTATGGATGCCGGGGACAGATCATGCAGCTATTTCTACTGAGATGAAGATAGTAGAAACTTTAAATGAAGAAGGAATAGGGAAACATGATTTAGGAAGAGAAAAGTTTATTGAAAGAGCTTGGGAATGGACTCATCTTTATGGTGGTGCTATTGTAGAGCAACAAAAGAGATTAGGATGTAGCGCTGATTGGTCACGTTCTAGATTTACAATGGACGAAGGGCTATCAAAAGCTGTACTAGGAGTATTTAAAAAGCTATATGATAAAGGATTAATATATAAAGGGAAAAGAATGGTAAACTGGTGCGTGCGGATGTAACACAGGAGTATCAGATGCAGAAGTGGAACATGTGGAAGAGCCTTCTAATCTATGGCATATAAGATACAATATTGTAGGAACAGATAAGTATATAACAGTTGCTACGACAAGACCAGAAACTATGTTAGGGGATACAGCAGTTGCAGTTCATCCAGAAGATGAAAGATATAAAGATTTAGTAGGAAAGACATGCCTTCTTCCTATAATGAATAAAGAAATTCCGATAATAGCAGATGATTTTGTAGAAATGGAATTTGGGACAGGATGTGTAAAGATAACTCCTGCGCATGATCCTAATGATTATCAAGCAGGGTTAACACATAATTTAGAGATTGTAGATGTATTTGATAAAGATTTCAAAATGGGAGATTTAGTTCCTGAGTATAAAGGAATGAATATGTTGGAAGCAAGAAAACATATTGTGAAAAAACTAGAAGAGTTAGATGTTTTAGTTAAAGTAGAACCATATACACACAATGTAGGGAAATGTGAAAGATGTAGTAGTGGTATAGAACCTAAGATATCAGTTCAATGGTTTGTTAAGATGGAAGAGTTGGCTAAGCCGGCAATAGAAGCAGTAAGATCTGGAGAGATAAAATTTGTTCCAGAAAGGTTTGATAAAATATATTTCAATTGGCTAGAGAACATACAAGATTGGTGTATATCTCGTCAATTATGGTGGGGGCACCAAATACCTGCATATTATTGTGATGAATGTTCAGAGATAAATGTAGAAGTGAGCAAACCAAATGAGTGTTCTAAGTGCGGATGTACAAGTTTAGTGCAAGATCCAGATGCATTAGATACATGGTTCAGCTCAGCATTATGGCCGTTTTCGACATTAGGCTGGCCAGAAGAAACAGAAGATTTTAAAACATTCTATCCAACAAATGTATTGGTTACAGGATACGATATAATTTTCTTCTGGGTAGTTAGAATGGTTTTTTCGGCATTAGAAAATACAGGGAAAATACCATTCGATACAGTTTTAATACATGGAATAGTAAGGGATAGTCAAGGAAGAAAAATGTCTAAGTCTTTAGGGAATGGAATAGATCCATTAGATATTATAGATGAGTATGGAACAGATAGTTTAAGATTTTCATTAGTATCCGGAACATCAGCTGGAAATGATATGAGATTCATGCCGGAAAAAACAGAAGCGGCAGGAAATTTTGCTAACAAAGTATGGAACGCAGCTAAATTTGCTTTAATGAATTTAGAAGATTATGAGACGGAAGATGAGAACGTGATAATTACGCCATTACAACATGAAGATAAATGGATACTATCTAGACTAAATAATTTAATAAAAGAAGTTATAGTTAATATGGAAAACTATGATCTAGGTATAGCGTTAGATAAAGTATATAGTTTCATATGGGATGAGTTCTGTGATTGGTATATTGAGATTGTAAAAACAAGGTTGTATGACAAAGAATGTGAAAGCAGAAGAACTGCGCAATATGTGCTTAACAAGGTGCTAGGTGATTCTTTAAAATTGCTACATCCATTCATGCCATTTGTGACAGAAGAGATATATACAAAACTATATAATGGTGATGAAAGCATAATGATTTCTTCATTTCCAGAATATGATTCTGATTTAGAATTTGAGGAAGAAGAAGTGTGGATAGGGCAAATAAAAGAAGC
>WQVL01000041.1 GCA_009785865.1 Oscillospiraceae bacterium | reverse complement strand
TTTCTAATCCATTACCACTTAATATATCAATATCTCTTACACCTAAAGTTCTTACATATCCAGGTAACTCTATAGTAAATACTGGATTTGTATATAGGTCATATCTATAGTGATTTGTATTTAATGTTATTGTGAAACGTACTTCATTAGAATTCACTGTAGATAAGTTTGTTCTACTCATTTCTAAATTCGCAACTGAAACTGGAGCTACAAGTCTCATTTCACTCGCATCTTCTATGTTCATTTGAACATATTCATTTTCCGCTGTTCTTCCTTGAGCATTTACTCTACTTACCATATACGTTGCACTCGAAAATTCTTCTTGGCTAGCAGACATTCCATTTAATACTCTAGTATGTCTTATATTAAGTCTTCCTTCTGTTTCTGGACTACTTGTAACTATTCTTAATGATGTTGTACCTTCTTCATAATTGATAACAATGTTTCCATTCTCATCTACACTATTATTTGCAGTTACAGTTGTAAACAATTCTTCTCCATAAGCATTTCCTACATATATTCTAAGTTCTCCATCTTGTCCAAACATTCTTAAAAAGTCTTCTCTATTTATATTAGTAGAAAGATACTCTACATTTACATTTGCAATCTCTACATCTCCATTATATAATGCGTTTCCTGTAGCACTCAATACAATAGAATCTATTGCTGGTGCATAACTAACACCTATAGCCCAGATGCTATTATGTTCTAGATTCTGTCCTACAGTTAATATACTTCTATATCCTTCTCTTGTAATAGCAGAGTTAAATGAAACTATATTTAGACTTCCTAAATTAGCTTCACTCATTTCATAACTTGCTGTTAATCTTGATCCCATTTCATCATGTAATATTATTGTGCTATTCATATTTAATTCAATTGCACTTGCATCTACTTCTTCTGCAAATATGTATGTAACAATAAACTCGTCTAATCCAGATCTATTCCATTGAATCACATTGTTATCGTCTGGTCTATTGTCTATTGTTATACTAATATTTCCTCCCAATTCTTCATATGTCCAATTCATGTTTCCAAATGTAGCTACTGTTATACTCTCTGGAAGCACCTCAGTCATTGTCACATTCGGAATTGTTTCATCATCTAGCAGTTCAGTGTCTTCTACTATGATCTCTTCTAAAACTCCTATAGGAGCATCAATTTGTATTGTCGTCTCTCTTATTGGATATATATTATTAGATATTCCTGATGTTACTCTAGCTTGTACTACCCTTTTATTTACTCCATCTATATTTACGATCTCGTTTGTTATAATCTCAGAGTTTAATCTTGCTGGCGTATCTTCTCGATTAAGTTCTGATGCATCCCAGATAACTCTTGCTTGTCTCGTAGCATTTATAGTTACAACTTCGTCATTATTATTTGTATAGCTACCTGTCAATGTAATACTGCTTAACATGCTTAAAAACCCTAAGTTTAAAGAATTTCCTTCTCTTGCAAAACTTATAGGTATTTCAAGTGTTCTCGATTCACCAGAAACTATTCTACCGAAGTTAAGGTTAGTTCCGTTCTTCTACTGCAAAGTTGGTATTTCCAAAGGAGAGTCTAGCTTCATTCAGAACTCCTCCATCTCTTACCCTTACTTGTGCATATAGCGTTAACCCTTCTTCTACGTTCATGTCTCTACTTACTGTGTTTAAGTTCCTGTCCGCTTGATCAAAAAATACATCAAACTCAACATTTTGTACATTAGTTTGGCTATCACCATTTCCTAAATTAGCATCTGTTCCGATAGGTTACAGACCCTGTACCAGTGTACATTCCAAGTAAAAATATATTTGCGAATGTTAATGTCATTATCAACATTGCTACTAGTACCTTTACTTTCAAACTTTTCTCCTGTGAAAATAAGCTCTCGAGATTAATCATTTTTGCTCCTCCTATTTTTATATTGTACGATATCATATAAATATACATTTTCCTTACTATTTTTACATTTTTATCGCTTTCTGTCAATGCTTGTTTCTTCTATATATTAGCGCGTTTTTTATATAACTATAAAATCAATAAAAAACCCCTTACGGATACTCATACGTATTAACTCAACATTATAAGATTACATTTGTATGACATTTATGGGGCGTTAACCGGCCATAAATGATACTTCGTTACGGGGACACGCTTCTTAAAATAAAGGTTTTTAAGGATAGCATAAAATTTCTACGTTCATTTAAAGTGCTGTGCAAATTAAACTCTGTAGACTTATTAAACTACCCAAAAAACATCTCTTGTCTAATTATAATCGGTTATGTAAACTTTTTCAAGTCTTTTTTCCAAATTTCTTCAGTTTTTTGCCTTTTTTTTCATGTTTTTGGGTATTCATGGAAAAAATCACCCTTTTCCATTGCGTTTTAACGATTATTGCCATTTTTTTGAAGTTTCTAAAAATGTTATTTTATAATACAATTTAAACTTCTTTTTTAATTAAACTTCAAAAAACTACCTCTTTTGCTTTCTTTTATCAAAAAAGTGTTGTATAATCTTTAAAATATTAACGTGGAGGGGATTTTTATATGGCATATGATTATAAGCAAATCGAAAAGAAATGGCAAGAAATATGGGAAAGAAAAGGAACTTTTTACACAAAGAATGATACTACTTTACCAAAATGGTATGGTCTCGTAGAATTTCCTTATCCTTCAGCACATGGCCTCCATGTAGGTCATCCAAGAAGCTATACTGCACTTGATGTTATCGCAAGAAAGAAAAGACGAGAAGGATATAATGTCTTGTATCCTATAGGTTTTGACGCTTTTGGATTGCCAACTGAAAATTATGCAATCAAGAATAAGATTCACCCTAAAATAGTTACTGAGCAAAACATAGAGAATTTCACTAAACAATTAAAATCATTTGGGTTTTCTTTTGATTGGTCAAGATGTGTTGATACAACAGACCCAAACTACTATAAATGGACACAATGGATCTTCATACAATTATTTAAGCATGGACTAGCATACAAAACAACAATGCCAATAAACTTCTGTACAGGTTGTAAAGTTGGACTAGCCAATGAAGAAGTAGTTTCAGGCGAATGCGAAAGATGTGGCAGTGAAGTTGTTCAAAAAGAAAAGAGCCAGTGGATGCTTAAAATTACTGAATATGCAGAAAGATTAATAAATGACTTAGATGAGGTAGACTATTTAGAAAAAATTAAACTAGGACAAAAAAACTGGATTGGACGCAGTGAAGGTGCAGAAGTTAAATTTGAGATTAAAGGTTCTAGTGAAGAGCACTTACAAGTATATACTACTAGACCAGACACACTGTTTGGTGCAACATATATGGTTGTAGCTCCTGAGCATTCTTTAATTGAAACTTTAAAAGACAATATAACTAATTATAATGAACTAGTAGAATACCGCAGTCAAGCAGCTCGTAAATCTGATTTTGAGAGAACAGAAATTGCTAAAGAAAAAACCGGTGTAGAAATTAAAGGTATTAAAGCTATTAATCCTTTGACTAATGAAGAAATGAGTGTTTGGATTTCAGACTATGTCCTAATCACTTACGGAACCGGGGCTATCATGGCTGTTCCTGCACATGATGAAAGAGATTTTGAGTTTGCTAAAAAATTCGGGTTACCTATTAAACAAGTTATTCTTCCTCCAAATGAGCAAAACGAGACCGGAGACGTACTTGGCCCTTTAGAAGAACCTTATGTTGATGTACATAATGGAATTATGGTTAATTCAGACTTCTTAAATGGACTTGTTCCAAATGTAGCTATTAAAGCAGCTACAGACTTTTTAGAAGAAAAAGGGCTTGGATATAAGAAGGTAAACTACAAGCTGCGTGATTGGATATTCTCAAGACAAAGATATTGGGGAGAACCTATTCCAATTGTACATTGTGATAAATGCGGATATGTTCATCTTCCTGAAGAGAGCCTACCTCTTGTGTTACCAGAGATAGAAGATTTCGAACCAGGAGAAAATGGAGAATCACCTTTAGCTAAACTTGACAGCTGGATTAACACCACTTGCCCAACTTGTAGTGGACCAGCTAAACGCGAAACTGATACTATGCCACAATGGGCTGGCTCATCTTGGTATTTTTTAAGATATGTTGATCCAGATAATGATAAAGAGTTAGCCAGCAAAGAAGCTTTAGAGTATTGGACTGCTATCGATTGGTATAACGGAGGTATGGAGCATACAACACTTCACCTTCTGTACTCTAGATTCTGGCACAAATTTCTATATGATATAGGTGTTGTTCCTACAAAAGAGCCATACTCAAAGCGTACTGCACATGGTATGATTTTGGGTAGCAACTCTGAAAAAATGTCTAAATCTAAAGGAAATGTAGTGAATCCTGACGATATAATAAACGACTATGGAGCAGACACATTAAGACTATACGAGATGTTTATTGGACCTTTTGATCAAGCAACTCCGTGGTCTATGGATTCTACTAAAGGATGCTTCAAATTCCTTGACAGAGTATGGAATTTGCAAGAATTTCTTATAGATGGTAACACTTATTCTGAAGAACTTGAAGTATCAATGCATAAAACTATTAAGAAAGTATCTTCAGATATAGAAGAAATGAAGTTTAATACTGCAATCGCTTCCTTAATGTCTCTTACTAACGAATTTTACAGACTTAAGAGAGTAAATAAGGCTGAGCTTCAGACATTATTACAATTGTTAAATCCATTTTCACCTCATATTGCTGAAGAAATGTATGAAATAGTTGGATATGACAAGACAATTGCTGAAACTCCTTGGCCTGTATACGACGAATCTAAAACAATAGATTCCATGATAGAAATACCTGTGCAAATAAATGGTAGAGTTAAAGGAACAGTAACAGTAGCTCTAGATAGCGACGAAGCTACTCTTAAAACAGTTATACACGAGGAGCTTAAGGAACTTCTATCTGGCCAAAATATAGTAAAAGAGATATATGTGAAAAATAAGATTTATAACATAGTAATCAAATAAAAACAAACCCTCCCCCAGCTACGCTGAGGGAGGGTCTATTTTTACTTTAATATGCTACTGCTTGAATTACTAATCTTCTTCTTCCATCATTCGTACATGTTGTTAAAGTTATTTCTGTCCCTCCATATGTATCTCTCATTACATGCGCTGTATCTTCAGGTGTTGTCTCAAATATATGATATATCGAATACGTTACCCTTCTTCCTCTAGCATCTGTTATATGTATATGATCTCCTAATCGTAATAGTTGATTACCACCAAAGAATCTTCTGTTTCTATAATTGTGTCCCATTATTGTAACATTTCCCGGTTCATTTAATCTATCTATTGGATCATTTGGCCACATTACTGCAACTGATATATCTAATGCTGCATATGTACCTTGCTCTAAAATAGGATAGTTTCTACCTGTTCTAGGTATCTCTATGGTTCCCACTACAAGATGGCCTCTATGGTACACTCCTGGATTTCCTCTCCAAGGTGCTGAGCTTCCGCCTCCACCTCCGCCAGAACCTCCAGTGCCACCAGAGCCTCCAGTGCCACCGTTTCCTCCGTTATCATATCCATTATAGTAATCCCCATTATAATAATTTCCATTATTCCCTGAAACAGTTACATCATGTTGACCAACTACATCTAAAAATCTATGAAATGCCTCTTCTGTTTCTCTTTCCTCAGCAACATTTTGAAAATGAATTACTAATACTACAATTGCAACTATCGCCACCACTACTAGTAATATTGTTAAAATTATACCATACTTTTTACCTGTCATAGGCTTCCTCCTTTGTTATCCTTCTACTCTTGCTTTTATTACTAGCCTTCTAAGCGAATCATCAGTACATGTCGTTAAAGTTATTTCTATTGCTCCTTCTGTATCTCTTGATACATAAGCTACATCATTCGGAGTCGATTCAAACATCTCATATATTATATATGTCATTCTAACTCCTCTAGCATCTACTATATATATTCTATCTCCTAACGCTAAGCTACTATTATTTGAAAAAAATGTACCATCTCTATAATTATGCCCCGTAATAGTAACATTCCCAGGCCTATTTAGTCTATCCTCTGGGTTCGTTGGGGAAATTACCGCAACAGCTATTTCTATAGCAGTATTAGTACTCCTCTCTAAAATAGGATAATTTACATTTGTTCTAGGTATTTCAATAGTTCCTACTACTACGTAGCTACCACAGCAACAGAAATTTCTTTCACGTATTTCTCCACGTCTTCCCACTCTTCTATTGCCATCTCTATTAATGTCACGTCCTTCTATATCAGTTAATTGTCTATCTCCTCTATCAAGTCCATCTCCTGTTGTTTGCCTAAATCTACTTGCT
>WQVL01000040.1 GCA_009785865.1 Oscillospiraceae bacterium | reverse complement strand
GAAAACTCCGGTTAAAAAAGCTGCATCGAAAACTCCGGTTAAAAAAGCTGCATCGAAAACTCCGGTTAAAAAAGCTGCATCGAAAACTCCGGTTAAAAAAGCTGCAACAAAGACTCCGGTTAAGAAAGCTAAAGAAGTTGACACAAAAATAAATCTTCTTGAATATTACGATTTACCATATAGATATAACAAGACACTTGTAAAGATACTTGCACAAACCCCAAAGAGACTTTTTGTTTATTGGGATATTGCAGATGAAGACAGAGCTAATTATGAAACAAATTATGGCGAAAACTTCTGGAATGTTACTAAACCTGTTTTAATAGTTCACAATACATCTAAAGGCTATTCTTTTGAAATTGAAGTAAATGACTTTGCAAACAGCTGGTATTTTGATGTGGATGACCAAGCCAATAAGTATGTTGTAGAACTTGGAAGAAGGCCAGTTTCAACTCAAACATTTATACCTAATAACTATTTACAGATTGCCTCTTCAAACACAGTCGAATCTCCAAACGATCATATTTTGTTTGAGCCAGAGCAAAACATTGTGTTCTTTAGAAATGTGAAAACTAATGCGGAAACTTCTAGGAATATTGCTACTTTAAATTTGTTAAAATATGCTGGCAAATCTTATAGCGCATCTGACATATATAGAAAAATTTATAGAAACAATGAATTGTTTGATGCAAACAATTTACCGTCTTCATAAAAGGAAAATAAAGAGGGGTACAAATGAGGAATAAAGAAATCAAAGGATATGTATCATTCATACTACATGCACATCTACCATTTATACATCATCCTGAAAATCCAGATTATTTAGAAGAAGAATGGCTTTTCGAAGCTATCTCTGAAACATATATACCTTTATTATCAAACTTTAAAAAACTAGAGGAAGAGAATGTGGGCTTTCAAGTCACGATGTCACTTACTCCTCCTCTTTTATCTATGCTCGATAATAAATTATTACAAAAAAGATATATACATTATCTGAAAAAACGCATTGAACTATGCAAAAAAGAAGTTAAGAGGACAACTTATGACGAAAGACTTAACTCCCTTTCTCATTATTACCTAAACAGATACTCTAGTGATTTACATGTTTATAAAGAAGTATATAATTGTAATTTAATAGATGCATTTAAACATTTCCAAGACATTGGTGTTTTAGAAATAATCACATGTGGTGCAACTCATGGGTATTTCCCTATCTTATATGTAAATGAAAAAACTATCAAAGCTCAAATAGCAGTTGGTGTAGAAACTTACAAGAGATATTTCGGCAAGCAGCCTCGTGGAATTTGGCTTCCTGAATGTGGTTATGTTCCAGAGGCGGATAAATATCTTAAAGAGTTTGGAATCGAATACATTATAACTGAATCTCATGGGATACTATATGCAAATCCAATACCTGTTTATGGTACTTTTGCTCCAATCTGCTCTCCAGAAGGAGTAATTGCTTTTGGTAGAGATATTGAAAGTTCAAAACAAGTATGGAGTTCTGTTATTGGATACCCAGGAGATCCTAATTATCGTGAATTTTACCGCGACATTGGTTATGATGCTGACTACGAATATATTAAACCTTATATTGCTTCAAATGGTGTTCGTGTTAATACTGGAATCAAGTATCATAGAATTACCGGAGATAACGAGTCTAAAGACTATTATAACGTTCAGTGGGCTAACGATTCTGCTGAAAAACACGCAGGTCATTTCTTAGACTCTAGAGTAGAACAAATATCCAATCTATCTGGAGCAATGGAAGCTCCACCTATTGTTCTATGTCCTTATGATGCAGAATTATATGGTCATTGGTGGTATGAAGGCCCTTATTGGTTATATATTCTATTTAAGAAAATTTATTATGACGCACCGAATTTTGAATTAATCACTCCTGGAAGTTATATAGATAAATATCCAAATATGCAAGTATCATCTCCTTGTATTTCTAGCTGGGGCGCAAATGGATATAGTGAAGTATGGCTTAATGAATCAAATGATTACGTCCATAGACATCTACATGATGCTGGAGATAAAATGGTAGAGCTTTGCCACTTATTCCCTAACAGCAAAGGATTAAGAAAAAAAGCTTTAGACCAATGTGCAAGAGAATTATTACTTGCACAAAGTAGTGACTGGCTGTTTATAATAACCAACAACACAATGGTTGATTATGCAAAAAAGAGAATCAAAGACCATATTGGCAGATTCACAAAATTGTATACTCAAATTAAAGAGGACAACATAGATCCGGAATTCTTAAAAGATATTTCAAAAAAAGATTGTGTTTTCCCTGATATAGACTACATGATTTACTATTAAGTATATAATAGTATAACCTATATTAACACCAAAAATCATTCTCTGGAATAATATATGTATATCTATAACAATTTTAGTAGATACTAGTACATATATTATGGAAGGAGAATTTTTCGTGCTCAAATCTTTATGTATCAAAACAAAAAATCAAAATATAAGTAATTATCTACTAGACCATTTCCGAAAACTAGATTTACCTAATATGTGTCTTTCTCATTCAAAATTCAAAATATATGAAAACATCATAATTCATTATAAAGACACAAATGTAGATTTTTTCTTAAAGAAAGTATCTAACATTTTAGCAGATGCGGTAATCAAATTCTACGAAACTAAAAGTTTGAATAAGATCATCACTTCTAATTACTTCTATTTTACTGATATAGAGCAAAGAAAAATACTAACCCTTTGTCAGGAATGTCTTAATAATAGTAATCTTACACACTACGCAGCAAAAAAAGATATTATCTCTTCATCTAGCGAAGAATATTTTGCAAATAACAAATCATTAATAGTAGATGGTTTTGTTAACTTTAGAATCAAGGACTACATTAAGTTGTTAGATTCCATTGTAGATTTATCTGTGAATAAATTTGTAATAGATAGAGAGTACTCTGAATTTATAGACTTACTAAAGGTATATATAAATTCTAAGGAATACCGGTTCTAACGTTGTTCACTTGATCTATAAAGATCAGGAGTCAACCTTGCTCGATGAATTCAAAAATGTTATCGAATTAGATAACAACGTACTAAACAACAAGTATCTTTCTGACATCACTTTTTCTTCAAACGACTTTGCTTTAAATTCGCTTTTGACTTTGCTTCCAAAAGCTATTTATATTCATATTATCGATGTGGATGATGAGTTTATAAATACTCTAAAATTAATCTTCGATAATAGAGTTTTCATTTGTAAAGATTGCAATATTTGCAAAATGTATAGATTAGAAAAAGCTAAAAGATAATTTAAGAACTATAACGCAATACTTCCCCCAGTTCACTATTGTACTGGGGGAAGTATTATATTTGTAATCAGGAATACATCATTCCTTACTTTATCCTCTTTCCTTTTCTATTATATCTCTTAATATATACAAAGATTACAACTCCAGATATAACAATTAGCACTATATAGACAAAAACATTAGTTGTATCTCCAGTTTGTACTACACCACCTGCCATACCTTGTTCTTCCTCTTCTGGCATTCCTGGTTCTGTCCCCTCTACCTCTCCATTATTATCTGGTGGCACTGGCACATATGGTGGTTCATTCTCCCCAAATAGTACTTCTATATGAATATCTCCATCTGCTATAATATCACCTAAAGCTACTAATCGAGCTCCGTCATTTACATACCAACCAAGTGTATGAAAATCAACAAACGGACTTGCAGTTGGATTGTCAACAACATCTCCATCTTCAACAACCATTTTTCCTATTTCACTTCCTTGTACAGCAGCTCCATCTCCAGTTATTGTTCCTCCTACACCATTTCTCACTGCAAAGGTCACTAGATGCACTAAGATTCCAGTTGCATTTATATCAGAATTAGAAAACGCATGCGCTGGAACACTTACTGTTCCTGGCTCAACTTGAGAATTATTTGTTGCTGCTGTATCATTTACAAATCTACCATTTCTAGCTATATTTCCTGTAAACACAGCATCGCTACCTATAGTAAGATTTGGAATAAATCCATTACTATGCGCTACAAAAAGTCCTCCTCCGTTATTTCCAGTGTTCCCTGAAATCACTCCATCAGTAATCGCAACAACTCCAAGAGGTTCTAAAACTATTCCTCCACCATTAGTACCTGCTATATTTCCAGATATTTGTCCACCTTCCATTGTGAAAGTACCGTTAGCAGGACCTACACGTATACCACCGGCATCGTTAATGGCAGTATTCCCAGAAATTGCTCCGCCTCTCATTATAACGGTTCCTCCATTAACAAATACTCCTCCACCTCTTGTGGCATTATTGTCAACGATTTGCCCTCCATTAATTTCAAGTGTTGCAACACCTACATTTACTCCTCCACCATTTCCAGTAGCAGTGTTATCAGCAATTCTTCCTCCATTCATATGAAAAACGCCAGCATTAGCAAACACTCCTGCCCCAAGGGTAGCAGTATTACTAACAATTTCACCTGCATTCATTGTAAAGGTCCCGTTTACTTGTATTGTTACAGCACCTCCATTACCATTTGTACTATTTCCATGAATTTTTCCACCATTCATTGTCGCACTTCCATTTGCTATATTTATTACTCCATTGGTAACACCAACAGCATTATGACTATGGATCTCGCCTGCATTCATTGTAAAAGTTGATCCAGCACCACTTACCCATACTCCAGCTCCTGTTCCAGTTGCTGCATTTCCATGTATTTCTCCACCATTCATTTCAAATGTACCACCAGCAGATACCCTAATTCCGCGTTCCACTTGTAGCAGTGTTTTCTGATATTTCTCCACCATTCATTATAAAGGTTCCTGCACCATTTACACTTACGCCACCAGCACTCAGAGTGCTTTGATTGTCAGTAATCTGGCCACCATTCATTTCAAATAATCCATGTACAATTACTCCACCTTGAGCAGCTCCTGCTCCAATTGCTGTATTTCCATGAATTTTTCCATTATTCATTATAAAATCTCCGTCCACTTTGTACAGTTACACCTGCAGCAAAAGCTGCCCCTTGAGAAGTAGCATTATCAGTAATTTCTCCACCATTCATTATAAAGGTTCCGCCCACTTTGCACAGTTACAGCAGTTGTAATATTTCCTGTGATTATTCCTCCGTCTTCAAGATATAAAGTTCCTCCGTTTGCTACAGTTACATTCCCAGTAACAACTCCACCTGGTCCAATTATTACAGTTTCACCACTGTTTACTGTAAAACCTCCTGTTGGAGTATTGATTGGTATAGTTATTGCATATATACTTGGCATAATAACCGCTAACATCATAGCAATCACTATTATCAACCCTATTATTTTTTTCTTTGTATTCATGTCTCTCTCCTCTATATTATAACGTCTATATTCTACTATTATTAATACTATTAGCAAAGTGTATCAAATTCTATCCTCACTTAATATCACGATAGCATTTCTTTGCACCCATGTCAACAGCCACTTTCCTCACATGATCTTTTCAGGTTCTCAAGCCTTACACTAATACAGCCTCCCTCTTTTATGTCGCACATATTATCTTATTATTACATTCTCTTTACATTTGTATCTCTTCACTAAACTGTTATCTCCTCTAAAATCTTTGATTTTTTTAATTCTTTTGCAATAATCAATTCATTACTATATAATATTTTCAGGAGGAAATTATGGATGCTTTCAAACTAAAACTTATTGCGATGATTACGATGATAATCGACCATTCAGGGTATCTTGTTTTTGGTGGGTTTTCATTTTTCAATTATATAGGAAGACTTGCCTTCCCTATTTTTGCATTCCAAATTTCTCAAGGATACATTCATACAAAAAACATATGGAAATATATGCTTCGTCTGTTCATATTTGCTCTTATTTCTCAAATACCTTTTACATTGTTCATATATGTAATTAGAGGAGGAGATGTTTGGTATGAATACATTTGGCAATTAAACATTTTCTTTACACTATTTTTAGGATTACTCGCTATATTAATTTATGATAAGTTATCTAGTTTCATCTTGAAGCATAGTCAAGACAAACTTTTAATAACTATCTTAGTTAAAATTTTGTCCTTATTACCTGCCATTGCATTAGGTATATTAGCACATTTTATAAATACAGACTATGGTTTTTATGGCGTAGCAATAATACTGTTATTCTATCTATTTAGACAGCACAAACCAGTTATGGCACTCTCTTTTGCTACAGCTGTTATTGTAGACTATTCCATAACTGTCTATCGTTTAATGGAAAACAGATATCCTATAAATACATTCGAGCACATTAGAGTATATTTTGAAGCAGGACTACTAAATCGTTTTATAATTCTTGCTACATGTACAATATTGCCGTTAATTTTCATTCTTCTTTATAATGGTGAAAAAGGTAAAAATTTAAAACAAGCATTATATTGGTTCTATCCTGTTCATTTATTATTAATATATATTTTATCACTTTTACATTTCCAGGCATAACTAGCATTGCATCCATTATAAAATTAAAAAGAAGCAAGTATGAAAATTCACTCTCACTTCTTACTTCTTAATTTTAGATTTAAAATATTACTTTACTACTTTATATTACAATCTATTACATGCTAAAGTTTATTCCTCTTGCTACTACATCTTTCATATTCTCTATTAAATCATCTATTTCTTTTGGTGTTACAATTAAGTTGTAGTTTTCCGGAACAAGCACATCTTTTATCATTTCATATTTATCTTCATTTTTAAGCTTTTCTACTAGTTCAAATAACCCGCTATTATTCTCAGCTTCTATTCCCTTCTCAACTTTTTCTGCAAACAAATCTAGTCCATCAGCCACTATTGTAGCCGCCTCAACCACCATCGGTACTCCTATTGCAATTACTGGTATTCCGAAGTGTACCTTGACTTAATTCACTTCTCTTATTTCCTACACCT
>WQVL01000039.1 GCA_009785865.1 Oscillospiraceae bacterium | reverse complement strand
TGCATTCATTTTCTATCCCTTTTTCAATTTTTTTTGTTAATAAGTCTAAACCATCAGCTACAATTGTAGCTGCTTCTACAACCATAGATACTCCAATTGCAATTACTGGGACATCGGAGTGTACATTCACTTAATTCACTTCTCTTATTTCCTACACCTGCTCCTGGCACTATTCCTGTATCTGCCATTTGCACAGTGCTACTAATTCTTTCAATGCTTTTTGATGCTAAACTATCTATTACTATAAGAAGTTTGGGCTTTACATTTTCCACTATTCCTTTTACAATCTCTAAAGTCTCCATCCCTGTTGTTCCCATCACTCCTGGGGCTACTGCAGTTACTGATCTAGTTCCTTCCGGTATCGCTTGCGGAACATACTTAAGTAAATGCCTAGTAACATCTATCTCATTTACCACCTTCGGCCCGAAGTGCATCTGGCGTAACATAAATATTGCCAAGCCCAACGACCAAAATATCTTCTTTGAAAATCTCATGTTTCGCAATTAATCCCTTTAACTCTTTTGTAACAACATCGGAAGCTTTTTGTATTTCATTCTCTTCAGCAATTTTTAGATTCTTTACATCTATTGTTATATATGTTCCAATCGGTTTTCCTATTGCACTTGCCCCTTCTTCACTAATCACTTTAACCTTTGACACATTTATATCTTCACTTACTGTATATTCTTCTACCTCTAGTCCAGGTATCTCATCTTCTAGCTTATTTGCTTTTCTATAACAATCTCTTCTTTCATCAGCTAAATCTGTATTAAAATTCATAATAAAAATCCCTCATTTCCTTTTTAGTTTTAGAAAATTTAGGATTTTTTATTCATTTTTATTTAACTAATTCAAGATAATTTCGGGATTTTTATTCTTTATGGTTTAACCCCTTTATATCCCCATTTATCACCACTATGTGATTGAAGTTCTTTTCCATCTCGATCTTTGCATATTCTTCCTAATTCATGTTCTTTCATATCAAACATTCTCGCCCACTCACTTAGCTTTCTAACTCTCCAATCTCTTCTCATAGCTTCTACTACTTCTTTGTAATCCATACATCTCACCTCCATTTATTATTACTTATACTCTTCCTTTTAAAATAAAGTTTATAATCTGATCTGCTAAAAACTCTTCATATCCATAATATGAATGATCTGCTCCAGCTATATATCCAATATCTAAACTCTTATGCTCAAACTTATTCTCTAAATATGGAACTAATTCATCTAGCTCTTGTCTAATATATTCATAAACAGTTCCGCCATCTTAAGAATAATGGTACATCTATATTGTTTATTTCTTTAAAGTGATAATACTTGTCATCAAATCTTGTAAAATTTATTAAATCATTGCCTTCCCCATAGTAAGTTAAATATGTTTTTACACTGATAGGGTGTACAAAACTTTCTTTTGGCATTAACTCTTTTTCTAATCCTTGAATTTCCATTGCTTTCGCATGTTCTAAAAATTCAAAGTATTTCTGTTCCCCTACATGAAATTTTTGTATTCCCTGCAAATCTACTAATGATAATAATATCACCGACTCTACATTCTCTAGCATAGAATCGCTTTGCTCTTTTAACTTATTATACGTATATATAACTTTGGTACATCCCAAACTATGCCCTTGTAGGTGGATTTTTGTATAGCCTAACAATAACATCTTTCTAATTGCACCTTTGATATCATAATAGCTATCATATATATTTTCATAACTTGACCCACCTTCAAGCTTTTTCTCTCCATCTATTCTTTTCACATATCCCATAAGTTCACTTCCACGATTATTAAATGCGAAATATGCTATGCCCTTTTCAGCAGTTTTCCTTCCAATAATATCTTCTCTTTTCTTCAAACAGTTACTCTGCATGCCATGCACAGATATAATTACTTCATGTGTAACATCGTGTGGTGTAGCTAATAAGCCGGATAATTCCACATTGTCTTCTGTTACAAAATATATTCTTTCAAGATTCATAACACCATTCTCCTTTTAACGGACATAACTATAATTAATATATCATATATATATATCAATTATCAATAAATATTTAAATATCAGATTGTTCTGCTTCATTATTATATGATATAATTTGGGACAGGTGATAGCATATGAAAAAAATTATTTATATTTGTAAAAGAATATTAAAAATGGACTACAAGAATATGATTAAAACTGCAAGAGCTATTAGCAAAAAAGCTAATAGAAATTTTTTCGCCATATTCTTTGACATTATAAGATGCGGATTCAAATATCAAGCTGGTTATGAAGATTATAGAAAATATGAATTTTATTTGTTAACTAAAGAAGAAAGAAAAACTTTCTTAACTAGAGGAAAAAACAACGAAATCATCAGAAGATTTAATGATAAAGATAGTTTATATAAGTTCGAAGATAAAGTAGTATTTAACAAGTTATTTAATAAATATTTAAAGAGAAATTGGATGGTCATAGATGGCTCTAACTCGAAAGAATTCACTGAGTTCTTAAAAGCAAATAAAAAAGTAATTATTAAGCCAATAGATTCAGATAATGGTAAAGGCATAGAACAACTTGTATATGAAGAAAATAAGAGTTATGAAGATATATACAATAGACTTTTCAGTAATAAGCAATTGCTCATTGAAGAGTGGCTTACACAGCACCCTGATTTAGACAAGCTTTGCAATACCTCAGTTAATACCATGAGAATGTTTACTTTTTGCAAAGATGGAACTCCTCACTTTATACAAGCATCACTAAAAATAGGAAAAGGTAGTGTAGCAGACAACTTAGCTCTACGGAGGCATGTTCACTTGCTTAGATGATAATGGTATTGCATATGTTGTTGCTATGGATTATGCTCGGAAACGATTATCCAGTTCATCCTATAACAGGCTCAACAATAGTAGGATTCCAAGTACCTTTCTTTAAAGAAGCTGTCAAAATGGTAAAAGAAGCTTCCACAGTAGTATCTGAAGTCGCTTATGTAGGTTGGGATGTAGCTGTCTCTCCAGATGGACCTGTAATTATCGAAGGAAATTGTTTCCCAGAAATCTTACAAGTAAAAGCTAGCTTGCTTAAGAAAAAAGAAGGTCCTGTACCTAGGTATAATGAAGTTATGGGAATTTTTTAAAAAACTAAAAGCACTCTATTACAAAACAATAGAGTGCTTTTTTGTTTGCCAACACTATTTTATGTAAATGAATGTTGTAATATTGATTATTCTCCCTTATCCATTAAATCTATCCCATGTGGATTTCCAATCTGGCATTGTTGAACGTGCATCGTACAAGATATGAAGTTCATGCACATCTCCATTTTTCATTTTTAGCATAAAACGCGTAGTATCGAAATCTCGATTCACACTTTCAATATTTCTGCGTTCTACAGCAAGCTCTAATTTGTCCGCAATCGGTCTTCCCGTATCTGGTTTTCTAGATAAATTATATTGCATTATAAGTCCAAACGGTGCACCCACGACAATCACAGCAATATGCATTGTAATTATCAATTGGGAGTACGCTGAATGGAATAATGCAAGGGAAATAATTATAGCAAATACCAGTCCTATACCAACCCAAAAAGGTATCCAATTGGATGATGGCGGAATTATTAGCAGACGATTATTAGTCAAAATCACCTCTCCAGCCTTTTCTTCATCTTTCCCTTCAATCTTAAAATTACACGAGCTTCTTAACTCAACTTTTTCATTACTTTGCAATAGTTCTTTTAACATAAAAATTCCTCCTAACCCACCCTATAACTTACTAGCTATAATGAAATTATATTATTTTTCTATCTAATTGTCCATATTTTGCCTATTTAAATTTAATTTAAATATTTTTGTTATCCAATATTCTTCATAATGTTTATAATTTCAGTGTTCTCCATTTTGGAAATCGCAAAACACTTTTTCCCTAAATCCTTTATAGACGCACCACAATGATATAATTCTTCATTATCTATTATTATAAAACGGTCATGGAATTTTTTAGTTCTAGCAATCCTTAATACAGGATATTCTTGATTAAATTTTTGTATATCTAATTTAGATACATTACCCATATCTAATGTAATAATCACTACTTCAACATCTTTGTTTTTCTTGGTTAACATTTTAAGAACGTCATCACTTATATAATTATCTATAATCACTATTTTACATTTTGCTCTTTTAATAATATCTATAATTAATTTATAAGAATCATATATTTGTCCTTCAAAAAATATCTTTTGTTTAAATTTTTCATCTTTCTGCAGAGCATTAAATATCTGCTCAAATTTATTATCATATCCAAGAAATTTAGCATCTATTTTATTTTCAATCGTTATAACTCGCTCAAATAATTCTTTATTAGTATTTATGAATTTTCGCATTTCTACAAAGGCATTCATTATATTTATACTCACCTGTATAGCAACTTCACTTTTGAGCAACGGTGATAACATTGCTATTCCTTGTTCTGTATATGCATATGGCAAATATCTCCTTCCACCATACATATCAGTAGTTTCCAAACTTGAGGTCACAATTTGTGACCTCAAGTCTAACAATTCTTTATTCGTTAACTGAAAACAAAAATTATCTGGAAATCTTCGAATGTTTCTCTTTCTAGTTTGATTAACTTCTTTTGTTGCATATTTATATAACATTGCAACATCACTATCTAACATTACTTGTTTGCCTCTTACTGTATATATTAAGCTTTTGATGTCTATATCATCTATATTGATTAATTTGTTATCCATATGTAAACCACAACCTTTTTACAATTTGATTATATTTTAGAACTTTTGTTTGTAATTGTCAAGCGTTTTTTGTAAAATATTGTAATTTATCCATGTGCTTCTATGTTAACTGACAAATATTTCTCCTCTTAAATAAAGAGCTGCTCTACCCAACATTTTTACTCTATCACCACAATTTTCACAATAAATTACTCCACTACGTTTTGAAAGTTGTTCCGCTACCATTGTATTCTTCTTAAGCCTTTCTGCCCAGAATGGAATTAGTCTAGTATGGGAAGCTCCTGTTACCGGTTCTTCCATAACTCCACCATTTGGAGCAAAATATCTCGACACAAAATCTACAATTTCTCCCTTTGCCGTTACTGTAACTGCATGAGGAGCTAATAATTGTGTTTTACCAAAGTCTGGTACAATATTACGGACTTGTTGTTCATTTTCTAAATTTTCCTCTGCGCCCATGTCTTTTTCCAAAACAAAAAGCCCTGCAAATTGGGCTTTTCACTGCCTTTGATTTTATTGTCATTATGTCGGTTTTGGTGGAGATGCTGGGAGCAGAAAGAACATACTCTCTTACAACAGTAAGACTTCCAGTTTTAAAAATAAAAAGTTAATGTAATTTTAATGTAAATATTGTTCTATACAAAGTGCTCAAATTCGAACACTTTACAATTTTCTCTATCCCACATTCTTCATAATGTTTATAATTTCAGTATTCTCCATTTTGGAAATCGCAAAACACTTTTTCCCTAAATCCTTTATAGACGCACCACAATGATATAATTCTTGATTATCTATTATAATGAATCGATCATGAAATTTATCTGATTTAGCAATTTTTAATACAGGGTATTCTTCATTAAATTTTTGCACATCTAGTTTAGATATATCCGCTTTGCTCGATGTTATAATTACTACTTCAACATTTTTGTTTTTCTTAGTTAACATTTTAAGAACATCATTACTAATATAATTATCAATAATCACTATTTTAGATTTCGCTGTTTTTATAATATCTATAATCAAACTGTACGCATTATATATTTGTCCTTGAAAAAATATCTTTTGTTTAAAGTTTTCTTCTTTTTGTAGAGCATTAAATATTTGTTCAAACTTATCGTCATAGCTGAAAAATTTAGTATCTATTTTATTTTCAATCGTTATAACTCTTTCAAATAGCTCTTTATTTGTATTAACAACTTTTCGCATTTCTACAAATGCACGCATAATTTTTATGCTAACCTCTATAGCAATCTCACTATTTAACAATGGTGATAACATTGAAATCCCTTGCTCAGTATATACATATGGTAAATATTTTCTATGATGTCCTCTTCCTGTTTCGTCTAAGGTCACAATTTGTGACCTTAAAGATTTATATTCTTCTTCCGTTAATTGAAAACAAAAATCTTCTGGAAATCTTTTAAAGTTTCTTTTTCTAGTCTGATTAAGCACTTTGGTCTCGCATTTATATAGCATTGACACATCACTATCTAACATGACCTGCTTCCCTCTAATTGTATATATTAAGCTTTTAACATCCATATCATCTATATTAATTAAATTGTTATCCATTCACAAATCACAACCTTTATTACAATTCAATTACATTTTAGAACCTTTGTTTGCGATTGTCAAGTGTTTTTTGTAAAATATTGTAATTTTAAGAATGTGATTATAATTTATATGTCATAGTTATTGCTTTTTCCATAATTGCAATCACTACATTTAATCTCCAAGTTGTTTTCTGTTGAATCTCCTCCTTTTGAGAAAGGAACTATATGATCTACATGTAAAACAACATTGGGATTTTTGGCTGGCGATTGACCACATTTCTTACACGAGAATTTATCTCTCACAAGTATCTTATATCTCAAAGAAAGAGAAATTGAACGTGAATTCTTTCTATCGGAATCATTATCTTTTGCCTCTGATTCTACGCTTAATTTTCCATCATTCAAATAATCAATAAATTTTGTTAAAAATTTATTCCAAGAGCCAAAATGGTTGTCATATGTACTTCTACTTATAGCGGATTTTTCAACTCTCATATCATTATAAGAAGCTTGTTTTCCCAATTTTTCACATATAGAAATATAATTTTTGTATAATTCAACTTCAGAGTATTTGTTGTTATTAGTATTTACATCAAGTTTTGCTTCTTGCAATGCATTATTCCATGATCCAAAGCGTCTAAGAAACGTATTTACTCCGAATTCTCCACCACTTTCTTTATATTGCTTTGTTGATAATGTATTAGAATTTATTTTATTCGCTATATTCTTCAAGTCAAGAAGGAGTGTATTTTTATCAATATTTCTGTGATTAACTTTTATTGTGATTTCATCCATATGCTTATTCCATCCTATAATTTACTATTTTCTAAATTATATTATTTTTCTGCCCAATTGTCCATATGATATTCCAGTTGCTTTTCTATTTAATTTAATGTAAATATTTTAGTTTTTTAATGTAAATTTAATGTATTTACACGATATTTTCCTCTGAACCCCTGTACTCTTATAAATATCCACGGGTAAAACCCGTGGTATTTAATAGGCCCTATAAGGGCATGTTACAGGCGGCCCCCACATGGGGGCTTTTTTATTTTGCCAATTGCCTTTGTCACTCTTACCTACCCGTA
>WQVL01000038.1 GCA_009785865.1 Oscillospiraceae bacterium | reverse complement strand
TTGCAACTCTTGCTTTGTTATCATGAACTATTCCTGGATATATATCATCAACATATGCTCCATTCACTATTTGATAGTTATTAGAAACTACCACTTCTTTATCTGTTGGATTAAATGCTGTGTTTTTTAAATCCAGCACTTTAAGTATTTCATCTTCGATTATCTTCTCAAAACTCTTATCATAAATCTTTTCTAGTATTGTAGATAAAATTATGTAGTGACTGTCTATATATGTTCTATCTAGGGTCTTAACTCTAGAATTAAATAACATGTTAAAAAATTCTTCTTTACTCTTCGCATTTCCTAAATATCCGTCCGTCCATATTTCTAACTTATGGGCTAATAGATCTCCAATTGTAACATCACTTAAATTTCTGAATCTATTATCTATATTTGTAATTGTATCGTCAAGCTTAACTAATCCCTTATCTATAGCCTTATGCATTACTATTGCCGTATAAAACTTTGTTAAAGATGCTATATCAAAAATACACTTCTCTTTCATCTCTTTTTTTGTAGGTATTATTTCTGAATATCCATTTATGATTGTTTCAGTTTTCAAGTCTTTCCCTTCTGGATAAACAATTTTTATTACATAACCTGTGCCATGTTCTTCGTAATTTTCAAAATTGAATTTCATATGCTAACACCTTTTCATAATTTCACAATTATTTCTCTTCTTTTATCAAATTATTTGCTTAAGTATTTCCTGCAATCTCTCTTCTTGTTTATCCAAGTAAAGGTATCCAATTAATCCTTCAAGTGCTGTTGCATACATATAGTCTTTTAAATCTGCATTTTTAGGCACATGATGATTCCCGCGTGTTTCTTGTCCTTCTTACAATATCTTTTTCTTCTTCTGTTAGACCACCGGTGTATTCTATTTAGTATTTCTGCTTGAGCTTTTGCTTTTACATATCCCACTGCTTCTTTATGGAGTTTGTTTGGTTTAGCTTGCATAGTTTCTATTAAGTGATTCCTTATATGTAGTTCATATACCGCATCTCCAACATATGCCCAAGTTAATGGAGACATTAAATTTACTTCATTTTTAACTTCCATATTATATCCTTTACTTATACTTTTTCTAAGGTAATTCTTCCTAACATTCCGCTTCTGAATTCATCTAGTATAATTCTCGCTACTTTTTCATCATCAAAATTCCCGCCAGATAAAAGTGCTCCTCTTTTTTTAGCAATTAGCTTCATTAAACAATATATTCTATCTACTTCATACTCCGTTTCAGCATCAATTTCTACTCTTTCCTCTAACTCTTCTTCAGTTACTTTGTATCTTTCAAATATATTCTCTTTATAGTTGTCATATAAATATTTAAGTAAAGAATATGCTACATCTACTTTTATTATTACATCATCTTTAATTGTTCCTGTATATGCCAGTTTCAAAGCAACATCTTCATCTTCAAACTTTGGCCATAATACCCCTGGTGTATCTAATAACTCTATATTATTTGATACTCTAACCCATTGTTTTTGTTTAGTAACACCTGGCTTGTTCCCAACTGCTGCTGATTTCTTATTACATATTCTATTTATGAAAGATGATTTTCCTACATTCGGAATTCCAGCAATCATTAATCGTATTCTCTTTCTATTGATACCTTTTAAAGCCGCTTTCTCCATATCTTCTTGCATGATAATTTCAATTTGCTTTAAAACATCATTAATACCTTTTCCTGAATTGGAATTTACAATTACAGCGGTTTTATCTTGTTTTTTAAAGCACGCTACCCATTTATTGTTTTCATTTTCTTCTGCCAAGTCGCTTTTATTAAGTATTATTATATGCTTTTTGCCTTCAATTATTTTGGCCAAATCTGGATTTTGGCTAGATAGTGGTATTCTTGCATCTAAAATCTCTACAACTACATCTATTAGTTTTAGATCTTGAATTATCTGATTTTTAGTTTTTAACATGTGTCCAGGATACCAGTTAATACTCATGTTCTTATCCTCCTGCTTTTACTCTACGCAAACGCTCTTAAAACTTATATTGATTTGTATCATCTCTATCGTCTTTGTCTCTTGTATATTCACTTGTACCATAAAACCAATTAGTCTTTTTATTGCTTCCGCCACCTTGTTCGTCTTTACTAAATGATAAATCTATAAACACTCCTAATGCTAGTAGCATCGCTACTCCTGATACAAAAGCAGCACCTTGTTCTTGAGGTCCTTGCATACCACCACTCAAGCTATTAAATAAGTCTATACCAAAATATAGGGCATAAGATATTAAGTATATTAGTCCTCCTATCATATTTCTCCTAATGACTAATACTAATGCTATAAAAGTTACAAATAGCAAGGCAATTTCCACATTTAAGTCTAATGGTTGAACCATAAAGTCCATCTGAAGATGCGCTAACAATGCTACAGCTACTCTAAACAGCCAAAACATGCCTGCGAACATTACTATCAACATAGTAAACAAAGTTATCATTTATATTCCTCCTAAAATTTTATGTTTTTTTAAATTTACACTTTAATACCCCCTAATTCTAACACAACTCTCCTACTTAAACAATGACTATACTATTACAAAAAAATGACATTTGCTTTAAACAAATGCCACCTCTCATATGTCACAAAATTATATCTCGTTTTAATAAGTCGTTTTTCACAATCCCCAACCCTATAAATTTATCATCGCTATATACTCTATATATTCCATCTTCTTTGATTTCTGTTAGCATTACCCCATTTAGAAACAATTCTAGTTTCCTTGCATTTAAGCTTACTTGTCCGCTATTAGAAAACAATTCTTCGATCCCGATAATGTTTTCTTCTGCTACTTCTGGAGATTTTTTTATTTCTTCTAAATCTATTCCCTGTGATATGTTAAACTTACCGCACACATATTCTTTGCAGTTCTTTCATGTATCCTACAGTTCCTAGTTTTTCAGCAATGTCTTCACAAAGCACTCGTATATATGTTCCTTTTGAGCAAGAAGTTTCAAAAGTTATTTCGTTACCCGATATACTTTTAAGTTCTATATCATATATTTCTATATCTCTTGGTTTAACCTCTACATCTTTTCCTTCTCTTGCATATTCATAAAGCTTCTTTCCATTTACTTTAACAGCTGAATAACTCGGAGGAATCTGTTTTTGCTTTCCTAGAAAACCAGCTAGTATCTTCGAAACGTTTTCCTCTTCTACCTCTACGTTGTTTGAATCTGTTTCAACAATTATTCCATCACTATCACCGGTGTCAGTTTTTTCTCCTAATTTTAATACCGCAATATATGTTTTGTCATTTTCAATTAAATATTTAGAAAGCTTCACCCCTTGTCCTACAAGTATAGGTAGTATACCTGTAGCATTTGGATCTAAAGTTCCAGTATGCCCTATCTTTTTCGTATTTAAAGCTTTTCTTAAAACTGCAACAACATCATGCGATGTATACCCTTTGGGTTTGTTTACGATTAATACTCCATTCATTTTTTCTTCTCCACAAAATTATATATGTATTTTAAAAATGGACGACCATAGATCGCCCATATAAGTATTTCTATTTAAGATGTCTTTTACATTCAGAAAGTATTTTTTCCTTAGCTTGATCAAATGGCAAGCTAATTTCTCCTCCTGCCGCCCTTAGGTGTCCACCACCACTAAACATTAGACATATATCTGCAACATTTATATATTCGTTTGATCTTAATGATATTTTATATCCTTCTTCTTGTTCTCTTAGGAAAATTGATACTTCCACACCTTCGATGTCTCTTGCCATTTCAACTATCCCATCATGATCATTTATACCAGCATTTGTTTCGTTTTTATCTTGCTCAGTTATATATGTAAATGATATTTTTCCATCTTCTAAGAATTCCAATCTGTTCATTGCTCTTTTTGTTAACTCAAATCTTGCTTTTGAAACTGTTTGCATTACTTTCTTATATATACTTGAAACATTTACACCTCTCGTTAAGAGTCCTGCTGTGAATTCAAACGTCTCTGGCGTTACTCCTTGATATTTAAATCCACCCGTATCAGTAATTATACCTGTTAAAAGACATGTTCCAATCTCTTTAGTTATTTCAATGCCTAAAGATTCAAGAACCACTATTAAAACTTGACTACAAGATGGTGCAGTTGGATCTACAAAGTTGTAGTCTCCAAACATAGTGTTTACTTTATGGTGATCTATTTGAATTTTGACGTCTGCATCTTCAAAATATTTAACAAATCCATTCAATCTTTTAATGTCACCACAATCTAAAGCTATTGCTAAATCATATGGTTCATTTTCACTTTCTTTTTTAATTTCGTCTATACCCGGTAGAAAATTAAAAGTATCAGGAAATTCTGGTATTATTAAATCCACGTTTTTATTTAATTGGGTCAATCCCAGATATAGAGCCAAACTACTTCCTATCGCATCTCCATCTGGTATATCATGTGTAAGTATTACTATATTCTCTGCTTTTCCAATCTCTTCAACAATTTTATCTAACGTCATTTTATTCTCCCCATCAATTTAATAAGATATGTCTTATGCGTCTCTCTATTCTATATTTTCTAGATTTGTTTCTTCATCTTCTTCACTTGGTTTTATATCTTTCATAATTTCTTGCAATATAGAGTCTATTTTCTGTCCATATTGCATTGAATCATCATGTTCAAATCTTATACTTGGAGTCACCCTCATATTCACTTTCTCTGCCAATCTACTTCTGATAAACCCTGCAGATGATTTAAGTGCTTCTAACGTATTTTTAATGCTTTTAGAATTTATGATACTAACATCTACTTTAGTGTGTTTTAAATCTGGAGATGTATCTACTTTTGTAACACTGATTAATCCTGTTACATTTGTATTTTTCATCTCATAGTTGATTATATGACTGATCTCTCTTTTTAATTCCTCATTTATTCTGTCCATTCTGTTGGTTGTCCTATTTTGATTATCTCTTTTCATTTTGATAATTCTCTCTTTCTATTGATGTTCACTTCTTGTGTTTTATGTTGACTTGTGGTATGATTATATTTAATAAAATAACTTCAGGAGGTGGACTCATGTCTTCTTTTAAGCATTTTCTTTCTAAACTTAACTGGTATATTAGAATTCAATGGATTTTAATATTCATTAGCTTGGTTGTTTTTATCCTTGGATCCTTAAACCTAGTTCCTTTTTTCCTTTACTGGATACCTGCCTTTTTCTCAATTATATCAGGAATAATAGGATTTCGGAAAGGAAATAAACAATGCAAAAAAGAAGTACAGGACTAATCACATGGGGAGGAGCAAGTGCTCCCCTTTTTTATTGCTTTACTTCTTCCATTATAAACGCTTCAATAATGTCACCTTCTATTATGTCATTGTAGTTTTCTAGCTGAATTCCACACTCATATCCGCTTGCTACTTCTTTAGCATCATCTTTCATTCTTTTTAGTGATATAAGCTTTCCTTCATGTATTACTACATTATCTCTTAAAACTCTTACTCCTGCATTTCTCGCCACTTTACCAGTTGTAACGTAGCATCCTGCTATTGTTCCAACATTAGAAACTTTGAATATTTGTCTTACTTCTACATTTCCAATTACAACTTCTTTATATACTGGATCTAGCATTCCTTTCATTGCAGATTCAACATCTTCTATCGCATGATATATTACAGAATATGTTTTTATTTCTACTTCATTTTTCTCTGCAATGTCTTTTGCTATCGGTTCAGGTCTTACATTAAACGCAATTATTATTGCATTCGCAACATTTGCAAGAGTTACATCAGATTCTGTAACTGCTCCTGCACTTGCATGAATTACTTTTACTTTTACTTCATCGTTAGATAATTTTTCTAATGATGATTTAACTGCTTCCACAGTACCTTGAACGTCTGCTTTTACGATAATGTTTAATTGTTTTAAGTTCCCTTGAGATATTTGACTAAACAAGTCATCTAATGTAACTTTTGAAGTTGCATTTAATGCTTTTTCTCTTTCTGTACGTTTTCTTGTTTCAATTAAATGTTTAGCTGTTTTCTCATCTTTAACTACATAGAACGTTTCACCTGCTTCTGGAACAGATGTAAGTCCTGTTATTTCTACTGGTGTAGATGGCAATGCTTTTTTAACTGTTTTTCCTTTATAGTCAGACATTGTTCTTACTCTACCTATAACCGAACCAACTAAAACAGTTGCTCCAGCACTTAAAGTACCACGTTGTACAAGCATTGTTGCAACTGGTCCTTTTGTCTTGTCTAGTTTCGCTTCTATTACAACACCTTTTGCTTGTTTCTTAGGATTAGCTTTCATTTCTTTCATGTCAGCTACTAGTAATACCATTTCTAATAGGGAATCTATGTTCATTCTTTGTTTAGCAGAGATGTTAACAAATATTGTGTCTCCACCCCATTCTTCTGGCACTAATTCATGTTCCATTAATTCTTGCTTTACTTTATCAGGATTTGCTCCTTCTAAATCTATTTTATTTACTGCAACAATTATAGGTATTCCTGCTGCTTTTGCATGATTTATAGCTTCTATTGTTTGAGGCATAACCCCGTCATTTGCTGCAACTACTAATATTGCAATATCAGTTATTTGAGCACCTCTGGCACGCATAGAAGTAAAGGCCTCATGTCCCGGTGTATCTAGGAAAGTAATTTCCCTGTCATTAATTTCTACTTTGTATGCACCAATATGTTGTGTAATTCCTCCTGCTTCTCCTTCTATTACATTGGTTTCCCTTACTGCATCTAAAAGTGAAGTTTTACCATGGTCAACGTGTCCCATAACTACTATTACTGGAGGTCTTGCTTGCAAGTCCTCTTCTCTATCTTCACTATCGTCAAATAGTATTTCTTCATCAGTAATAACTTCTTTCTTAATAGCTTTTACTCCAAACTCTTCTGCAATTAAGAATGCTGTGTCAAAATCTACTGCATTATTTATTGTTGCCATTATTCCGTATCCTAGTAGTTTTTTTATAATCTCACTACTAGTTTTCTTAAGTTCAGTAGCTAAATCTTTTACAGATATATCTTCTGGAATAGTTACTTCTTCTAGCTTAAATATTTTTTGCTTAACTCTTTCTTCACCTACTACCATTCTTCTCCTGCTTCTCTTCCCTCTTGCTGTAGTTAAGTCATAGTAGTCCAGCATGCTTCCTTCTTCAAACATGTTAGATAATTGGTTTTCTTGTTTTAACCCTTTTAACTTTTTACTGTTAATTTCTTCAAAGTTACCTTTTCTTGCTCTAGGGTTTTTCTTAGCTGTTTTATCATCATATTTACTATTATTTTTTTGCTTATCAATACTTCTAGTTGCAAATTCTCTAACATTTTGTTTTTCCATAATATCATCTGATATTATATTCTTAATGTTTTTCTCAATGCCTCTATCATCAAGAGCTCTTCCTTGACCTCTATTATTGTAGTTATTGTTAGAAAATCTATTATCTTGTCCTCTATTATTATTAAACGGCCTGTTATTATTGTATCCCGTATTGCCATCTCTATTAAACGGTCTATTATTATTGTTATTATATCCAGTATTTCCGTCTCTGTTATATGGTCTATTGTTGTTATTATATCCAGTGTTTCCGTCTCTATTGAATGGTCTATTGTTGTTATTATATCCAGTGTTTCCGTCTCTATTGAATGGTCTATTGTTGTTATTGTTATAACCAGTATTCCCATCTCTGTTATACGGCCTATTATTGTTATAACCAGTATTCCCATCTCTGTTATATGGTCTATTATTGTTATAACCCGTATTTCCATCTCTATTGAATGGTCTATTATTGTTATAACCAGTATTCCCATCTCTGTTATACGGCCTATTATTGTTATAACCAGCGTTCCCATCTCTGTTATATGGTCTATCACTTGGTCTCGGCCCTTGATTATTAACCGGTCTTTCTTGGTTATTAACCGGTCTTGGAGTACTTTCACTTTTATTAACTTGAGGTGTAACTTCTTCTGCTTCTTCTTTATTATCAACTTCAGGAGCTTCTACGTCTGTTTCTGGAGCCGTTTGCGGTTTTTCTTTTTTGCCAAAAAGTTCATCTATAGAAAGTGGTTTAGCAGCTTTATTTCTATAAACAATATTAAAGTCTGTTTTTCTGTCTTTTTCAACAAAACCTACTTCTGGTTTCTTAGTATGTTCTTTTTTTACTTCTTGTGCTGGTAAGTCATCTTCTACTCTTACTACTTCTCTTCTTATTATAACCGGCGTATCTTTTTTTGGCGCCTCTTTCTTTGCTCCAGCAAAGTTAGACTCTATTTTTTTAGCTTCT
>WQVL01000037.1 GCA_009785865.1 Oscillospiraceae bacterium | reverse complement strand
TACAATTATCTTGACACATATTTTACCTCCAATGTTAAGCTTCAATCACTTACATTGTACCATAGGTAATCCTATGTGTCTTTTTATTCCGCTATCACGGACACTTAATTTTACTATTTAGAAATTCTTGGTCTGAAATAGTTCTGCCCATAAAATCTTCAAGCAGGCCACCCCTCATAATGTAAAGAGGGTATGAAAACCTTCCTAAAACAGTTATGAGAAGTTTATCCTCATCTGTAAACATGTCCAGGATCTCTTTAGGTTCCAGGGTTTCAAAAATCTCTAAAACATGTCCCTCCAACTCTTCCATCGAGTGAAAGCTTTGAAGAACTTCAATAGTAAAGACACTTTCGTCCCCCCTAAGGGCTTCTTCCCTTTGAGAGCAGGCTGCCAACAATACGATGGTTAAGAAAACCAACAATACTGCAAAACATTTTTTCATGTGTAGTCCTCCTTTATAAGTTTTCCAATTATGCGGGGAGTGCTACACTGGCTCCCCAATTGGGAAGCCTTTTGTGTAAGGCTTTTTATATACATATTATACCATAATTTTATATAACATACAATTTTGCTATATTCCAGACGCTTCAAATTAAGTATAGTAGAAAAAAAGCATAAATACTTAATTTTCTCTTTTACAAATTTAATATTTGTGATATATTTATTGTATATATATTTAAAGATATAAGGAACGGAGTATACTTATGAAAAACTACTATGAAATATTAGAAGTACACGAGAATGCATCAGCAGAAGTTATTGAAAAAGCATATAAAGTTTTAGCAAGAAAATATCATCCAGATATTCAGCCAGCAGATAAAGTGGAATGGGCCGAGGAAGAATTTAAACAAATTAGTATGGCTTACTTTACTCTTTCGGACCCTGAAAAAAGAATTGTTTATGATTTTGAAAATGGTTTGGCTGGAAGAGAACCGACTTATGAAGAAAAATATACTAATCTATATTATGAGCAGGAAAAATTGAAGAAGGAACTCAGTTCTCTAAAAAGAAATCAAAATTCAAAAAAGTATCAAACTAAAAAAACTTCACCTATTGGTTTTGAATATATAAAGACAGCATTTTCAAGTCTAGCACACGGATTATATAATGAAACTAAGCCAGATAATTTAGATCGTTCAAAGAATATAAAAGCCATTATTATTACAGTACTTCTTATGGCCATTCTACTATTTATATTTTGGCAAGTTCCTGTTATTCGCAACTTTTTATTTTAGAAATTATTATTCCCTTAACGCATATAATGTTAAGGGAATATTTTCTACGTAAAAACTTCTTCCCTTTTGTCATATTATGTAGTATAATAGATAAGATAGTTAAATATATGGAGGTATCATATGGATATGTGGGGTATTTGGTTAATATTAGCAGGTGTCTTTCTAATAATAGAAATTATCACTCATGGATTTTTAGTTTTTTGGTTAGCAGTTGCTGCTTTAGTAGCAATGGTTGCAAGTTTCATTTTCCCAGATGCTGTATTTGCACAAGTTGCCATATTCTTAATTGCTTCTTGTATCTTAATCCCTCTTACTAAACCATTAGTAAAGAAATTTGCTACACCACCTACTACACCAATGAATGCACTTTCACTTGTTGGTAGAGTTGGTATCGTAACAACCGAAATAAATACTACTTTTGGAACTGGTCAAATAAAAGTAAATGGTGAAACTTGGTCAGCTAGATGTAAAGAAGGTACTACAATTTCAAAAGGAACAGAAGTTGATATTTTAAAAGTAGACGGTGTTAAATTAGAGGTTGTAGCAAAATCTTAAATAGTTATTAATTTTAAAAAATATAAACGTGAAAGTAATCACGTAATAAAACAAGGAGGTACAATATGCCAATAGCATTTTTAATAATACTTTTAGTAATCGTTTTAGTTATTGCTTACAAATCGATTAAAGTTGTTAGACAATCTGAAGTTTACATTATAGAGAGACTTGGTAAATTCCACAAGATAGCTGATGCTGGTCTTACAATCATCGTTCCATTCGTGGATCATGTAAGAAGTGTTGTAAGCTTAAAAGAACAAACTATGGATATACCACCACAGGGAGTTATCACTGAAGATAACGTTACAATAGGAATAGATACTGTTGTATTCTATCAAATAACTGACCCAGCTAAAGCTGTATATGAAATTCAATCATTAAGAAAAGGTATTGAATACCTAGCTATCACTACACTTCGTGATCTAGTTGGTAAAATGACTCTTGACGCTACCTTCAGTTCAAGGGATTTAATCAATAGTCAATTAAGGGTTATACTAGATGAAGCAACAGACAAATGGGGATGTAAAGTAAGTAGAGTTGAAGTAAAAGATATTAACACACCAAAAGATATCCGTGATGCAATGGAAAGACAAATGAATGCAGAAAGAACAAAAAGGGCTGAAATTCTTTATGCTGAAGGACAAAAACAAGCTGCTATTACTACCGCAGAAGGAAAAAAAGAAGCTGCTATACTAGAAGCAGAAGCTGATAGAGAAGCTGCAATCAGAAGAGCAGCCGGAGAAGCAGAAGCTATTAAAGAAGTAGCTGTAGCTAGAGCAAAAGAAATTCAACTAGTTTATGAAGCTATTAAGAGATCAGAACCAGATGATAGGTTAATACAACTTAAATCTTTAGAAGCACTTCAAGAAGTTGCTAAAGGAGAAGCAAACAAAATATTTATTCCTTTTGAAGCAACAAAATCATTGTCAAGCTTAGGTGTTATAGGAGATATGTTAGGAACTAACAAAAATCAACCTTCATAATAATAGAAAAAACAAATTGAATAATAAAGTAAATAAATTTACATTTAAAAAGCCGCTAACGCGGCTTTTTGATTTGTCTCTATTCACTTATTCCTCTAGTCCAAAGCTTACCCCTATTGCATTGTTGATTTTATTCATTACATTATTATCTGCTATATGACCTATTTTTTCTTTTAATCTACTTTTATCTATAGTTCTAATCTGCTCTGCTAGTATAACAGAATCTGCTTTTAACCCAAACTCTTCAGAATCGAGTTCTATATGTGTAGGTAGCTTATTCTTGTTTACTTGCGACGTTATCGCTGAAACGATTATTGTTGGGCTATATTTATTTCCAGTATCATTTTGTATTACCAATACTGGTCTTATTCCACCTTGTTCAGAACCAATGACCGGACTTAAATCTGCATAAAACATATCTCCTCTTTTTATTACCATCATTCTCACTCCCACTGTTTGTATAATTAAGATTTGTGTTTAGCAAACTATTCATTGTTTTATCTATTATATAATATGTAAACGAGCTTTATTTGTGTTATATCTCGTACTTCTTATCTAAATATTTTGCTTTGATCATATTATTTCCGGAATTTGAGAATTTATAATACTTTTTTAATCCTTCTTTAAAATATTTCCGTTTTTAAACAAGTGCATATAAAAAGCTGTCCTAAATTCGAAGACAGCTTTTGTTTAACTCATTTATTTTCTCTTTTCCCTCAGTAGTACAATCAGACTTATCATTGCTATAACTATTAATACTATATATCTAGCACTGCTAATAGGGTCATTTGTACCTACTACATTCCCTTTTCCTTGATTATTATTCTCTGGACGATATTCTCCTTTTACTTCTCCATCATCTTCATTGTTGTTACCATTATTGTTGTTGCTACTTCCATTATTATTGCTGTTACCATCTTCTCCAAATAACACTTCTATATGATCTATTCCTTCACTTGATAATGTATGTAAGATACTATCTGTCGGACCATTAGTATGACTTCCATTGTTTAAAAACCATTCCTCTACATTAATTCCATCATTGCTTGGAATTCCTGTAAAGCTAATTGGCGGATTACCATATACAAGTATTCTTCCTATTTGATTTCCTGAAACAGTTTTTACTCCTCCAACTGTTATTTCTCCTCCGGTCTCTCCCCTTACTGCAAATGTTACTTCTCTTAGTGGATTTCCTTCTACATTTATATCATAGTTAGTAAACGCATGATTTATTAAGATAAGTTTTCCTATATTTGCAGGGTCACCCTCAAACCAATTCACGCTTACTGTTTCTGGTATTATTTGTGGGTTTAAGTCTGTCATTTGATTGTTTATAAATAAACCATTACGTGCTACGTTTCCTGTAAATACTACTTCATTTTCTATAGTAATAGTTGGCATATTCTCATTTCTATGATGTATGTGTAGTCCTCCTCCATTGTTTGCAGTGTTATTTTTTATTGTTCCTCCATTCATTGTGATGATTCCTGTTCCTGTATATTCATAGTTCTCACCTGCATAACAACGCCAACAATTACACTGCCATTCATCCGTATAGCAATAAGAACATTCAATAATAAAATAATGACTCCAATTCTCATAGCAACAATAGAAACAACTCCAACAATAGCATCCACCACCAAAACACAAGAACATATATGGATTTACTAGATTTATTCCTCCACCATCATTGGTAGCAGTGTTTTCTCTTATTTCTCCTCCATTCATTGTGAAGTCTCCCCACCAGGCAACACTTACTCCAGCACCATTGCTCGCAGTGTTGTTTTTGATGTCACCACCAACCATTGTGAACTCTCCGGCTTTCAAGATAAACTCCTCCACCAACATTGGTAGCAGTATTGTTAGCGATTGTTCCTTCGTTCATTATAAAATATTCAAATAACACATGAACTCCTCCGCCATCCCCGTTTATTGCAGTGTTTTCACTAATTATTCCTCCGTTCATTATGAATATATGAGTTGTCTCTATTCCTTGTCTACTATTTGAACTGCTTCTACTTATTTCTCCATCACCTATTGGAATGCTCTCAGCAGTTCCTGAAATACCTATAGCTACTCCTCCTCCAAACTCGGCAATATTTCTGCTTATTTCTCCTCCGTTCATTGTGAAGTGTCCATTTACTCCCACTCCGCCTCCTCCGCCTCTGGTTTGAAGTATTATCACTTATTTCTCCTCCGTACATTATGAAAGCTCCATTAGTCTGAACAAATACTCCTCCTGCCTGCCACGCAGTATTGTTACTAATTATTCCTCCATTCATTATGAAAGTTCCTTCACTGAAAAGACTTACTCCGCCTCCTCCTTGCACCGTAGTATTGTCACTAATTTCTCCTCCGTACATTATGAAAGTTCCAAGAATGTCTACTCCACCACCGCGTGAGAACTGAAGTATTGTTAATAATTTCTCCTCCATGCATTATAAAACTTCCTCCATGGCAAACATACACTCCGCCTCCTTTCACCGCAGCATTGTTCCCACTAATTTCTCCTCCGTTCATTGTGAAGGTTCCTCCAATTACATATACTCCTCCTCCATTTTGCTGGGAATTATTTCCACCGATTTCTCCGCCATTCATTGTGAAGGTTCCAGAACTCATCACGACTCCTCCACTATTTCCGTGTATCTCTCCTCCATACATTGTGAAGCTTCCTTCATGTAAAACATGTACTCCTGATCCACTATTCCCATGTATCTCTCCTCCATACATTATGAACGTTCCAAAAATACTCACTCCTGCGTTCGCACTGCCATAAATCTCTCCTCCGTACATTGTAACTTCAACAGGACCAGATGGGAGCCACATATTCCAATCCCATCCATACATCACAGCCCCTTCAATTCTAGCTCCTTCTTCTATATATAGTCTACTTCCATAGTAAAGGGTTATATCTCCTACAACATGTCCTCCAGATATAATTCTTGCTACTTCTCCATATGCTACTGAAAATCCTGCTGAAGGACCGTCTACAATGATGTCATTTAAAGGTACAATTCCTATATATTCATTTCCATACCTTTCTTGAGCGTAAATAGCACTATCTATTATTTTATTAAGATCTGCTTCATCTTTTATATTTTCTTCTGTCTCTTGTTCAGCATTATTATACGTTTCTTCATACTCATCAGAGTATATTTCTCCGTCATCTATCTTCTCTTCTTCCTTCGTTTCTTCGTCACAATAATAAGCAATATTACTCTCATTATTGCCTGCTACTATCTCATCATATATTCCTGCTAAAACTGGTAAGTTCACAGTTAGTAACATTACTACTGCTATTACCCCTGCTGCTTTACCGCATACTTCTCTCTACTTTGCTCTTATTCTTCTTGTTCATTAAGTATATTAGTCCTATACACATCGCTATTCCTATCATTGCTATAAAATGAAAAGTATTCATATCCATCAATTCTCCTTTATTATTTCAAAGTTTTACTTTGAATCCACTTTCTTTATATAAATCGTACTATTTTTATCAAACTATGTCACTGGAAATTTTTGTGCTTTTACTTGTGTACCAAGGTTTCCAGCCTAGGGGTTTGCGGCTTAATCTCTTTGCCTTGTCTGTATTAAACTTCTATGACAAATCTATTTCATACTTACTCTTTTTGAGTATTTTCATTACGCATTATTGATTTTAAAGAATTTCTTTTTACAACAAAAAAGCTATTGATATATCATTATCAATAGCTTTTATAGAATATTTAATGTTCAAATATTGATCCACCAATAAACTCTTTTAATAGTGAATGATCTGTCACATAATCATCAGGTATATCTTCAAAATATTTAAGAAGAAGTAATAGTCTCCTTGCTTCTGAATATGCTGGGTGCTTTCTGCATATTTCTGTTAGAGCTGGCACCGCATGTTTTCTAAGCACACTTATTTCATATGTTAATGATGAATTAAACATCACGTCTGCTTGTTCTTGAAACGGAAAAATATTTTTTGCCTCTCCTCTCATCACTGAAGGCCATAACTCTAATGTTCTAATCGCGGAATAACCTCTGAACTGATTATCTCTTACCATTCTTCTAAGTAATCTAGAATCAGTCGTTGGTATCCTATTATGATGATCCAAATTAAGAACTGTTAAACAGCTTATATATATCTTATACTTTTGATCTTTTGGTATTAAATATGTCAGTTTATCATTTAAACAATGAATTCCCTCCATTATTAAGACTTGACCTTCTGCTAACTTCATCGTATTTCCTCTATACTCTTTTGATCCGAGTAAAGAAGTTAAATGTAGGCGCTTCGATCTCTTCTCCATTTAATAATTTCACTAAATGGCTATTTAGTAGTTCTGTATCCAGAGCATCTATTGATTCAAAGTCATACTTTCCATCTTCACCAATTGGTGTTTCTTCTCTTTCTACAAAATAGTTATCAACTGATATTGTTAAAGGGCTTATTCCATTTAGTTTAAGTCCTATTTCTAATCTTCTAGAAAAAGTTGTTTTCCCTGAAGAAGATGGTCCGCGCAATTGCAATAACCCTTATATCTTTATTACTAGCTATGCAGTCTGCAATCTTTGATATTTTCTTCTCTTGTAACGCTTCATCTAGCAACATATATTCTTTAATCTTGCCATCTCTTATACTCTTATTCAGTCTTTCAACTGTATTTATTCCTAGTAATTTATGAACATCTTCCTGTCTATCTAATGCTTCTAAAAGCTTAGGGCTTTCTACGAATTCATTCAAAACAGTAGGGCTTTTACTACTTGGGAATCTTATTAAAAATCCATCATGATATTTTACTAATTCATATTCTCTAACATAGCCTGTAGACAAAGGTAATATACCATAAAAATAGTTAAAGTACTCTCCTGCATAGTATAGTGTAACATCTCTCTTGTCTTTTGCATCTAACTGCAATCTACCTCTACGTGTCTTTTTATCTGCATAAAACATTCTAGCTTCCTCTTTTGTCATTGACTTCTTTATTATTGGTATATCTTCCTGAATTATTTCTTGCACTCTTCTATTTACGCTCTCTAGCATTTCTTCTGTCATTTCCATATTCTCCAACTCACAAAGTAGTGCATGTTGCAATTGATAGTTAACTGTAAGTAGCGCATCTGGGTAAGTTTCGTAAAGAGCTTTAGAAACTATATATAATAGTCCTCTTCTATATATCCTCATGCCATCTTTTGTACTTATATCTACTAGTTCTAATTCGCCTTCTCTTTCAAGTCTATAATCGAGTCTTTTAACTTCATTATCAAATCTACAAGCAATAACTTCTACTTCTGATTCTTCAATCTCTTTACTAAACAATTCTTGAACTGTTTTCCCTCTCTCTTTTTGGGTCCAGTTTCCTTTGTACATTATTTGCATAATCGTTCCCCTTTCATTTTTGGTTATATATTATCAAAATATTCTGCAAGACACTTTTCTACATCTTCTCTACTTTCTAGTCTAGTTACTTCTTGTTTTAGTTTGCTCGCATCTTTTAAATTCTTAACATACCAACAAATATGTTTCCTCATTTCTCTTATTGCTATATATTCACCCTTCTCCTTTATCAAAAGATCCAAGTGTTCCTTAATTACATTTAAACGCTCTTGAGGTGAAACGTCACTCACTCCATCCCCTTCACCTGTTAGGTAGTCATGTATCTCCTTTGTCATCCACGGATTTCCGCATATTCCCTCTTCCACACATTATACCATCAACATTGGTTTCTTCAAACATCCTCTGTGCATCTCTAGCTGTCCTTATATCTCCATTCCCTATTACAGGAATTTTTACCGCTTCTTTTACTTTTCTAATAATCTCTCTATCTACTTGTCCACTATAGAATTGATCTCTTGTCCTTCCATGCACTGCAACTAGTGATGCTCCAGCTGCTTCTATAATTTTAGCTGCTTCAACTGCCACAATATTATCATTGTCCCAACCTT
>WQVL01000036.1 GCA_009785865.1 Oscillospiraceae bacterium | reverse complement strand
TACAGGATATATATTATCCAATATCCATGGAGCTGGAATGACATACGTCACCAAGCAGTGAGGCCCCCAGGAACTACAAGCCACACTTTTACCGGTGTAGCTAATGGAGAATATAATGTCTTCATAGTGACTCAGCCAAATAATAGATATATCCAAAGTGTTTGGAGGACATTTGAAGTAAGACCACCAGCAAGAGCAGTAATAACAGGAGTAAATGTTAGTGGAAGAAATGTGACGGTGAACTGGAATAGTGTTCCTGGAGTAGCAAGTTATGATATATATATTATCCAAGCTCCGTGGAGTTGGAATGATATACGTCATCATGCGAACAGAGTACCTGGTACAACATCACACACTTTCACAGGACTACTTCCTGGAAGATACTATGTGTTCATAGTGACGAGGCCAAATGATAGATATACTCAAAGTATATGGCATCGAATAGACATCTCCTAAGTATTAAGTAACAAAGCAAGAAGAAAAAAGCCATGCTCGATTTGTAAATCGAGCATGGCTTTTTTGTGTACCCCTTATTAATAAATTTCAAACTGCTGAGTAAAGAATTGTTCGTTTTTTGTTGTATGTAAATTTAAATTGTTATTTCTTTTTAATATTTGCCTTATTTCCCATAAACCAAGGCCATGAGAATTCGCATCAGCATCTTTTTTAGAAGTAAAACCTTTCTCAAAGATTGTATCTAAATTTATGTCTTTGTTATTATATGTGTTTTCCACTATAAAGAGCTGCCTTTTAGATCTAATATCGTCCTTAATTATGATATTAATAATTTTTTCTTTACTTTGTTTAGAAGCTTCTATAGCGTTATCTAATAATATTCCTAAGATTCGAGAAAGTTCGTAGATTTTCATATTGATTTTTGTTAAGTCTAAAAAAGATTCAACATTTATAGTTATACCTAATTCATCAGCTGTATAATATTTGGATGTAATTAAACTATATACAGCGGGATTATTAATAATTTCTGGGCTTAAAATGGTTAAGCTATTCAGCCTTTGACAATCATCTAATAGCTGAGAATAATAACTTTTAAGACCTTCCATATTATTAATTGCAACATATCCACCTATAGATTGAACTATATTATTAAAATCGTGCTTAAACATTCGCACACTATCATACAATATGTTTAAAGTTTTGTTGTCTAGTTCTTCTTTTTCTAGTCTCTTTTTTGTTAACTCTAATTGATTCGTCCTAAAAAGTCCGTAAATACTTATGAAGAAATAGATAGTTAATGATAAGATACCAGTCATTAGTACATGAAGAGGAAGGGTGTCTCCGTGCATAACAAATAGAGCAGATTGTATTGTAATTACACTAATGCCAATAATTAAAGCAAAATGTATCATATAGTGCCACCTTTCTTTAGTAAAAAAATCCAAAACAAAGAGACACAGGAGTATAAACAATTACACTGTTTCCACTAATGGTCTCTATAATAAAATAATAAAATTTCGACGAACATGTGACATAATTTGTCAATAAATACAGTTTTTACTATAATATGAAAAAGAAAAAATGTCAACAACTTTTTCTTTTTTTCTGCAACTTTTTCAACCTTTAGAAGGTATTATAATAGAGTTCGATTATAAGGCTATCTACATATAGGTCTACGTAGCTATGTGCAAGGGGAAACGTATAATATTTGGATAAAAATATTTTGTCTTAATTTATTTATTAGCCATCATTACAGAAAACTTACAAAAAACTTACAGAAGGATGGGGAATAAAATTTATTTTACTTGTACCATGTTTATAGAGGTGGTACAATGAGAAAAAGTAAAAGAAGATGTGAAGAGAACACAAATTTAACTTTGCAAATAGGAAAATTTATTGATACGAACATAAAGTAGTGATACAATGAGCAGGATAGATTATGAGAGAATATTTGTATGTACCAGGGAGGTAATTTATGAATTTTTTAAAAAGAGGACTAACTAGTATTACGAGAAAACCAGGGAAAACGGCGATATTACTTATATTAGTTTTCATATTACGGAAATGTTATTGCGGGAGCAATATCAATTGAACAAGCAGTAAGAAATACTGAAACAAATATAAGAAGAAGCATACCTGCAATAGCGACAGTAGACATAGACTGGGATAGACTTTGGAATTCTCCACAAGATTTCCCTCAGTATGCTACTGAATGGGGTATAGATAGTACTAGAGTAAGCAGGATTTCAATTGAGGAAATTGAGAAAATAGGGGCATTATCATATGTAGCATATTTTGATTATACTTCTGATACTTGGTTAGAGACTGGTGAGCTTACCAGATATACAGATTCAGAAATGGAGGATGAATGGTTCAGACCAATGCCAGAAGAAAATATGATGACAACTTTTGGTTTTCGTGGAGGAAATAATCCATATATTACAGATATACAAGAGAATATAATAAGATTAGTTGATGGAAGAACATTTACAAGAGATGAGATAGAAAATGATACTTCATCAGTGCTAATATCTAGAGAATTAGCAGGGTTAAATGGGTTATCTGTAGGTTCTACAATTGCTTTTGAAATGAGAGTATTTGAAAACACAGAGATGATGCCGCTGGGAGGAATGTATACAACAGAAGTGGCAGTAAGCAGAATGTGGGTGGAACCAAGTGAACCAGCCGAAATATTAAATTTTGAGTTTGATGTAATTGGTATTTTTGAACCAACGAGGGGAAGCACTGGACCAATGGATTGGGAATATTCTGAGAGACAAAATAGGCTTTACACAACTAATGTGGCAATTAGTTACATTCTAGACTCACGTAAAGAAGTAGAAATGAGAATAAATCCAAATACATCGGAGGAACAACATTTTATACAGGAATTAACAACGCTATTCGTTTTAGATGATCCATTAGACTTAGAAAACTTTAGAGAAGCAGCAAATAATATAATTCCAAGTCATTATATACTTAGAGATACAGGGGAAGCATTTGATGCAGTAGCAGCGCCGATGAGAAATATGGAGTTCATTGCATCTATCATATTATATGTAGCAATAGGAGCAACACTTATAATTTTAAGCTTGTTAGTTACTCTATTCTTAAGAGATAGAAAACATGAAATAGGAATTTATATATCATTAGGAGAGAAAAGAAAAAAAGTAGTAGGACAAATATTGCTGGAAGTAATGCTTGTATCATTTGTAGCAATAACATTATCATTATTTTCCGGAAATCTAATAGCAAATGAGATGTCTCATACAATGCTCGCAAATCAAATAAGGATGGAAGAAGAAAACAGATCAAATGATGATTGGGGACGTCCGATGTCAAGATGGAATATGCCAGGAAATGTGCATGGACATGGAGAAGAGATTTCAATGGATGATATCAGAGATGCTTATGAAGTGACACTAGACCTAGGAACAATACTAATATTTTATGGAATTGGTTTAGGAACAATTATTTTATCTAGTGTTATTCCGATAGTATATATTATGAGATTAAATCCTAAAAAAATATTGATGTAGGAGGGGAAGGTATGTCGCTTTTAACTGCAAAAAATGTAAGTTATTTTTATCAAGATGGAGATACAAGAAGATATATTCTTAGAGATGTGTCTTATGGATTTGAAAAAGGAAAGTTTTATACAATCCTAGGTGAAAGTGGATCAGGAAAAACAACATTCCTTTCATTAATCACTGCATTAGACGAACCGAAGACAGGAGCAATCCTATATGGGAACGAAGATATTAAAAAAATAGGATATGATAAATATAGAAGAAATAAAGTAGGGATAGTATTTCAAGAGTATAATCTGATACAATATATGACAGGATTAGAAAATATTCTTGTGGCAATGAGTATAACTGAAAACACTCTGCCACAGAATAAAGAAGAAGTAGCATTAAACCTATTAGACTATATGGGTATAGATAAAGTGAAGGCAAAACGTCCAGTAAATAAATTATCAGGAGGGGAAAGACAAAGAGTTGCAATAGCGAGAGCTCTTGCGACAAATGTAGATTTAATTGTAGCAGATGAGCCAACAGGGAATTTAGATGAAGACAAGGAGAATGAGTTAATAGAAATATTTAAAAAACTTGCTCGTGACCATAATAAGTGTTTAATTGTAGTAACACATTCAAGAGAAGTAGCGGATAAATCAGATCAAATAATCAGACTAAAGAAAGGAATTTTTAGTGTAGATGAGTGATTTTCTAAACCAATTTTCTAATAATGAATACAAAAAAAAGAAAGCTGAAGTCGAAGCAGAGAGAAAAGTAGAAAGTAACAACAAAACTACTTCAGAAGACTCAACTCAAAGTTTTGAAACAGCATCTTCTGGTTCAGGTATTTCTGGTAGTTATCACGAGACTGATGTGGACCAGACATTCCATAAAAGGAAGGTTATTAGATATGTAATAATAGCTGCAACAGTTATTATTGTTACTTTAATAGTCTTTATTGGTATGTGGTTAAATAACAGAGTAGCAGTTAGAGATTTTGTAGGAACAAGCATAGAAGAAGTTAGAACTTGGGCATTGCAAAATAGGATAGAATTAGATATAAGGCAGGAATTTAGTTTAGAAGAGGATGAAAATATTATCATTGCACAAGATATAGAGCCAAACAGTAGGATGTCAAGGGGATCCATACTTACTATAACTGTAAGTAGAGGAGCAGATCCAGAAGAGTTAGTTGTGATTCCGGATTTTGAGGAAATGACTTATGCGCAAATTAGAGCTTGGATAGGAAATTATAGATTACTTAATACAACAATCCAATTTGAATTTAATGCAGAAATAGAAAGAAATGAATTTATAAGAGCAGAGTTTAGAGATACAGCAGTAGAGGCAGATAACTTTAGAAGAAGAGACAGATTAGTAATATATGTTTCGCGAGGGGAAGAAGTAGCAGAAAGAAATATTACAGTTCCAGATTTTGTAGGAACTTCAAGAAGTGAAGTGGAGAGTTGGGCAAATGAACGCGGAGTTATTATAGCAGTTCAGGAAGCGGGATCACAAACTATAATGGCAGAACATGTTATTTCACAAAGCATACCAGCAGGAGAAAGAGTTGCTAGAGGAGATACAGTGACAATCGTAGTATCTTTGGGAAGAGGAGTGACAATTCCTAATTTTAATAACATTACACGTGATGAAGCAACAATGGCTGGTGGTGGAGAACTAGCGGTTACAGTAAGAATAAGATATCATGATACAATTCCATATGGAAGATTAATTTCTCAAAGCGTGGCAAGTGGAACGGTATTATTTAGAGATGCAGCAGTAGAAGTTATTTACTCAGCAGGAAGACCACATATAGGTGCACTGGTAGGAAGATCAGAGAGTGAGATTCCAGCATACTTCTTTGCATTTACTGCTAAAGGAGCAAATATAACGTATGAAGTTCATTATGTGTATTCAGATACTCCTAGAGGAGAGATAATATATGCAAACATAGAAAGGACATTTGTAGCGATAAACACACATGTATGGATAACTGTGAGTTTAGGACCGGCTCCACCTGCTGAATAGAATGAGTGTTGAGAGTTCGAAAAATAAAAGGGTTCAAAGTCAATGAATGGGGTAGAAGATTGAAAAGTCTTCTACCTCATTTTCATTTTTATTAAAAGGTTAAAAACACATAATGCGTAAGAAAGATATGATTTTGAAAAGGAAAAGATGCAGAAATGTAATGAAAAGTTAACAGTATGTTAGCGAATCCAGCAAATACGGATTCCCCTAGGAGTGGGACGAGCAATGTCTTGCTGCACAACGGATTCAGGAAATCATTCCCATTTACAAAAAGCTCATATGATAATACACTTTATATAGAGATATTAAGATCCATACGTAAAGTATAACGCTTGGATTATATAAAGGAGAATTGAAAGATATGAGTACTTTTCATTTAATGTTCGTGATGGGAATAGCGATGTGTATAGGATTAATATATCAAATAGACAAAGCAAAGAAAAACAAATTAGATAGAGCGATAGAAAGAGGAGCAGCAGTAATAGCAGTAGTAATGCTATCAACTGTAAACTTACCGGCACTAGCTAGCTTATATGATGAAATATTAATGAACAGTAACGACAATAATGAAAATGATATTGTTGCTTATTATTATGTTCAAGAAGAAGTAGCAATTAATAATACCTTAAATGAATATGAAGAAGAATATTATATAGAGAGCAGCTACGAAGTCTTAATGTATGATGAAGGAGAGGATTTGCTCCAGCAAATTTCAAACGAAAACGAAGGAGTGGAAGCGTTTGGATATGGAGAATACATAGGAATCATGCCTCTTAATAATATAGCTCCATTAGAGAGAAACGTAATAGACAGCGGAATATCAGGAACAGTTCCATGGGAACTAGATGACCAAAGAACTTTATGGTTTGGAGCAGGAACATTCCCGATAGCAGATTTTAATCATTCATGGAGGAATGCAGCAACAGGAGTACAAAGAATAGTATTTACTGAAAATGTTAATACAGGAAATGTACTTACATTATTTGGGAGTATGCAAGCACTAGTTGCAGTAGAGAATGCAGATAGACTAAATGTAAGCAATGTAACGAATATGCAGAGTATGTTTAATGGAGCAAGTAGTTTAACGTATATAGATGTGTCAGGATGGGATGTAAGCAATGTAACAAATATGTCGAACATGTTTTGGAATGCAAGTAGTTTAACGAGTATAGATGTGTCAGTATGGGATGTAAGCAATGTAACAGATATGTCGCAGATGTTTTTGAGTGCGAGAAGTTTAACGAGTATAGATGTGTCAGTATGGGATGTAAGTAATGTGACGAATATGAGGAGCATGTTTAATGGAGCAAGTGGCTTAACGTATATAGATGTGTCAGGATGGGATACAGGCAATGTAACGAATATGGCGGGTATGTTTAATAATGCAAGCGGTTTAACGAGCTTGGATGTGTCAGGATGGGATGTAAGCAATGTAACAATTATGGTGAGTATGTTTAGAGACGCAAGAAGTTTAACTAGTTTGGACGTGTCAGGATGGGATGTAAGTAATGTGACGAATATGGAAACTATGTTTAATAACGCGAATAGTTTAACGAGTTTGGATGTGTCAGGATGGGATGTAAGCAATGTAACAAGTATGCAATGGATGTTTCAAAACGCACATAGTTTAACGAACCTAGATGTATCGAATTGGGATGTAAGTAATGTAACAACTATGGTGAGTATGTTTGGGAGTGCGAGAAGTTTAACGAACCTAGATGTATCGAATTGGGATGTAGGAAATGTAACTAATATGTCGAACATGTTTTGGGGTGCAAGTAGCTTAACGAGTATAGGAGACGTATCAAGTTGGGATGTAAGCAATGTAACGAATATGAGGGAAATGTTTTTTGGTACAAGTAGATTAACGTATATAGACGTATCAAGTTGGGATGTAAGCAGTGTTATAGATATGCAGGGCATGTTTGGTGGAGCAAGTAGATTAACGAGCCTGGATGTATCGAATTGGGATGTAAGTAGTGTAACGAATATGGTGAGCATGTTTAATGGAGCAGGTGGCTTAACGTATATAGATGTGTCAGCATGGAACGTAGGAAATGTAACTAATATGTCGAACATGTTTTGGCGTGCAAGTGGTTTAACGAGTTTAGATGTGTCAGGATGGGATGTAAGCAATGTAACAAATATGCAGAGCATGTTTGGTGGAACAAGTGACCTAACGCATATAGATGTGTCAGGATGGGATGTAAGCAATGTAACGGATATGGGGCAAATGTTTTTTCAAACAAGTAGTTTAACGAGTTTGGATGTGTCAAGATGGGATGTAAGCAATGTAACGAATATGTGGACTATGTTTAATGAAGCAAGTAGTTTAACGAGTTTAGATGTGTCAGGGTGGGACACGAGTAATGTAACAAATATGTGGAATATGTTTAATAACGCTAGTAGTTTAACGAGTTTGGATGTGTCAGGATGGGATGTAAGCAATGTAACGAATATGACTAATATGTTTTATAGTGCAAATAGCTTAAGAGAGTTAACATTAGGGCGAAATTTCCATTTCCATGGAACAACTCATGTTATAAGAGGAAATTTACCAGAAGCACCAAATAACAATTACTTTACAGGGTTCTGGCAAAATGTAGGAACAGGGACTGTGGAGGCTCCAAATGGTAAATATGTATTAACATCATATGAGCTAATGACTAGATATAACGTGCCTGGGCAAACATCAGAGAATACATGGGTATGGCAACCGCGTAGACGGAAGTCTTGAACTATATTTAAGAAAATTGAATGCAGAAGGAGAACGAATAGTAAGTGATAGTGCCGAATTTTATGTAGAACAATTAGTATGGGAGGATTTAGAACTTTCTGAAGTTTCTATGGGTGTACATGAAACTACATCGATAGGCACAATAGTTTTAGAAGATATTAAAATAGAAAGAGACCAATTGCTTATATTCCGTATAGAGGAAATAAGAGCGCCAGAAGGATATATGAGAGTAGCGGAACCATTTTATCTAAAAATAGATACGGTGTTGGAAGACAGAGAATTTATTATTGTGGAAACTCGCATAGGAAGAATGGAAAATGGTGAGTTTATAGAAAACAGCAGAGAGGGAATAAGTGTATCTATAGAAGAACGTCTAGAACTTATACCTTGTGGTAGCGAACAGCTTATACTATGTTCTTTCTGTTGGGAGAATCCTTGTTGGTGCTCAATGGCTTGGTATATGTGTTTCAATTGTGGATTTGATGATTCCGAGTGTATATGTAATTATTATGTATGTGAATGTGGTGAAGTAGTACAATTTGTTCAAGTAGATGTAGAGAATAGAGCAATAGAAGAGTTGTTATTCAACCTGGCTCTCCGAACCTTTATTACTGGAGTAGAAACAAACGGGACAGTAAAAGAATTGGATAGAGCACCAATTGTATCAATGCCAAGTACATTTGCAGGGGAATTAATATATACATTCCCGGTAGACAAATCAGTAAATCCAGTGCAAATGACAAACGGAAGTGTAATGATCCAAACAATAAGGATATTTAATGAAGGAACAATAGCAGGATATGTAAATGAGATATCAAATGATATCCCCGCAGGATTAGAATTCTTACCAATGCATAATACAAATGTTAGATATGAATGGGTAATGTATGATGTAAGTGGACAAGTAACTACAGACGCATCAGAAGCAGTAGAAATAAGGACAAGGTATTTAGAGAACAATTCAATAGATGCATTTGATCCTGATTTAGGAGTAATAGTAGGAAACCCAGACTATAGAGATATCCAAGTAGCATTCAGAGTAACATATGAAGGAGGAACAGGAAGAATCATAGTAAGTAGAT
>WQVL01000035.1 GCA_009785865.1 Oscillospiraceae bacterium | reverse complement strand
GAAGAGTGGATGAACAATCTCCCTAGACCTATGTTTAAATATAAAACATCATTAGAAGTAGCATAAAAATTTAATAACATTTACATTGTTAAAAAAACGGACACTTAATATTGCAATTTATAATAGTTTGAATTACTATTTTTTTGTTTCTTTATTATAATATATGTAAATATCTTTTCTAAATTTTCGCTATCTTTGCAACCAACACTGTCATATCGTCTCTGGCTAACCCTAGGTTATTGTCGATTGATTCATTCACTAGAAGATCTGCTATTTTTTGCACATCTTCTGTCTCTATATTTTCAAGCAAGTCTCTAACCCATAACTCTTTGTTCGTATATTCAGCATTTGAATCTATTACTCCATCGCTACACATTACAACTATTTCTCCTCCAGAAATGTCTTTATCATAAACAACTAGCTCAATATTGTCTAACATTCCTGCTGGTAAAGATATTGCTTTTATAATCTCTACTTTGTTTCTACTCTTTACAAATGTTGGACATGCTCCGTTTTTTACGAACTCTATATTTCCATTCATTAAATCTATTACTGAAATATCTATTGTTGCATATGTTTCTCTACTAGAATTTAAGTTTATAGCAGAGTTTATTAACCCAATTGAAATGTCTTTGTCAAATCCAGATGTAAGTAATCTGTCAAGCATTTTTATAACCGTACTACTGCTTCTCTTTGCACTTTGTCCGGATCCCATCCCATCACTTATTGCCAGCATATATTTTCCGTCATTTAGTTTGGACTGTGTACTGCTATCTCCTGAAATCTCACTTTTATTTTTAGTTGTCCTAGCTACCCCTATTTCTATCTTAAATTTAGGCTCTGCATCAATAACAGCTACCCCGCTTGTTCCTGTTTTCATATCCTCCGCTACAGAAGATATTACCTTTGATACTCCTCCTAATTGATTCGCTAGCGTCTTCCTGTTACTCGCTTCTTTTTGCTTCCATATCAAGTTTAACTTATTTATTTTATATGTATCGTTAATTGTCTTTACAATCTTTTTTATATCTGACTCTATTTCATTCTTTATTTCTTCGTCTTCACTATCTATTCCAATTATATAGCTATTGTTTTGCTCAAATACTTTTAATAATTCGTCTCTTGATATAGTTTCTTGTTTCTCCAATATGCTAAATATATTGTCTATAACAATTTCGTCTTGGTACATTATATCTTCATATAGTATATTTTCAGTAAGTTCCTCTATATTGTTATATAGTTCTTCTGCAAATACCTTTCTGGCTTCTTTTTTTGCATTACCTTCTTCGCATACTGTTGCTACTGCTACTTCATTATAGCTTGCTGCCATTTCAGATATTGTTTCAGAAACACTGTTCAGTTTATAAATAGCTTCTTTGCTTTCTTCAAGTCTTCCTCCTGAAGGTGGAAGTAGTTTAATCCCGGTCCCTATTATATCGTCAATATCTATATTCACATGCTTAGGAATAAATAGTAGTCCAAGTGATGCAATTAGTATTTCCCTTATACTTATGATATCTATAGCATCTCCGATCCACTAGATATATAAGGGCTACATTGCCGAGCTACGAATCCTGCTATTACTCCGAACTCTTCCTAACCTATTTAATATTCCGTGCTAGCATACCGAGAAATTGCAAATGCACTAATCAGTACAGGAGTTCCACCAGTTATCACTCCTAAAATCATCCCTATTGTAAGTCCTGCAGTCGCTCCTGCTAGCATACCATTTTTCCATCCTAAGAATAGAATTACCATTATACTTAGAATATTTGTAATAGATAAACTAAATACTCTTAAATCAGCAAGTGCTGCAAAAGATATTGAAACTAATAAGCTTGCACCTATTACTTCTTCTATTGAGAATGCTTGTTTTTTTCCGAACTCTGTAATTACTGGTAAAGAGTTTACAAATATTTTATAAAAAATGTATGTCATTGTAGCAAGCATAAATATTGTAACTACTTCGTTCCATGAAGCCCCACCGAAAAACATAGAAACTAGTCCGCACTAGTAATGTTGCTGCAAATATATGTACTCCCAGTTTTTGTTTTTCGTTTCTACCCTCTTCTTGATATCTAGGCTTAACTACTAGAATCATTACAATAAAAATCAGAGTAGTTAAAAGATATGTTAAAAAACCAGCGCCACCAAATCCAATAAGTACACCGATTAAACATACTACATAAACTACTCCTGCCGCAATCCTATTTCCACATACTGCCGCAAATATGGCTAATCCAAAAGGAGCTAAGCTCCCATTAAAGCTCACCATTGAAGCCATACAAGCTATAGCATATAAAACAATGTTTTGAATAGAAAACAATTCTTTTAGTCTTTGTATTCTTCTATCTCTTTTTTCTAACTCAACATCTTCTATGTCATTTATCTCTTCTTCATTAGATATATTTTGAAACACTTTATCACCCTTTTTTCCTAAAGTAGATTATATTGTACCTTGTGCATCATGCATTATATTGTCGCATCATGCTTGTCCCATCAAGAAGTTTCCTGCCTTTTACGACATTTACGCTTCCCATTTTGTCTTTTGTGATAATTCTTTCCAAATATCTACGATATTTCCGTAAAATATTCATTGATTCTTATAATTAATTCATCTCTAACTTCTTCCATTGTCATTCCTTCTAGTTGTGCTCCTGCTAAAGTAATATGTCCTCCTCCTCCGAAGTTTCTCCAATATTACTTGAACATTTATATCTCCTATTGAACGCCCACTTATGCAAATTTTATCTCCTAAATTCCCAAACACAAATGATGCTGTAATATTACTTATTGTAAGTAGTTCGTCTGCTGCTTTTGCACATATAATGTTGGCATTTTTATCTTTTTCACTATATTCTGAAATACCAATTGTATCATTTACTATTTCCGCTCTCTTTACTATATCAGCAATCAAGTTATAGCTTTCCAAATCACTTTGGAACCATTTTTTAATCTCTATAATATCAATTCCATATTTTCTTAAATATGCTGCTGCTTCAAAAGTTCTTACACCTGTCTTAAACGTAAAATTCTTTGTATCAACCATGATTCCGGCATATAGGCCTTCCGCTTCTATCTTCTCTAAAACCACATCCTTTGATGCATATTCTATAATCTCTGTTACTAACTCTGCTGTCGATGAAGCATATGCTTCATGAAAAGAAAGTATTGCGTTTTCTATAAAATCTGCACTCTTTCTATGATGATCTATAACAACAATTTTTTCTGTTTTTTCTAAAAGTTCTGGCGCTTCTACATATGTCTTTTTATGAGTATCTGCTATAATAAGTAAAGTATTTTCATTAATTTCTGACAAAGCTTTGTGCTTGTCAATTACAACATCTTCATACTCTTCTTTCTTTTCTAATGACTTTATAAAACTTTCTAATGTAAGTCCATATGTATTATTAACAATGTATACATCTTTTTCAAAAGTCTTTGCTAATCTATATAATCCTAAACTAGATCCAAATGAATCTATATCTCCATTATTGTGTCCCATTATCATTACATTGCTTGCTTCAGCTATTAGTTCCTCTAAAGCATGAGCAATAATTCTTGCTTTTACTCTTGTTCTTTTTTCTACTTCTTGAGCTCTTCCGCCAAAGAAATGATACTTATCATCTTGTCTAAGTACTGCTTGGTCTCCCCCTCTTCCTAATGCTATATCCATACAAGCCAAAGCTGATTCATATTTTTCGTAATTCGTTTCCCCTTCATTTGATATAGCTATAGATAGAGTTATCTGTATCTTATCTTCTGTTTTAATTTCTTTAACTTTATCTAATATGCTGAACTTCTCTTCTTTTAGTTCTTCTAAGTGTTCCTGTTCAAAAACATATACATAAGCATCTCTTTCTGTTTTTATCATCACTCCGCTAGTCTTACTTGCCCATTCATATAATTCTTTTTCTATGCTTGCCAATACTTGAGGTTTTTCTTCGGTTGCAATTCTTTGTATTGTTTCTTCAGCATTATCTATTGAAACTATTCCAACACAAGTTTGTGAATCTACATATTTTTTAAATAGTTCTTGTTCCCTTGTAATGTCAATAAAATATAGTATAGTCATATATTTAGATGTTTTCTTTTTATCTTTTTGTCTGATTTTAACTCCATTACCTATTAGTCGATAAGTTTTATCTCCTATTTCCATTTTTCTATCAAATTTAGAATCTGCATCTTCTCCTAACTCTACTTTAATTACCTTTGCTATCTCATCAATATATGTATTTATCCCTATATTAGCAAATTCCTTATTAAAATTACTGCTTCTCCATATAACATTTCCGTCAGTCTCTAACACTATTATTGGGAATGGTGAATTTATCAATGTATTCTTAGCTGCAGAGTCAACTCTTATTGTTAATTCTTCGATATACGTAGATAATTCTCCTCTTCTTCTATTTGATGACCATATCGTATAAAAAATAATAAGTATATATAGAATTAATGACGGTATTATAAATACTCTGTTATTTATACACAGAGCAATCATTATTACCGCAATAATTACAAGATATACCCTTGCTTTATCCTCTATCTTCTCACGAATCTTTAATTGATTATTACTTCGCATTAATTTTTGTCGTTCCTTTCCTATGAAATCCCCACTATTGTACCGCAGTATAGCTGTTTTGTCAAACTTTACTTTTTATGTAAATCATGGTAAGATAAATACATGCAGGCTTTCATGCTTGGCTTATTATTCCTCGCTTTTACAGGATGATATAAGGCAGCCAGGTAAATACCTATAGAGAGGAGTTTGCATATGTTTAACTTTTTAAAACAGTTCCGCGTATGGTTTTCTAAAAACACCACTTTTGCCGCTGCTTACCTATTCGTCGGCTCACTACTTATGGTGACTCTTAGAAACTTCATACTCTATTTTTTTGATGAGAATGTAACACTTCGCAGACATAGAGCGGAAGGTTTTTTTGTGGTCTTCCTTACTATTGTATTATTGCTTATAGTATATTTTCATCCTGAACGGAAACCAGGTGAAAAAAAGCGAAAGTAAACATTTGCATAAACTAACGGGTCGAAGATTTTCTCTTTCGACCCTTAGTTTTATTTCATTGAAATATAATTTGCTATTCTAGTAAAGTCTCCTAATGTCAGCTTTTCTCCTCTTATTCTTAAGTCGAATCCTAATTCTAACAATATTTTTTCTATTTCTTCTTTGCTGCCAAATAAGTTGCTGTTCGATAGTCCATTCAATAACGTTTTTCTTTTTTGCATAAATGCAACTTTTATTATTTTAAATAGCAGTTTTTCATCTTTAACTTCTACCGGAGGTTTTTCTAATACGTCTAGCTTTATAACTGTTGAATTCACTTCTGGTGCCGGTAAGAAAGCATTACTTGGTACTTCTATTACCCTTTGCGGTTCAGTATAATATCTTATTCCATATGTTATCGCTCCTGAATCACCAGTTCCAGGTTCAGTAACTAATCTATCTGCCACTTCTTTTTGTACCATTACTGTAATAGATTTGAGATCAATCTTGTCTTCCAATAGTTTCATTATGATAGGAGTAGTAATGTAATATGGAAGATTCGCTACTACTTTTGCATGTTTAATTTGATTTTGCTCTATAACTTGTTTTAAATCTACTTTTAGGACATCGTCATTTATAATCTGAAAATTATCATATAACTTAAACCTGTCTTCTAATATATCTAGCATCCTTTTATCTATTTCAATAGCTATTACTTTTCCTGCTTTTTCTAAGAGCTCTTTTGTCAGTGTCCCTAGTCCTGGTCCTATTTCTATTACTAGGTCCTCTTTAGTTATATTAGATGATGCAATTATTTCATTCACGATTTCATCTTCTATTAAAAAGTTCTGACCGAATTTTTTTGCTGCTGATATATTATATTTTTTCATTATATATTTTGTTTCATTCAGTAAGTCCATTTTTCATCTCCTGTTTTATTGATTTTTTTTACTATATCATATACAATTTAGAAAGTACAATTGCAAACAAATGAAACTAAGAGGTTGAAGAATTGAAGAAACAAACTAAATCAAATAATAAATTAAATAGATCTAAAAAAATCCCAAAGCTTGATGTTAATATTAAGAAAAGACTAACCATTTGTTTAGGCTTTACTCTTATATTGTTCATAGCTTTGACTTTTCGTATCTCTTGGATACAATTCGCACCAACTGTAGCTGGTGTTGACTTAAGAACAGAAGCACAAAGACAGCAACAAGAAGTTATAAGCATCGCTCCTAGGAGGGGTAATCTTCTTGATAGTAGTGGCAGAGGTATTGCTTTCAGTTCTGAAATTGATATTATTTCTGTTAATCCGACCAGACTAAGATCTTCCAATAGAGATGACCTTTCTAAAGAAGAAGTTGCTCGTGCTTTTAGCGATATATTTCTACTTGATTACTGGGAAGTTTTATATAAGTTGCATTCTGAAGAACCCTCTGTTGATATAGTAGAGAGTAATGTGCATGACCAAACTGTACAATTTCAAGACTGGATTAGAGAAAATAGAGTTCTTGGAATCACTATTACTCCTCAAACAATAAGGTTTTATCCATATAATAATCTGGCATCAAACCTTGTTGGATTTACTCGAACTGACGGCCACGGAGCTGTAGGACTTGAACATTCTTTAGACCACTTACTTGCTGGTACCCCTCGGAAGAGTGGTAACAATCACTGATTCTTTAAGAAGAGAAATCCCTGCCGCAAGACAGTCATATATAGAAGTACAAGATGGGTATGATGTTTATCTTACACTTGATATCAATATACAATCTATTAGCGAAAGACATCTAGCAAGAGCTGTAAGAGATAATCGTGCTACTAGTGGTAATGTTATTGTTATGAATCCACAAACAGGTGATATTCTTGCAATGGCATCCTATCCAGATTACAATTTAAATGATCCTTTTTCTCCAAATGCTGCTACTTATGACGCTTGGAACCTTTTAAACCCTGGAGAAAGAACTCACCTATTATATGATATGTGGCGTAATACTTCTGTTCAAAGCACATTTGAACCTGGTTCTACTTTTAAATATATTCCTGCTGCTATCGCATTAGAAGAAAATTTAGCTACTCTTCATGGACCTGCTGCTTTCTTTTGCTCTGGTCATGAAATTGTAGCAGGTATTCCAATAAACTGTTGGAGGCATGCTAACCCACATGGATATTTATCTTTAAATGAAGCTTTCGCAACTTCTTGTAATCCTGCTTTTATGCAGCTGGCAAGAAGAATTGGAGCTTCTACAATGTATGAATACTTTGAAGCTTTTGGCTTATTTGACAGAACCACAGATAATCTATATGGAGAATCTAATAGTGTTTTCCATACTTTAAATAATGTAAGAAGTGTTGAACTTGCAACAATGTCATTTGGTCAAAGAGTTAATATAACACCTCTTCAATTGATTTCTGCTGTTTCAGCAATGGCAAATGAACGGTGTTTTAATGCGGGCCTAATATAATTAGTCAAGTTAGAAATACTAATACAGGAGTTGTCACTGTTACAGACCCTGTAGAAATTAGGCAAGTACTCTCTCGTAGAACTGCTGAACAAATGATGGAAGCAAGTGTGTCTGCTGTAACTGATGGAACAGGTGGGCATGCTAGAGTGCCTGGGTTCACAGTCGGAGGAAAATCCGGAACATCTGAGCCTCCTGTTGGGCGTGAATATTTAGGCTTCATAGCTTCATTTATTGGCCTGGCTCCTGCTGTAGATACACAAGTTGTTGTTTTAGTAATAATTCATAATCCAAGAGCTGGACAACATCACGGTGGACAAGTAGCTGGCCCTGTTGTGTCTCGTATTCTTGATGATGTCTTAGCTTACTTAGGGATACCTCCTTGTCATCCAACTGCTGCGGGTTCTTCACAAACTCCTCCTCCAGCTAATGCACCTATAATTTTACCTGATGTAAGAGGTAGAACTATAACTGAGGCAAGAGATTTATTGCCTAACTTTACTATTCATCTTGCTGGTAATGAGGACCCAAATGTAGTACGCATTACTGACCAATTACCTCTTCCTGGAGTATATTTACCTAGAGATTCAGATATTTTCTTGTTCACTGAATATAATAATGAGAAAACATCAACAACCGTACCTAATCTAAGAGGAATGAGTTTAGCACAAGCTACTAATTCTCTCGCTAGTAGAAACTTAAATATTGTTTTCACTGGAAGTGGAGTGGTAATGCACCAAGACATTGCCTATGGCACAGAAGTCTCTCAAGGCTCAGTTATAACAGTAACACTAAGACCTCAACTTGTAGACTCATATTAGTATTAAGATGTTTTTTAATTAAGGAGTTCCTATATGAAAATATATGTATTGAGACATGGTGAGACTGATTTAAATAAAGAAAATAAAATGCAATGCCAAGTAGATTCTGTAATAAATGAAACTGGTGTTCATCAAGCTCGTGAGGCACGAAAGAAGTTAGAGAATATAGAATATGATTTTGTAATCTCCTCTCCCCTTTTAAGAGCTAAAGAGACTGCTGAAATTGCAAACAATAATAAAAAACCGTTAATTTTAGATGATAGGTTAAGAGAGAGAAATTCTGGAATTTTAGACGGAAGATCACATGAGGAAATAGACCTCGAAGAATTCTTTGATTATCACAAGAATGTCAATTACGAAGGTGCAGAAAACATGCAAGCTCTCTGCACAAGGATATGGGATTTCTTAGATGATATAAAAAAAAAGTATCATGATAAAACTATTTTACTTGTAACACATAATATTGTAATAAGGGCAATAAGAGCATATATTTCAGGAATTCCGGAAGATGGCAATTTAAGAAGACTCGGCATACAAAATGGCGAAGTAGTAGAATGGATATTATAGTATATTATAATTATCCCCCAGTATAACTGGGGGATTTTCATAAGCCCTATAAGGGCGCTCTTACGAGCTACCGCTTAAGCGGTTTTCAGTTTGACAGCATACGCCACTTTCACTAGCGTTCCTGTTACTTGCCACCCTTAAAAGGGTCTTTGTATTCTTTTATCGTTATCTGATCACTCATCATATCTTCCTTTAATTGACTTTCTACATATCTCTTCACCGCTGTCTTACTATTTCCTACTGTGCTTACGTAATATCCTCTACACCAAAATATTCTATTGCCGTACTTGTACTTCAAATGTGCGTGCCTCTCAAATATTATTTATGTGCTTTTACCTTTTAAATATCCCATGAAGCTTGATATACTCATCTTCGGTGGCACGCTCACATACATATGTATATGATCTGGACACGCCTCTGCTGATATTATTTCTACTTCTTTTCTTCTGCACAACTCCCTCAATATCATTCCTATTTCTTGTCTCAATTTACCATATATTTCTTTTCTTCTGAACTTCGGCGCAAACACTATATGATATTTACATTCCCATGTTGTGTGTGCTAAACTATTCGTGTATGAACTTTTCATACTACCAACTCCTTTCATAGTTAATATTTTTCGCTGTCAAACTTAAAATATTATACCATGGGTGAGTTGGTTTTTTGTTACCCTGCGCATAGCTAAAAGCTTTATCATGCCCCCGGCATAGCCGGGGGTTTACCTTTGTTGGTAACAAAAAAATGCAGACCGATTAGGTCTGCACTTTTCATTCTACTTATTCATCACCTTGTAAATATTATTAGCAGCTGTTTGTAGTTCTCCTTCTTCATAACTATGTTCTATTATATGATCAAATTGGTAAGAATTATAATCCATACTAGCTTTTTCACGCTTATAAAAATCTTCTGCAGAAATATTGTCCCTCTCCATTACTTTTAATTTTCTCTTCTCATCATTTGTCGACAAAACTAAAATTTTAATATCACATTTGTTCCAGAAGCCTATAAGTGGAAACTTTATGCATTCTATAATAACAGTGCTCTTAGCTGAAGATAAAATGTTGTTTAATTCTTCTTGCAAAAATGTCCATATTATCTCCTCAAGGAAATGCAATTTATTCTGATCTGAAAATACTAAGCTTCTTAATTTCTTTCTGTCAATACTACCATTTTCATCTAAAATACTATTTCCAAATTCCTTAACTAGTACTTTAATAATTTGTGAATCTTTTAGACCATCATTTGATATTTTATCAGCATTCACATAGATACTATTTTCGTATTTTTGTGATAGCATATCCCCTACTGTTGATTTACCTACACCTGACTTACCAGTTATTCCTATTACTTTAATATCTCTAGCACCTCCATAGGTACATATGCAGATACATCTTTACCTGCTTTTAATAAGTCCATTACTAAGCTTGAGCTAACACTACCGAGACTTCCTGCTCTAATATATATTGTATCCATACCAGAAACCTCTTGATTTACTTGTGCTAAAATTTCTTTGTAATCATAGTCCATAACATTTCTAAGTCCACTGATAAGAATTGTTGCTCCATTTTCTATTGCGGCATCAGTAGTTAAACCATCATAAGATACTACGATTACATTTGAAAGTTTTTCTCTTTCTAACACTTTTTCAATCGCTACTTTCATTATATCTTTATCATAACGCCCAACTTTATTTGGGTTGATTCCAATTCCGATAACTATCTTTTCACATATGCCTGCTGCTGTTTTTACTACATGCAAGTGTCCCTCTGTAAAAGGATCAAAGCTTCCTGCATAGAATCCTATTCTCATAAGTTTACCTCCAAAAATACTATATATAGCCGAATTATACCGCAAAAACCTCCAAAAGTAAATATTAGAGCATATTTTTCTCTTTCTATGGCTTCTTCATTTTCTAAATAGTAAAATTAAGTGTCCGTGATAGCGGAATAAAAAGACACATAGGATTACCTATGGTACAATGTAAGTGATTGAAGCTTAACATTGGAGGTAAAATATGTG
>WQVL01000034.1 GCA_009785865.1 Oscillospiraceae bacterium | reverse complement strand
ATTGGTTGAGTCCTAAGGAAAAATATATAGAGTACATAAGTACATGAAGTACAGAAACAACATATTGGGTATTTCAAAGCCAGTATTTTCAATTAAGTGTGACATATGTTTGACAAACCAACATGTGGAAAATATCTTTTTAGCAATTATCTTGCCAAATAAAGATGTATAATATATAATAAATGCGAATCATATTGAAAGTATGACAAAATTATTATATATATATTACAATTCTATTAATACCATTGACATATAGAAAATATATAATAAAATGTACATAATTAAAGAAGGGAACAAGAACTTGAGGGTAATTAGTGGTAAGGCTCGTGGTATAAAATTAGAGTCATTAGAAGGAGAGGCTACTCGCCCAACATTAGACAGAATAAAGGAATCTCTTTTTAATATTATACAATTTGAACTCCCAAATGCGATTGTTTTGGATTTATTTGCAGGAAGTGGAAGCTTAGGAATTGAATCCTTGAGCAGGGGAGCTAAAGAAGTTGTTTTTTGTGATAATTCGATATTTGCAATAAAAGTTATAAATAGCAATATTGAAAAAACAAAATTTGCAGAAGATTCTGAAGTTATTAATAAAGATTACATACTTGCATTAAAAGAGATTGCAAAACAGAATAAAAAATTTGATATAATTTTTTTAGACCCGCCGTATAACACGGACTTTGCTAAAAAAGCATTAGATTTGATTATTGAAATGGATTTGCTGAGTGATGATGGAATAATTATTATAGAAACAGATGATAAAGATATAGAGGAAAAAGTAGAAACAATTGAAGATATTAAAATATTTAATATAAGGAAATATGGCAGAGTATTGCTCATGTTTATTAGGAGGAGTTAGAAGTCATGGAGATTTTTACATTATTAGAAACTTTAGAGGACATCATGGAAAGAAGTAAGACGTTACCGTTTACTGAAAAGGGAATAGTTGAAAAAGAAGAAGTGTTAGAAATTATAAAAGAAATAAGACTGAAACTTCCTGATGAGCTTAAACAAGCAAAATGGATAAAAGAAGAAAGAGGTCGTATTCTTCAAGAAGCTCAAAACGAAGCTGATGATGTTGTAAAGGAAGCTGAAAATAGAATTATAGCAATGATTGATGAACACGAGATCACAAGAAAAGCATATGAACAAAAGGCAGAAATAATAGAAACTGCCAATGAAATGTCTAGAGAGATTTCTAAAGGAACAAAAGACTATGCTGATACTATTTTAGCTAATTTAGAGACATCCATAAATAATGTAACTGTGACTATGAATGAAGTTGTAAAGACAATAGAAAGCAATCGTAGAGAACTTAAATAAAAGTTTGATTTATATGGGACGTACACTTTTAAAAGTATGTCCTTTTTGTTTGTGGGTAAAACATATATAGGAGGAAATAATTCGCATTTATTTTCTCTTTTTTGTTGAAATAAAAGTATTTAACATATAAAATGTATGGGAGATTATTATGTATAAAAATATATGGTGGAGGTTGTTAAGTTGCCGGCAGGGAAAAGAAGTAAAAAACAAGCCAAATCGAATATAGATATTCAAGTAGTATTATTAATATTTGCGAGTATTATTTTAGGAATACTTATATATACACGTTCAGGATTTATAGGTGAAAACTTATCACCTTTCTTAGGCGGAATTATAGGATGGGTAAAATTTATCATACCGATCGGAATGGGATTGATTACAGTATATATAATGAAGAAAAAGACAAGAGAAGATATTGTTAGCAAGTTAATTAAGTATGCTGTTTTCATTATAGCTATTTCAGTGTTAATTACAGTGTACCATGTGTTAAGAGGAAACTTAAATATAGAATATAGTTTTGAAGAACTTGTTGGGGCTGCATATGAGCAAGGAGGAAATAATGTTGGAGGAGGAGCTGTAGGGGCTATATTTGCCATCCCTTTAATAAACCTTCTTGGGCCAGCAAGTACAATTGTACTATCAGTTTGTGTAGCTACAGTAATGTCCATTTTACTGTTTGGGCTTAAACCTTTAGAACTTGTTACAGGATTTAAGAAAAATCTTGCTGAAAGAGAAACGCTAGAAAATGAAGACGATGAAAAATATGCGGCAGCAAAGTTGAAAAGAAGAGAAGAGCTTAGACAATATAGAGAGGAACAAAAAAGAGTTAAAGAAGAGCAAAAGCATAATAAGAAAATGGGCAGAGATATGGCGCGAGAGATGCTTGGAGATGATGCGATAGACGGAATTGAAAGCGCACCTATAGACCCGGATGAAGATAAAATAGATATTAAATTAAGTAGTGAAGCTGGATTGTTTAAGAAAGCAGAAGAAGAAAAAGAAGACAAGACTAAGGAAGTTTTAGTATTAGAGCATGGTGTTAGAGAAGAAGAAGCGCCTTACGAGTTCCCTTCAATTACATATTTAAAAGCAGGGACTATGAGAGGTTCAAAAAATGCTAAAAGGGAAGTTAAAGAAATAGCAAATAGGCTTGAAGGAACATTAAAGAGTTTTGGAGTTTCAGCAGAAGTAGAAAGTGTTTCAGTAGGACCTACAATTACAAGATATGAATTAAAGCCAGCTGAGGGAGTGAGAGTAAATAAAATTGCCAATCTATCAGATGATATTGCTCTTAGTTTAGCTGCAGAAACTATAAGAATTGAAGCACCAATACCAGGGAAACAAGCAGTTGGTATAGAAATACCAAATAAGGATAAAGAGATTGTTGCACTTAGAGATATACTTGAAAGTGATAATTTCCAAGAATCAGATTCAAAAATATCATTTGCACTTGGAAAAGATCCAGCAGGAGAAGAATTTGTAACAGATATAGCTAAAATGCCACACGTTTTAATTGCTGGTTCAACAGGTTCAGGTAAGTCTGTCTGTATAAATACGTTAATAACAAGTATAATATATAAAGCTAAACCAAGTGAAGTGAAGCTAGTAATGATAGACCCAAAAGTTGTTGAACTCTCGGCATATAATGGAATACCACATCTATTAATACCGGTAGTAACAGATGCAAGAAAAGCTGCTGGTGCTTTGGCGTGGGCAGTTCAAGAAATGGTAAACAGATATACTTTGTTTTCTGAAAAGAAAGTAAGAGATTTAGCGGGATACAATAATGCGTTAGCAAAAGAAGGAATAGAAGAAAAACTACCACAGATAGTAATTATTATAGATGAGCTTGCAGACTTAATGATGGTAGCAAAAAATGATGTTGAAGATGCAATTTGTAGATTAGCACAAATGGCAAGAGCGGCAGGTATGCATTTAGTTGTTGCAACACAAAGACCATCTGTAGATGTAATTACAGGTATTATTAAAGCAAATATTGCAACTAGAATTTCATTTGCGGTAACTTCACAAGTAGACTCGCGCACAATACTAGATTCAGCAGGAGCGGAGAAGCTGTTAGGTAAAGGAGATATGCTGTTTTTCCCAACAGGGGTATTAAAACCAATAAGAATACAAGGTGCATTCATATCAGACAAAGAAGTCGAAAAGATAGTAACATTTTTAAAGTCACAAGGTGGAGCAGTATATAATGAAGATGTATTAGATAAGATTGAAAATAGCAATAAGTCAGATAAAGATATGGATGAAGAAGGAGACGATATAGATCCATTTTTAGGAGATGCAATAGAAATGGCAGTAGAAACTGGACAAGCATCAGCATCATTTATTCAAAGAAGATTTAAAGTAGGATATGCAAGAGCAGGAAGAATAATTGATCAAATGGAAGCAAGAGGAATCATATCAGGTTATGAAGGAAGCAAACCAAGAAAAGTCCTTATAACTAAAGAGCAATTGCATGAAATGAAGATGGGAAGCTCTGAAGAAGTTCAAGAGGAGATTCCAGAAGAAGTGGAATCATAAATGCTAAAGAAGTCTAGAATATAGGCGAAAATACTAAAGAGAGAAGGATATAGATTGAAAAAAGATGAAATTTTTTCTAAATTACATATTCGTGGTGATTACAAGAACAGGCTAGAAAGGATTATGGAGAAAAAGGGTTTTTCGATGGATGTGAGAAATCTTCTGCTTAGCATGTTCTATAAAATGGAGATTGCTTATGAAGACTATAAGACAGTGAAACAGGGAGAAAGAACTAAAAAAGAAGTTTTAGAAGAAATGATAAGCATCATAGAGAAAGATTGCAAAACTATTGAGCTAGTCAATGTGTCAAAGCCTAAAAAGGAAGTAGAAAAAGAAAGGCAGAAGATAAATAAAGCGATAGATGGAAAAGTTATTTCATATCCGAATGAATTAGATTTAATATATGAGTTATATGATTTAAGGTCAGATAGGTACAAGGTATCTTCACAATACTTGATATTTACAAATACACTAGATACGTTATTGAACAAAGGACGTACACTTGATAGTAGTGAAATAATTAGAGATTTTGATGGATGGTCTTGGGGAACATCCACAGTGGAAGAGGAAGACGTGTATCTAAATTTGACATATCAAAACATTAGGTTATTAATGCGGAACTGACTTCCTAAACGGGTGGATAAAATCAAGAAGAGTTGATTATGTAGCAAAGTTTAGAGAAGAGCTCATAGAAAAATATGGAGATGTTATCGGAGAAAGAATATATAGATTAATTTTTCAAGTTAGTATTTTACTTGATGTAAGAAATAATAATGAAAAAAGAAAAAGACTAATTGCGCAGCTACGTGAATTTGAGAACAAGCTAATGAGAATGAGAGACAGAAAAGGATATCTGCAAGAGATAGCAATCCTGAAAAAAGAAGCAGGAAAAAGAGTTCTTGATATTGAAGAGTGTTTGAATAATCATAACTTGCTGAGAAAAGAGTTTAAAATAGCAATTGAAGATTCAAGCAAAAAGATATTTAGTTTAAGTGATTTTACTGAAGTATTAGCAGAAGAAAAAGAAAAGTTGCAAATAGATCTAATAGACTATACTCATGAGATGGATCCAACAAACTATGTGAAGACAAAACTAATTATAGCTGAGAATGTGGAGATGTTAACAGAGTTAGGTCTAGAAGATTTAAATGAGAGAAAAATATATAGTTTTGTGATAGAATTACAAAAAGAGTTCTTAGCTGCTTTTGAAAAAGACGTTAAGAGGGCAAAAACTAAAAAAGAGATTGTGGATATTATATATCGTTTTAGATTCTATAAGAGACTTCCGGTGAAGAAAGAGGTCTTTCCTAGAAGTGTGAAAGTTATAAGGGAAGAATTTGACGCAGTGGAAAAAGAGCTTATAACAAAAGCATGCAAGTCTAAAGTGCTGATAATATTAAGTAGTAGTATAGCTATAAACTTTGATTTGTTTTCTAACTTGACGGGTAGTAGAATAATTAAATTAGAAGATGTTGTAATAGAGTTTAAGAAGAAGATAGAAAGACCGCTAGGAAGCGAAGTGAAGACTGAGAAAACGCTACTTAGGATGTATGAAGATACTACGTTAGAGTCTACGAGAGAGTATGATACTTTTATAGATGATATAGAAGTGAAATATAATAGGAAAATAGAAGTGTTTCTTTAAAACATATTATTGATATATCATTTAACAGATGGAGGAGAAGGAAGATTATGAATATAGCATTCTATGGTGCGACAAAAACAGTAACAGGTTCCAATTTCTTAATTGAGGGAGCGGGTAAAAAGATATTAGTAGATTGTGGACTTTACCAAGGAAAAGCAGCAGAGGAGAAGGAGAATTATCAGGCATTTCCATATGATGTGACGGAAATAGACTATGTCCTATTAACACATTGCCATATAGATCATTCAGGGAAAATACCGAAACTATATGTAGACGGTTATAGGAATCCAGTTATAGCTACAAAAGCAACTTGTGAGTTAGCAAAGATTATGCTGCCTGACAGCGGGTATGTGCAGGAAATGGAAGCTGAATGGAAGAATAAGAAAAGAATAAGGCAAGGAAAATCAGAAAGGCCACCACTATATACTGCAAAGGATGGGATAAATTCACTAGAACTATTTAAACCAGTTGAATATAGTGAAATCATAGATTTAGACGAAAATATTAGTGTTAGGTTTAGTGATGCTGGACATATGCTTCGGGTCAGCAATAATCGAAGTATGGATAGTAGAAGGTAATGAAGAGAAGAAAATTGTTTTTACAGGAGATTTAGGAAGTAATGATATGCTTCTTTTAGATGCTCCAACAATGATTGAAGATGCAGATTATTTAGTAATGGAATCAACATATGGGAATAGATTACACATGAAAGATAGAGATAAGGCAGAGACATTTTTGAAAATAGTTTCAGAAACTTTAGATAATGGTGGAAATGTAATAATACCTTCTTTTGCTGTGCGGGAGAACACAAGAAATCCTATATGAGATTAACAAGTTAAGAGAGCAAAAAACTGACGAGGAATTTTTACATAACTATGAAACACTTATGCATGCACCAATATACGTAGATAGTCCTCTTGCTACATCGGCAACAGAAGTTTTTAGAAACAATTCACAATTGTTTGATGAAGATGTAAGAGAAAGAATTAAAAGAGGAGATAATCCATTAGATTTTCCAGGTCTTCAATTTACTAGAACGGCAGAAGAGTCAAAGGCACTTAATGAAGTCACAGTTCCGTCGATAATAATTTCTGCAAGTGGTATGTGTGAAGCTGGACGTATAAAACATCATTTAAAACATAATCTTTGGAATCCTAAGAGTACAATACTATTTGTAGGGTTTCAGGCTAAAGGAACACTAGGGTCAAGGATAGTAGAGGGAGCTGAAACAGTAAAGGTTTTTGGAGAAGAAATCAATGTGAATGCAAGAATAGAGTATATAGAAGGATATTCAGGACATGCTGATCAAGAATGGCTGCTTAACTTTATATATTCCATCACACGTAAACCAAAACATATTTTCTTAGTGCATGGTGAGCCGACAGGGCAAGAAGTTTTGAAAGATATAATTGTGGATACTACAAGTATACCAGTGTCTATACCGGAATATGGCGAAAAGTATGAACTAGGTGAAGAAGTAATGGTAATAGAGACACTAGAATATGTTAGCTTTAGAGATCAAATGAGAGCCGAGACCAAGAGTAGGCTGAAAGTTTTGGAAAAAGCAGTTGCAGAAATGGTAAGCATTATAGAAGGAGATTTATCAAGTGAAGCAACATCGGATAGAGATGTCTTTAAAATTAAAGAAAGAATAAAAGAAATGGAAAAATATGTTGTAAATATTATCGAGTAGTATTAGAATAGAAATAATAAGAGTAGAATTACGTTGAAGGTTACTAAAAGCTAGTGATAGTGAGAAATTTCAGTGAAGTTTAGTCGTAATAAAGATGAGGAGTAGGAAATGGAAAAGTATTTTAATGATGCAGTAATAGGGAATAAAAATGTAAAAGCAAGTTTTAGTAGAAAGGGAGAACTATTAAGACTATTTTATCCAAATCAAGACTTCAAACAATTTATAGATTTTTGGCATACAGGGGTAAAAATAAATGACTCAGGACTAATCTATTTACATGATGATGTAAACAACTTGTATAATCAGTATTATACAGAAAATACAAATGTATTGAATACAGAAATAGTAAATACATATTTTAAGTTAAAGATAATTCAAACAGATTTTGCGCCGATGAATCACAATGTTTTGATTAAGAAATATAAGTTTATAAACCAAAATAATATTGACTTGAATTTGAATTATATAATCCATTCAAAATTATTGACAAATGAAAATAATCAAGTAACAGGATATTGTAAAGATAATAGTTTGCTTCAATATACCCATGACTATAATTTCTGTACTTTCTCTAAAGATAAGATTGCATCATCACAAATAAATAATACAAAAGCAAATATTGCAGAAGGACATGTTTATGATAAGGACTATGTAGGTATGTCAGAAGATTCTAGTATCAGTTATGAACTAAAGACATTAAAGCCTAAAGAAGAATTAGAGTTAGTTATATTCATATATGTAGACAAGAATGAAAAAAGCATGGATGCTTTTAATAAAGATATAGATGGCTTAAGAAAAATAGATGTTAAAGAAGAATTAGATAATACAATCAAATATTGGAAAAAATACTTAAAAGATCATGATGGAATAGAACTAGATTTACCACAAACACCTAAAAGTGAGAGGATTCAAGAAATATATAAAAGAACAATATTACTATACCCATTACTTACAAACTATGAAACCGGTGGGATTTCTGCAGCAATAGAAGTTGACGAAGGATTAGAACATTGTGGCAGATATGCATATTGTTGGCCAAGAGATGCCGTATTTATTACAAAGGCGATGGATATTCTAAAAATGGAAAAGGATACGGAAAAATTCTACAAAACATTTTGTAAAAATGCTCAAAGTAAAAGTGGGATGTGGGAGCAACGTTTTTATACAGATGGTAGATTGGCACCTTGTTGGGGATATCAAATTGATGAAACAGCTAGTGTAGTATGTGGTGTTTATGATCATTTTACAAGAGTAAATGATAAAAAGTTTTTAAAAGATAATTTCAAGATGTGTGAAAAAGCAGTTAAGTTTTTAGAGAGATATCTTGTAGGAGTTGAAGGACTTACAAAAGAGAATGACCTTCCAGGAACTGGTATGCCAGCGTCATATGATTTGTGGGAAATGTATGAAGGAGTACATCTATACTCTTTAGCAAGTATTTTTTCGGCATTTGATTCAATGCTTAAAATATATAAAGAGATGAAGGATGAGTTTACTGATAATAGATTGAAACAAGAGACAATAGCTAAGCAAAAGAATTCATTAGAAAAAAGAATGGTAGAGATTAAAGAGTTTATTCTTAAAAATTTATATGATGAAAATAAAAAAAGTTTTATAAGAAGTGCAGAAGATGAAATAATAGATATAAGTATGTTGGGAGCAGTATATCCATTTAATATGTTTACAGCTAAAGAAAAGAAAATATTGAATACAGTAGAAAGAATAAACCTCACTTTGAGAACATATACAGGAGGGTATCAAAGGTTTGAAAATGATCACTACATGGGAGGAAAACCATGGGTAATTGCAACACTTTGGATGGCACTATACTACATTGAGATTAATGATACAAAGAAAGCAAAAGAGTGCTTTGATTTTGTAGTTAATACGGCGGGTAAGCATGGATTTTTAGCAGAGCAAGTAGATAATAGTACAATGAAACCAGCATGGGTAATAGGACTAGCTTGGTCACATGCAATGTTCATATTAGTATTAGAAAAGTTATATGGGAAAGAAAAGTAAAAGAATAAAGTAAGATAGGGGAGATTGAAAGATGAAACAACAAAAATTAGTTATTGGAATCATAATAGGATTATTACTATTCTTATTATTAGGTCGGAGCAGCAGTGTTTATTTCGACTATGGATGTGGGCGAATGGCCTTGGATTAGAGATGTTGAAGTCGAACAGATAAGCTTTCCAGAGAGCCACTTAACAGTTGGAAGAGGAGACTCAATAAGATTAGAGGCAATAATATCTCCGGACGATGCAACTGATCAAACACTAATATGGGCGTCAAGTGATAGTAATATAGCAAGGGTAAACAGTATTGGGATAGTAACAGGTGTATCAATAGGTACGGCTACAATAACAGCTACAGCAAATGATGAAAGTGAAGCTAGAGCTTCAATTACAATAGAGGTTCATCCTACAACTGTTACAGACTTAAATCCGGGAGACTTTGTAACTTATTCTATAAGTAGAGGTGGATTTATAATTCCTCATTATTTAACTGGAAGTGAAGATTATCAAAGATTCAGGAGAGAATACTACACAGGAACTTGGCAGGTACTACGAGTTAGTTCTGAAAATCAAACTATACAAATAGTTAGCACTGAACCGGTGTTAGAGGATTTAGAGTTAGTAGGAATTTCAGGATATAATAATTTGATTACTACATTAAATTCAATAAGTGGTCACTATATAAATCCAGACTATGCTCTTACAGCATATTCGGCGAGAAGTTTAGGAAGTCTTGTAAGTGATGTATCGACATCTGTAGGAGAAAGAGCTACCATTACAGTGGAATTAGCAGATGATGAAGAAATAGGACTGAGAAGAACAGACAATAATTACATGAGAGAAGTAGAGGCAATGGAAGATGCTAGAATTGATTTTGCAACTGAGGCTTGGTTAGCTTCTAGAGCTTCAAGTGTAAATCCTGAAACTGGTGTGACAATATTCTCGATTCGTGTGCTTACTGCAGCTGGTGTTCGCACAGAGCCTCTAGTAACAGTGTCTTCAGGTGGAAACATAACAGAACATACTGTTAGAAAAGGAGTATATCCAGTTATTTCTTTGAGGCCAGATTTAAGAGTAGTTGATAGTGGTAGAAGAATTGATGGAAGAATTCTTTGGGAGCTAGTTCCGGACAGAGATGAAGAAATTAATTATGAAGATTACTAAGAAGATATAAATTAAAAGATATGGTTATTTTTGAGAATATGTACCCCTATCAGTAGATGGTATAGAATCGAGTGATATACTAAACTGATAGGAGGTACATTTTTCATGAAATTTAGTAAAGGGGTGACTTTTTTGTTGACTTTGGATGATTTATGTTATACATTATGTCTATTAATAAATTTTACTAAATGGAGTAATATATGAAATCTGGTATTATAATTGTTTTCCTTATTAGCATACTTGTTATTACATTTATTCTTAATATGGAAGAGGGATCACCTCTTCAAAATTTTTCATATCTTGCTACATTGTTTGGAGTATGTATCGCATTTTATTTTTCTGTCAGAGAACTTAAAAAGCGAAAAGAAAATTTAACAGTACAGGCTTGGACAGAGTTTTCCCGAAAAACTAGACACTATCGAAAGAAATTATATAAGGCTATGTATGAAAATCCAACAGATATTGATGTCTTAATAAAAGAGAAAGTAGATACAAGCGTCAAAAGTGAGTTTGATTTTATTTATGATTATTTAGATTACATTGAATTTTTCTCGTTATGTGTTAATAGAGGAATTTATGATTTCAAAATGGTTTATCTATCAAATCGAAGTTACATTATAAGATTATATAACAGTCTTATTAAGATTATAGAAGCGGAAGAAAAGCGTAATGAAGATGTTTATAGAGAATTTAAAACTTTAGTGAAAAAATTAAAAAAGACTAATTGACACAATACTATCAATTAGTCTTTAGGTTTATCAGTAGGTTTATCAGATGGTCCTAGCCAATCTCTTCCTTCTAACATGGACATGATCCCTCCTTATAAAAATAAAAAAAATAACGCTACCTGGTGTTTTGTGGTTTTAACAAAAAATATAATTAGTAGTAACCAGTATATGCAAATGATGTTAACTTCGCCACCACCTTATGTAAACACTATAACATATTTTATAATATTTGTATAGATGTTATTCACCATTTGTAGATACTATTCGCCATTTCCATTCAAAATCCTTTTTTTTACCAATAACAAATGCAGTTCATAGTGTCCATAATTTAATTATTGATTTTTGTATAATAATAGATTGCAAGTTGAGTTCTATCTCTTAAATCTAATTTAGTTAAAATATTACTTATATAGTTTTTAACAGTGCCTTCACTTAAGTAAAGAGTGTTTGCAATTTCTTTGTTATTTAGTCCTTGAGCAATTAACCCTATAACTTCTAATTCTTTT
>WQVL01000033.1 GCA_009785865.1 Oscillospiraceae bacterium | reverse complement strand
TGGATTGAGAAGTGCTTTAGGATGCATACTTTATGGGTAGACATTAAAAAGTTAATAAAAGCAGTAATATCAAGTCTTGGGTGGAATTTGCAAAATATTTTCCCGTAACAAGTTTACGCGATCATTTGCAAAAGAATTATTGACAGAACGATGGTAGGTGTAGTAAAATAGCATGTAAGAGGGAAATGTATCTTAGCTCTTAACTATAGACATTAGAGGCATAAGAATATTTCCAAGTAGGGTGGCACCGCGGAGAAGAATTATCTTCGTCCCTATATACAATGTTGTATATGGAGGGCGATTTTTTTGTATTAAAATGCAACAAATATACACAATATATATAACTTTATAAAAGAGGAGGAATGCTATGAAAGAAAAGATATTAGTATGTTTTACAGGAGGAACGATACAAAGCCATATCAAAGACGGATCAATACAAGTAACAGAAGAACCAAATTATTTATTATTAGATATGTATAAAGGATGCAATGCCAGAAGAGATATCGATTTTGATATAATTTCACCAACTAATATATTAAGTGAATTTGCAACTATAGAAGATTGGATGGAAATAGCAGAAAGTATAAAGAAAAAAGATGTTTCACAGTATAAAGGAATTATAATGACATATGGAACGGATACTTTAGGATATTTTGCAAATGTAATAAGCTATCTATTAAATGATATAGATATACCAGTCATGATAGTTGCCGACAACTTTATATTATCAGATAAAAGAAGTACCGGGTTAGCTAACTTTGTTACTGCTGTTGATTTTGTAGTTAGTAAGAGTTATAAAGGAGTGTTTGTTCCATTTACAAATAGTACGGGGGAATTGTATATACATAGAGGAACAAGGATAAAACAGTTATCTCAATTATCAGACAGTGCATTTAGTATACGTCATGATCATTTTGCCCAAGTAATAAATGGAGAGATAGTAGAGCGCAGAGAACATATTCCTCACATTACAAAGGACAAAGCAGATTATAAACTAAGTAATGAAATATTATATTTAAAACCAGTTATAGGGAAGAGATATGGTACTATTGATTTAAATGGATATAGAGCAGTATATTTTGAATCTTTTCATACGAATGCAGTTCCAAGAGAGGCAACTGAGGTGGCACTACAATGTAAGGAAAAAGGAATATTGTTTTTTATTGGAGCAATGAGGACAGACGCTAGGGAGTTTTATGAAGGAACAGCTGATGCAGTAAAAGCAGGAGCAATTTTTATAAAAGATATGTCACATGAAGCAATTTATGGAAAGCTGATGGTTGCTCTTCGGGACGTTTAACACAAGTGAAGAAATAAAAGATTTTATGAGTAAAAATGTTATTGGAGAAGTTATAGAGGTATAATTATTATTCATATACTAAGAAAGCAAGAATTCCCTTGCTTTTTTAATATATGGAGATGTATAATATTACGGTAGAACAGACAAGGAGGAAAAGATAAATGGAAATAAGCAAAGAAAGAATATTAAATTTATCAAATCAAATATATGTAAATCTGACTGAAGAAGAAGTACAAAAGCTATGTAAGGATGTTGGAGAAATCGCAGAGATGATGCAAGTTTTAACTGAAGTAGATGTATCAGGAATTAAAGCAGATGTGGCAGTGTTAGAAGGCTTACACAATGCGTTTAGAAGCGATGAAGTGGTAGACTATGAAGAAAAAGAAGCATTATTACAAAACGCTAAAGAAGTTGAAGAAAATATGTTCAAGATACCTAAAATAGTTTAATAGAATAATTTAGATTGGGAGGCAAACATGAAAATAGTAGGCTTAAGAAATAATATATGTGTAAAGAATGGGAAAATGACATGCGGTTCAAAAATGCTAGAGAATTTTATTTCACCATATAATAGCACTATTGTAGAAAGATTAAATACTGCAGGCGTAAAAACAGAAAATATAGACATGAAAGAATTTGGGGTAGTAGAAGATAATTTTATACAAGAATTTTTTGCTGGAAATACTTCTAATACAGCTATTATGGTAGATGGTAGTGGAGAAATTGCGAGGAACTCTGTAAATGGATTAATAGGAATTAAGCCAACATTTGGAGCAGTGTCTAGATACGGAGTTGTTACTGTGGCTCCTTCATTAGAGCAAGCAGGAGTTATCAGTAAGGATATAAATGAACTAAAAGAAGTTTTTGATATTATAAAAGGATATGATGAAAAAGATTCAGCGTCTGTAAAAGAGGTGCTAGAGAACAAGCAAAGTGATGATATTAAAATAGGAGCTATTTCTGAAGCTATGAACTTAGTAAATGGATTTACTGCACAAAAAGTAGAGATTACTAATTTAAAGTATGCAAAAAAAGTAGCATGTATGATATCTTCTGCAGAGTCAAGCTCAAATCTAGCAAGATATGATGGGATTAAATATGGACATAGAGCTGAAAATACTAGCACATGGAAAGAAGTATATACTAAATCAAGACAAGAAGGTTTTGGATATGATGTTAAAAAGAAAATGATAGCAGGTACATTCTTTTTAGACAGAGACAATATGGAAGAATATTATAAGAGAGCAGAAAAAATAAGAACTCTGATCAAGCAGGAAGTGAAAGAGCTATTTAAAAAAGTAGATGTTATAGCTATTCCATCAGATTCTGAGTATACATGCATAGCAAATCTGACAGGTAGACCAGCTATTTCTGCAAATGGAGTAACATTAATAGGGAATTTCTTTGAAGAAGAGAGATTAATTAAGTTAGCAAGCGAGCTTACAAAATAAAATAGATTTAGGGAGATTAATATATGGCAAGAGAAGATTATGAAATAGTTATAGGGTTAGAGACCCACATAGAGTTAGGAACAAAGACTAAAATATTCTGTAATTGTTCTACAGAATTTGGAGGAGAACCAAATGCACATACTTGTCCAGTTTGTTTAGCACTTCCAGGAGCGACACCTGTGCTGAATGAAAAAGTAGTGGAGTATGCTGTCAAAGCAGGGTTAGCTACAAATTGTACAATTCCAGAATATACATGGCAAAATAGAAAGAATTATTTATATCCAGATATGTCACCTGGATACCAAGTATCACAAACAGAGGATTTTATATGTCAAAATGGATATATTGAAATTGATACAGAAAATGGGCCCAAGAAAATTAGAATATATGAAATACATATAGAAACAGATGCTGGGAAATTAGTACATGGTGAATATACTAATAGTAGTTTAGTAGATTTAAATAGAGCAGGGGTTCCACTAGCAGAGATAGTATCTGAACCGGATTTAAGGTCAAGTGAGGAAGTAGAAAAATATCTAAGGAGCCTTAAAGCTATAATGGAATATATAGGCGTATCTGATTGTAAAATGCAAGAAGGGTCAATGAGAGCAGATATCAATCTTTCTGTAAGGAAAAAAGGCGACCCGAAATATGGCAATAGAACAGAAATGAAGAATATGAACTCTTTTAAATTCATAGTTAAGGCGATAGAGTATGAAGCTCTAAGACAAATAGATATACTGGAAGATGGGGGAGAAGTACCTTCAGAAACGGTAAGGTGGGATGAAGTATCGCAGAAAACTATTCCAATGAGAGACAAAGACTCAGCAGCATATAGGCCGTTTCCAGATCCTGAGCTGGCACCTATAGTGTTAACAAAAGAGTATGTAGAAAATATTAGAGAAAGCTTACCGGAACTACCTGAAGTGAGAAAGAAAAGATATATAGAAGAATATGGATTACCAGAATATGATTCTAAGGTAATTACTGCTTCAAAACATTTTGCAGATTTATTTGAAGGCGCAGCTAAGATATGTAATAATCCAAAGGCAGTAAGTAATTGGATTATGACAGAAATTATAAAGGTGTTAAATGACCAAGGATTAGAGCCTGCAGATATACCGTTTAGTAGTAGTGATTTAGGGAATTTAATTATTCTTATTGATAATGGAACAATTAGTGGTGGCATTGGGAAAAAAGTATTAGCAGAAATGTTTGAAAATCCAAAAGCTCCAGAAGTTATAGTAAAAGAAAAAGGATGGGTTCAAATTTCTGATGAAGGAGCGATAAAAGAAGTTGTTTTAAAAGTACTTGAAAATAATCCGCAATCTGTAGCAGATTATAAAGCAGGTAAGGATAAAGCATTAGGGTTCTTAGTAGGACAAGCGATGAAAGAAACGAGAGGTCAAGGAAATCCAGGAATGCTTAATAAAATGTTTTTGGATGAGTTAAAGAAGTAAATCAAAATATAACAAAGAAGCAGATAGATTTTATATCTACCTGCTTTTTCTTATAACCTAGTTCATACTATATGCTTTTTTAGTTTATCAATTACAAAACCAAAAACAATAAATCCTGCAGCAAAAACTGCTCCAGTTTGGAAAAGGATAAGACTCGAATCAAGAATCATATGTGAAATTGGATATGTAGCAAAAATTATAAGAAAGATTAAAGCAACAAAGCACACACCTGCAGAGAAGTTCAAGCCTTTAAGAATGAACTCTAAGATTGGCTTTTCTATTTCCTGAATATTTTTTATTATTTCATTAATCATAAAATTACCTCCCGAAGGATAGAACCATATATTATTATGGTAACATATTGTAGGGTGTTACTTCAAAGGTAATTTATGGAGGAATAACCATTGGCAAAATGATACTATTGATGTAATTTATATGGGGCTGTATACAAATTAAGCACTTAAAAAACATCCTATTATTGTGAGCTGATTGAGATTCACAATAATAGGATGCTTTTTGTTAACGGAATTTTTACATAGTGTCTAATAGTTCTTTTACTAAGTTTTTATTAGCAACAATAACACCGCTATGTTGTATAGTATCAAATTGTTTTCCAGAATAGTTTAGGACTTCTATGTCTGATTCTTTAGCGATAAGATACCCCGCTGCTATGTCCCATATTTTAAGATCTTTTTCTATATATGCATCTAATCTCCCACAAGCTACGTAGCACATATCTAATGATGCAGCACCTAATCTTCTAATTTCAAGAGACTTCATAAATATTCTATAGACTGTATCAAAGAGCTCTTTTGCAGAGTCTTTGTTAAATGGTGCTATTCCAAAACCTACAACACTTTCTTCTAAAGTATTAGTTTTATTTCCATATATTCTTTTTCCATTTAAGAAAGCACCTTTTCCCACATAACCTTCAAAGATTTCATCGTTATATGGGTTATACACTATGCCATATACTACTTGTCCTTTTTCTACATATCCCAATGATATAGCAGAATGATTAAGCCCATATCTAAAATTAATAGTTCCATCAATTGGATCTAACACGAAATATGATTTGTTTTTATCCACGATTCTATCTTGATCTAATTCTTCTGCAATCATTTCTATATCTGGATATTTTTCCTTTAACTTGTTTGTTATTAGTTTTTGAACAGCAATATCACAGTCTGTAACAATATTAAATAGCCCTTTATAATGAACTTCACTATCTTTTACAGTTTTCATAAAAATTTCTTTAACAGAAACAACTACATCTTTTACATATTCATAATCTATCATACATATACCTCTATATCTTTCCTATGTTATAAGTACTAAATTATTATAAGTTATATAATTGAAATATTTAAATGAAAAAACTACTTTCATTTTACAGAAAGTAGTTTTGTTCTAATTACATAGCGTTGAATTTTTTGGCTAAGCTTGATTTTTTTCTAGATGCAGTATTTAATTTGATAACACCTTTTGAACAAGCTCCGTCAATTTTTTTAGTAGCTGCTTTTAAAAGTTCTTCAGCTTCTTTTTTATTACCAGCTGCCACTTCAGCTTCGAATTTTTTGATAGCTGTTCTATATTCAGATTTAATCATATTATTTCTTAATGTTTTCTTTTCAATAACCTTCACGCGCTTTGCTGCAGATTTAATATTTGGCATTGCTTTTAGCACCTCCTTAAAGTATAGATAAATTTCATCTCTAATATTCTAACATGGAAAAAGTAAATATGCAAGAAAAATATTTGCTCATTACCCTATATATCTCGTTTTGCCATTAAGCTATCTATTTCTTTTTCGTTAATTCCAACCATAGCTTCTCCTAAATCTTCAGAAACTTCTGCTACTATACTAGGGTTCTTATAATTGTTTACAGCCTTAACTATTGCTGTTGCTCGTTTTTCAGGATCTCCAGATTTAAAAATTCCGTGAACCAACGAAAACTCCTTCAGCACCTAACTGCATCATTAAAATTGCATCTGCTGGAGTAGCTATACCACCTGCTGCAAAATTTGGTACAGGTAATTTTCCATTTTCACTTACATATACAGCTAGGTCATAAGGTATTTGTAATTCTTTAGCTATATCATAAATTTCATCTTTTCTTGCTCCAGTTAAAAGTTTCATGTCAGACTGCATTTTACGCATATGTCTAACTGCTTGAACAATATCTCCTGTTCCCGGCATTCCTTTTGTACGTATCATGGAGGCTCCTTCATTTATTCTGCGTAAAGCTTCTCCTAAATCTTTTGCACCACATACGAATGGTACAGAGAAATCTCTTTTATTAATGTGATATTTATCGTCTGCGGGAGATAACACTTCACTTTCATCAATATAGTCAATGTTAATTGCTTCTAACACTTGAGCTTCTCCGAAATGACCAATACGACATTTTGCCATAACTGGAATTGATATCGCAGCTTTAATTTCTTTTATCATCTTTGGATCACTCATGCGTGATACTCCGCCAGCTGCTATAATATCTGCTGGTATTTTTTCCAAAGCCATAACTGCAACAGCCCCTGCTTTCTCTGCGATGATAGCCTGTTCGGCAGTCATTACATCCATTATTACGCCGCCTTTTAAAGTTTCTGCTAAATTTTTAGCTAATTGTTTTTTTGAATCTAACATGACTAAAGTCTCCTTCTAAATTTATATTTTATACTCTTATATTACCATGATGATAGGTACAAATATATATTATTTTACGACAAAAATCAAATAAATTGAGGATTTATTTATGATAATTAAAGAATTGAGTTCAATTTTGTCTTAAAACCGAATAGCCACGGTAGATTCAAAGTGCATAGGTGCATAAATATCTCAGAATTGGAACATACTACTATTTGATTATTTTATGATTTATATAACTTAGAGATAGAGGAGATATTTATGCGCGACAACAATTCGAATTTATTTAAAAAGATATTTACAAAAGAAGAGAATGATGCCCCAGTAAGACAGTTGGAACTTATTAAAAGTATAATTGAAACAAATAGAGAACTTAAGTTAGCGAATCAGAATTTTGAATCTGCAGAAAAGGAACTAATTGACTATTATGCATATCAAATAAAAGCGAATAAGGCAAAGTTAGATTACTTAATAAGGGAAGTGAAGCAAAAGGGCACTTCTTTAAATATAGTTCAGGCTTTAGAAATAGGATTATATAATGATGAGGCAAGTGGACTTTAAGGGGCTTCTTGTCAACACATTAACCTAGTACTAATCTAAATAGTATTAGTAAGATAGCGCCTGGAATGCCAAGTATTCCGTACGAAAATAGATGTGAAGATATTTAAACCGATATAGAAATCAAAATTACTACCAAAAAGATTTATTAAATAGATTAATATGCCCCCTAATATTGAGTTGAATATTAGTTTTAGAATTATTTTTAGTGGGAAGAAAAAAACTTTTCCGAAGTATTCCTATAAGTATTATGCATGCTAGAAAAATCAAAATTATATTTATATCCAAATTCATCCCTCCAATTAAGACAGCTGTTTGAGCTACATAAAGCATAACTTATTCGTATGTATCAAAGATACTACGACTAAGAAAAAAGCGATTCTGCGCTTCATTAAGAAATAGCTGTAATAATACCTATGCTATAGCTTGGACAAATATTCTTAAAATATATTATTGCCAAAAAGAAGTTGGGAGAGTATAATTAAGGTAGTTGTTCGAACGAATGATGTTAAATTTAAGATAAGAGAGGATATAAGTATGGCGGCAATAAATATATTAATTGATGAAGAAAAAATACAAAAAAGAGTAGAAGAACTTGCAAACCAGATCATGGAAGATTATAAAGGAGACGATTTGGTTTTCATATGCATTTTAAAAGGCTCAATATTTTTTACAGTAGACTTAGCAAAAAAAATAGATAATAATGTTCATTTAGAATTTATGAAAGTGTCTAGTTATGGAGAGAATACTGTAAGTTCAGGGCAAGTAGAGTTAGAATTAGACTTAAAAAGCAGTATAGAAGGAAAAGATGTAATCGTAATAGAGGATATTGTTGATACAGGTCATACTTTAAAGTACATTTTAGAGTATTTGAAAGTAAGGAATCCAAAAACGCTTAAACTATGTGCCCTATTAGATAAAAAAGAAAGAAGAGAAGTAGAAGTAAAGGTTGACTATGTTGGTTTTGAAATACCAAATAAATTTGTAATTGGATATGGACTGGACGCAAATGAGTGTTATAGGAATCTTCCATATGTAGGATATTTAGAATAATGTTTAATTTAGAAGAAGAGCTTAAAAAACTTCCAGATAAGCCTGGAGTTTATATCATGAAGGATGTAAATACTAATACTTTATACATAGGTAAGGCAGTTTCATTGAAGAACAGGATAAAATCATATTTTAGGAAATCAAACAAAACTGTAAGAATAGAAAAAATGGTATCTCTAGTAGATCATTTTGAGTATATTGTAACAGATAGCGAAGCGGAAGCTTTGATTCTAGAGTGTAACCTGATCAAAAAGAATCTGCCTAAATTTAATGTGCTTTTGAAAGATGATAAAACATATCCATATATAAGGGTGGATGTTAAGTCAGATTATCCTAATGTATATATTACAAGAACTTTTAAAAATGATGGAGCTAAATATTTTGGTCCATATGCAAATGGTTTTGCTGCAAAAGAAATGATGAAGTTTATTAAAGAAAGATTCAAGCTAAAACAATGTAAAAATTTCAAACAAACTAAGAGAGAATGCCTAAATTATCATATTGAAAAATGCAGTGGAGCTTGTATGGGACATATAACTAAAGAGGAATACAAGAAGCAAATTGATCAAATTATAATGCTTTTGGAAGGCAAAATAAGTGGGATTGTAAAACAAGTAGATCAAGAGATTAAAGAATTAGCAGAAGTTCAAGAATACGAAAAGGCAGCTAGTTTAAGAGACAAAAAAGCAGCCATACTATATATGCTAGAGAAGCAGAAAGTTTCTAATCTTAATGAAAATAGTATTGATGTTATAGGAGTTGCTGCAAATGAGCTATTGGCTTGTATAGAAGTGTTTTTTGTAAGGAACAGTAAAATGGTGGGAAGAGAACACTACTTTTTCGAGAATGTGACCGATGTTTCAAATAAAGATATTTTAAGTGAATTTATTAAACAATACTATTTAGATAAAGTAGATTTGCCTAGTAAAATTATGATCGAAACAGAAATAGAAGATATGAATCTAATAGAAGGTATGCTTGGAAATGTAAAATTTAAAATTCCTCAAAAAGGGGAAAAATTACGTTTTATTGAAATGGCTAAGAATAATGCGCAGATTACATTAGAGAATAAAACAAAAGAAAAAGAAGACATATTAAACAGTTTGAAGAAAACATTGGAATTAAAAGAACTTCCTAGAAAGATCGAGTGTTTTGACATATCTAATTTAGCTGGAACTTTTGGAGTGGGAGCAATGTGTGTAGTACAAGATGGAGTTATAAAAAGGAATTTAGCAAGAAGATTTAAGCTGAAAACAGTAGTACGGACAAGATGATACAAAAGCTATGGAAGAAGTGGTTACTAGAAGACTTAAGCATTCAGTAGAAAATCCAAAAGGAGCCTTTGGAATGCTCCCTGACATTATCTTTGCTGATGGTGGTATAGCGCAAGTGAGGGCAATAAAGAAAGCGTTAAAGAAATATGGACTGGAAGATATGCCGGTCTTTGGAATGGTAAAAGACAATAAACATAGAACCAAAACTTTAATAGACGAAAACGGAAATGATTTATTAGATGAAAATGATACAATATTAAATTTTATTACAATACTTCAAGATGAAGTTCATAATGTTGCAATTGAATATAATAGAAAACTTTCAAAAGAGAGCATGACCAAATCTAAGTTAGATGATATTAAGGGTATAGGAGAAAAGAAAAGACAGGAGCTTTTAAAGAAGTTTGGAAGTGTGGAAGGGATAAAAAAGGCAAATGTTTTAGAAATAACTTCTATTAAAGGAATAAAGGAAGAATTAGCAAGAAAAATCAAGAAAGAATTAGATGAATAGTTGGAATATTAATACATGAACTTGAATAAATATAGTAGTGTGCAAAAAAGGCACACTACTATTGCTATTTGATAAAGGGAGTGTAATGTATGATTGAGATTGCTAAAGAAAAAATAGGGAATTCTAGATATGAAGAAGTCCTGATATGGAGAGAAAGAAAAAGTAAATGGAGTTTAACAAAAGAATATATAAGGGAGCATAAATTTTTGACGCTGACTATAGTCTGCTTAAGCAGCTTTATAATCTTTAATATGATATTAATACATAATTTTTTTAGACTATTAGGAACATTATGATGTGCAGTTAATAATATCTAGTATAAATTTATGAAAAAGAAGTTATAAAATAAAACGATTTACAGAAACATAGTTTTTTAGAGAATGATATCTTTGACGAAGTATCACGGCTGGTAAATGACAACATAAATAAGAGTTTAATTTGCAAAAAATAGCAGATTAAACTTTTTTATTGTTTCAAATGCAATATGAAGAATAAGGAAAAAATGCAATTCAAAACAAAAATTGACAATATATGAGGGTTAAGATATAAATATAATGAAGACTTGGAAACAAGGAGGAATAATATTGAAACAGAGAGTAGTGTTAATAGTAGTAGCTATAGCATTAATAATAGTAGCAATAAGTGTAGGATTTTTTATAATCCGAAATAGAAATTCAAGTGAATTACCAATATATTCATTTGAAGTAGAGTTAAGATTACGGTAGATGTGGTGGAGGGAAAACTATTATATCAAGTTATTATGAATTTAATTATGAATTTAATGAGGCTGAAAGGTCGGAATTACCAAGATATGATACAAGTTTCTTTGATGAAAATTCATTGGCAGTTATATATGTGGTGAGACCAAGTCCTGGTCATAATATAAGAAATAAACGTGCAAGAATAGTGTATGATACAGTGATAATTACATATGATCTTCACCGCAGAAGAGGGGTTGGCTCAATTACTACGGTAGTACTATCTGCTATAGTTGTGGAAATACCTAAAAATGTAATGCAGATAGTTGCAGAAAATAGTATTTGTTTTAACTATGATTGTGAGTGTAATTATGATTACCAAGAGTATATAGTTGATTAAGTATTATGGATAGTAAATGACAATATAAGTAAGAGTTTAGTTTGCAAGAAATAGCAGATTAAACTTTTTTATTGTTTCAAATACAATATGCAAAATAAGGGAAAAAAGCAATATAAAGCAAAAATTGACAATATATGAGAGTTGGGATATAATCACCAAACAAAACTTTAGAGAGGGTGATGCAAACTTGCAACATTTAAATAAGAGAGGAGTGTGGTTAGTAGGCTAGAGAAGTTGTAGTTCAAAATACTTTCAGGAGGTAAAGACAATGTTAGTGAAACACAAACGACAAAACCAATCAAAATCAGGAGGAATTGTAATGAACAAATTAAATTTCAAAAAACGGATTAGCCTTTTGCTTGCATTTCTAATGCTGTTTTCATTGATTGTGCCTGCGGGGTTAAAGGCACAGGAGTCGGAGAACAAGTTTGTTCGCGGGTATGATAGTTGGTCTAGATATGACTATGAATATATTTGCCAAGATCATATCTTTGACGAAGTATCACAGCTAGTAAATGACACTTGGTGTTACAACTTTGTAGGAAATATTAATTTCAGACCAGGTTGTAATTTCATGGGAGTGGATGGTACCCAATATGAACTTGATTCTGAAGCTGTTCCGATAATGGAATATGACAAAATTATCATTCCGCTTAATCCAATTCTCGAAATAACAGGAGAGGATATATCATTGAATCCTCTTATGCAGAGAATGGCAATTGGTGATGAAGTTATGATGCTGCCAGTTAGCATCATTGCGGAATATTTTGATTTTGAATACTATTGGGATGAAGAGGGGAAAGAAGTAATTTTGACAAGGCCTTTTCAAACAAAACGTCTAATGGTTAGACCGCTTGTAGAGATTGATTTCGAACATTTAGGACCCACACATGTTATCCAATCATTTGATAATGTAGTATACCTACAATTTGCAACGATAGAAGAGACGCGAGCTGCGTTTGATACGCTGTTACTATCAAATGAAATTGAAGGTGTAGGACCGGACCTTGTAATAACTCGGTGCGAAAAGGGTATTCAGGATATCGTTTTTGAACCATTTAGCGCTAGTAGCTGGGATAATGTAGGGAAAGTAGGAACAGCTAGGTATGCACAATACTTGCGAAGTATTGGAAGAGGAAATTATCGTAGGGTCGTAGCTGTTTTAGATACAGGAGTACAAGCTAATCATCCCCTCTTAGATGGACGAGTTATAGATGGACGTAATGTTCGGGAAAACAGCTACGATACACCAGATCCTAATGGTCATGGCACACATGTAGCAGGGGTTATAATAGCAAACACACCTGGCTTAAATGTTCGGATTATGCCGATAGTAACAGCATGTGCTCAGGGGAACAGCACGCTTATAACTATGAGGCAAGGTGTTCACTGGGCGGCTAACAGACGTATAGATCCTGTAGATGTCATTAATATTAGCTGGAGCGTTGAGCTTCCTTGGGCTCCTAGTATTAACTGGGGTCTTATTGCTTTTGAGGATGCAGTAAATACGGCTATAAATAATGGAATTACAGTGGTTGTGTCTGCAGGAGATGATAGAGTTAATGTTAATACTCTTACACCTGCACGGATGGATCGTGTGATTACTGTAGCGGCGTCTACAAGGTTGAGTAATACGTTTAGAGAAACAAATTTTGGAGTTGGTGTGTGTATATCTGCACCAGGTATGGATATTTTTGGACCAACAATTAATAGTGGTGATAGGGTACGAAATGGAACATCATATGCAACACCACATGTTTCAGCAGCGGCTGCAATGACCCTGATACGTCATCCTGGTTCAAGTCCATCGAGTGTACGAACAAGACTTAGGGTATGGACAGATACTCCTAATGGATGGGACAGAAATATGCACGGAATTGGAATCCTTGATATGACAAGGGGAATTCCACCAAGTTGGCAGCCACCAGAAGGTGGAACACCGACGCAGCCACCGACTACACCGCCAGCACTTCCAACCCATACAGTGACCTTCTTTCCGAATGGAGGAAGTGGAGGCTCGGCGAGGTATACGCAGAATTTTGTCCATGGCCAAGCTCAGAATTTGAGAAGGAATACCTGGACAAGGCCAGGATATACTTTCATGGGATGGGCATCGATTCCAAATGGAAATGTTCACTACACAGAAGGCCAAAGGGTAAATATCCTTGCAAGCCATCACTTGTACGCAGTATGGCAAATAGTTCATACAGTGACCTTCTTTCCAAATGGAGGAAGTGGAGGCTCGGCGCAGTATACCCAGAATTTTGTCCATGGCCAAGCTCAATATTTAAGAAGGAATACCTGGCAAAGGCCAGGATATACTTTTGTAGGATGGGCATCAATTCCAAATGGGAATGTTCATTATACAGAAGGCCAAAGGGTAAATATCCTTGCTAGCCATCATCTATATGCAGTATGGAGGCCAGTAGGAAGAGCTACAATAACATCTGTAACTACTACAAACAATGGAAGAGTAACAGTAAATTGGACTAGCTCTGGAAATGCAACAAATTAT
>WQVL01000032.1 GCA_009785865.1 Oscillospiraceae bacterium | reverse complement strand
TCTTCATTTGTTTTTTTAAATGGCTTTCTCCATCTCTTTTCTTATTGGTTTTTTTAAAGTACAGATTCCTTAGAACCTGAAACTCTTTAAAGGAATTTATTGTTTATTTTTCAATGTGCTTTTGCAACCCTTTTTTTTGGAGTGCAAGAGTTATTATACTACTACCAATTTCAAATGTCAACACTTTTTCAAAATATTTTTAAATATTTTTTCGCACAAAAAAACTAGTAATTTTTCAGCTTTTTAATACTATTGAAGATGTTCAGAAATATTACTAATTTTATTCACATTAAAGCATGCGTAAAATATGTCTTCATATTCTATTGATAGTTTGAGACTGCTTTTTTTGCGTCTCACTTTTATTATTGTAACATGATTTATGTTTCCTGTCAACAGGAAATTTTTGTTTGCTTCATAATTGCTTCTTTTTCTTTTTCTTGACTCTGCTCTTAAGAAATCTCTTTTTGTCATTTCACACTTTAATAGTATATACATTTGATTCCCTATCCGTTACTTTTTTTATGGTAACATTTTTTATATCTTTAATCAACAGGTAATGTTTAGTAAATACTACAAAATAGCGATGACTAATAGTCATCGCTTATATTCCTTTATATAATTATTACTCTTTCTCTCTTATTAATATAAGAGGTGTTTGTTCATGCCCTTGTCCTGCCGGGTTGTCTTTTATCATTCCTATTAGTTCTTCTGTCTCAAATTCTATGTCTGAAGAATATCCAAGTATTTCACATCCTAGGTCATTGGCATCAACTATCATACAAGAGATTCCTAAAGCTTCTTTTATTTCGTCACATACTCCATTCGGATTTTCTGGTATCTTTATTCCTATGTCACCATATTCTTCCCAAACATTAGCATAGAATCCATCTAATCCACTTACTTCTGGTCCTACTATTTTGTAAAACACTCCTCTTTTTCCAAATAGTTTTGTTACTGCACTTGCAAAACTCGCCCACAAGACCTTAAGCAATCCTACTTCATCTATTGCATATTGCATTTTAATAGTTTCGCCTACTCCTACACCTGTGTCTGGCTTTGAAGCAAACTTAGATAAGAACTTAGCCCAGAATCCTATTTTAATGTCTTCTCTTTTCACTATTCTGTTTTGACATAGAGCTATGATCTTTTCACTAGCAGATATAATGTCTCCTTCTTTATATATAGGAAGTGCATATTCTTTAAATACATCAACATAGCTTTCACCTTGCTTTATGAATCTAGTTTTAATAGCATGTCTCAAATATATTTTATTATTTGCTTCTATTTCTATATTTTTGCCTTCATTCGCTATAAACTCCATATTACCTACCCCGCTTTTTCTTTTTCCTATTATATAGTACATATTAATTAATTACAATATCAAATATTCTACACGTTTTTTAGATTTCTTACTTCCGAATATACTCCTTCATATATGAATATATTTACATATGAGGTGGGGCTATGTCAGGCAAAGGATTAGATTTTAAACGCAAGGAAGTTATTAGCATAAAAGATGGCAAACGATTAGGTTTTGTCCAAGATGTCACTGCAGATTTAGAAAGCGGAGTCATCACTTCCATAATAGTTCCTGGAAGTTTGAAATTGCTTAATATCTTCTCCAGCGCAAATGATATTGTTATTCCGTGGCAAAACATAAAATGCATTGGAGAAGACATTATATTAGTAGAAATTTAATTTTCATCTCATTACTATAATTAAGCTTTTACTTGTATAACTTCTTTATTCTGCTTATTGCACTTTTTTCTAGTCTTGAAACTTGTGCTTGTGAAATTCCGATCTCTTCTGCAACTTCCATTTGTGTTCTTCCATCAAAAAATCTTTTTGAAATTATACTTTTTTCTCTTGAGCTTAATTTCTTCATTGCTTCTGAAATAGTTATATTTTCTGCCCACTTTTCATCCGTGTTTTTGGGGTCTCTAACCTGGTCCATTATATATATGCTTTCGCTTCCCTCACTATATACCGGCTCTTGGAGAGACATTGGGTCTTGGATAGCCTCTAAGCTCATAACAATGTCTTCTTTCGGCATTTCTATCTCTTTGGCTATTTCTTCAATAGTTGGTTCTTTTGCATTTTGCCTCGTAAGCTTTTCTTTGGCTTGTAAAGCTTTATATGCCAAATCTCTTACAGATCTACTTACTCTTATAGGATTGTTATCCCTTAAATATCTGCGTATTTCCCCTATTATCATAGGAACTGCATAAGTAGAAAATTGCACATTCAATGTAGTATCAAAGTTATCTATAGCTTTAATCAATCCCACACAACCTACTTGAAATAAATCATCTATATTCTCTCCTCTACCTGTAAATCTTTGTATTACACTTAGAACTAATCTTAAGTTTCCATTTGCAAGTTCTTCTCTCGCACTTAAGTCTCCTGCATTTATCCTAACGAACAACGCTTGTTTCTCTTTATTCGTTAGCACCGGTAATTTAGAGGTATTCACACCACATATCTCTACTTTATTATTCATAAAAAATCCTCCTAACAATGCGTAGAAAAGCTTACTGCTTTTCTACGTAAGATATCTGCTACTCACATTCGTTCGAACAGCTACCGTAACTTCTTATTAGGAAGTATTTCCAAAAGGAAGATCTGCAATTCAATTATCGTATTCTCTTATTCGACATTCTAGATCGTAATGTTGTTTTTTATGGCCTCAAACCTAGCCTCTCCTATTCCTGATACCTCTTTAATATCCTCGATTCTTCTAAAATTTCCATTTGTTCTTCTATGCTCTATAATTCTTAACGCAGTTGAAGGACCTACTCCTGTTAAAGTTTCTAATTCTGTTTGAGTAGCTCGATTAATATTAATTAGTGCCCCTCTTTCATTATTTCCACCAACTACTATATCCTCTCCATTTATATCTGTAAGTATCTCGTTTTGGTATTCTTCATCAGTATCCACATTCGGGATGTATAGCCTTTGTCCATCAGATAACATATATGCTAGATTTACCCTTGATAAGTCAGCATTGCTTGTTGTTCCACCAGCTCTTTCTATGGCATCTGCAATTCTCTCTCCTTCAGTTAGATTAATAATTCCTGAATATCTAACTTCTCCAGTTACATGTACTATTACATTTCTTTCTTCTTCTCTAAATTCGAGCTCTTCTGTTTCTTGTACCGCGAAATCCATTATTAGCATGTCATTATTCCCGTGTTCTTTGCATAATATAGTATCCAATGACTAATAACATGCATGTGGCAATTGCTATCAATACGATTTTTTGATTTCTACTTAGACTTTCCATGTCTTACTCCTTTCTTGCTTATAACGCTATCACTTGTGTATTATTCAGGTAAGCGTTTCAACGAACGTAGTTCGTTATATTAATAAGCTCTTGTTTTTTATGTAATCTTGAGATATATTAAAATTAAGTTTAAGGGGTGATTTTTAAGAGATGAACTTCCGATTGTATCAAAAATTTATTGTAACTTTAATTATATTAGTCATATTCATATGTCTACTGCCTAATTTAGTTGTCGCTAATGACCCTGGTCCTTCTGGAGTACAGTCTCCTGCAGTAGTACTTCTTGATTCTAGAACTGGCAGAGTACTTTATGAAAGAAACATGTTAGAAAGAAGATATCCCGCTAGCATCACAAAAGCAATGACTACTATTGTTGTGTTAGAAAACGCTAATTTAAATGATGTGGTCACTATTAGTTCTAGCGCAATTTCTCATGTAAGACATCTTCATTCTACAGCCGATTTGCAAGTAGGCGAAGAACTAACGGTTTATCAGCTACTCAATATGAGCATGCTTACTTCTGCTAACGATGCATCATATGCACTTGCTGAACATGTATCTGGGAACATTCAAGCCTTCGCTGAATTAATGAATGAAAAGGCACAAGAAATAGGAATGAGAAACAGTAATTTTGTTAACCCAAGTGGTTCACACGAGCCCAATCAATATTCAACAGCATATGATTTAGCATTAATGGGTAAATACGCCATGCAAAACCATGTGTTTAGAGAAATCGTTAGTAGAACTTCCTTTGTACTACCACCCACCAACAAATACGATGAAGATTATAGATTGTTTACAAATACTAATGCACTGTTATTACCAGATCGCGAAACCCGAAACTATTTTCATCCCTATGCCACTGGAATAAAAACTGGTTTTACAACACCTGCAGGTCAAACTTTACTTGCTTCAGCTACTAGAAATAATTTTGAGATAATTACAGTTGTGATGGGTACTGAACGTAGACCAGCCGAACGTGATCAAAGATTTCTAGACACGATGTCTCTTTTTGATTATGGGTTTGAAAATTATATGCATAGAAGATTAGGAAATGAAGGAGAAGTTCTCTATACTTACAGGGCAAGAATGGGAACTCTGACTTCTCGAACGTTAAATATGGCTTTAGAAGAAGATGCATATGTTTTGATAAACAGATCCGCGGCTTTAGATAGATTTCCGCCGGAAATAATTATTGATGAGGACTTAAGATTACCTATTAGAGAAGGTGATGTTGTAGGTCTCGCAATATATCACATAGATGGTAACACTTATACCTTCAACTTAGTTGCAGACACCGATGTCTCGTCACCAGCATGGACTATTGTCTTAGCAATAATTGCAATCATCTTTTCTGTTTGGTTAATCTTTAAATTTTATAGGAAAAAGGGAAAGCCTCAATCGAACGATATCAGGCAAAGACATTTGAACTATTAAGAGTATAGCAGAAGCATCTTTGATTATCAACCATATTTTTCCAATTGTATTTTGATATGATAAAAGGACTTCACACTGAAGTCCCTTTTGTTTTTTTAAAACAAGAACATTATAAATATGTTGTTATTGTATAAGAATCCTCCTAATATAGATCCTGTAACGATGTTTGTAAAGGACTCATCTATTATTGGTGATAATAGAAATATCACTGCAAGTATTGTGTATACCGTCAAGACCCCTTGTACTAATCCATAAATAATTCCTCCGACCTCATTGAATTGCTTCAGTATTGGTATTTTGGTAATGAAGTCTGTAAGTGCTGTTACGAACCTAAGTCCAATCTTTACAGTCACAAATATGACAAGCAAGACACCTAATTCTATAATTTGTATAGCAAGAACTTCCGATATATTATTCACTGTGGTTTGAGCCACATTGTCTAGTCCGTCTCCAATCACTCCTAGGAGGCTCTCATCTACTTCAACTTCATCATCAGGATCCACTCCTTCTGGCAAGATGCTCTCTGCAATTCCACTTTGAATACTATTTCCCAAATTTGTATGTTCTATTATTATTCCCGCTACAGGTCTATATAAAAGAAGTGCTACTATGATTGCTATGAAAAACGAAAGGATTCTTATAGAAGCTTTTATTAGGCCTCTTTTGTACCCAATAAATGTGCATAGTGCAATTATTCCTAGTATTGTTATATCTACAAATATACCCATAGTATCTCCTCTCTATAATTGTTTGTAATTCTGATTATAGCGGAATTATTTCTAATTTGTTTCTATGTATTATTCCAACTATATTGTCACACATCACAACCCCACGTACTTCTTGAGTCGCCCTATATCTTCTTACCATCCATCCGTTAGTATTTAAAAACAAAACTTCCGTCCCAAGATTTATCCCCGTCATATTTCCATATGTATATATGCTTCTTGGTATTCCGTGCAATAGTCACACTATTTCCTCTGTTCGGATCATTATTATCAATTAATCTTAGTATCGTGTCACTGCTAAATGTTTCTGTATCTTCTCTTTCAACTTTTGCAATATGAGTATTTAGGTTGGAATCTACGAAAAGCACTCCTCCTCCAGAAAAGCTGACAAGCTGTTCTCTTGTACTATTATTCCTAATGCTTTCTACGTGTGAACCATATCTACATATTAAATGATTTCTATTGCTATAATTTATACTTATTATTATATCTCCTGGAGATGCCGTATGAGCAAATACTTCTGCTCCTATGCCATCCGCTCTCGCACTCTCTATAGATATTATTCTAATGCTTGATTGCATTATAATTCCTGAAAGATCTAGTTCGGCTATTGCGAGGTATCTATTGTCATTTGATATATCCATATCCACAAGTGTAGATGTTGCTATAAATTTTCTAAACAATTCCGTCCCACTTCTATTAAATGTCTCTATTATCTTCCTATAACTAGGATCTGCTAGAGCTACAGCAACATATCCATTTCTATTTACTGCAACACTATCAATTTCTCCTTCTAATTCTTTTTGCCATATTATATTTCTTCCAGAGATTAGATATACGCGACTTCCGCCCGCTTCTGCTACAACCAAATATCTACCACTAGATTCAAATATAGGACTTAATATTCTCACTCCTAGTGAAAATTCTTCATTTGCCACTCTGTTAAAAGATCTTAAAGTATTTTGTTCTAATGTAATAATACTTCCATTATATGCGTAGATGTGGGTATTCCTTCCTATATTTATGTATGGCAATGTGCCTTCATGTACTTCTCTTCTAAATATATGAGTATCTACCCAGCTTCTAAAATTTTCATTGTTTGTATACACAAAAAGCAATGTCATTATTAATAAAATAACAGAAACAATAATAGCAATTCTGATCGCTTTCTTTTTATCTATTTTGATTTTAGGTCTTTTCTTTCCTTCTTCGCTCTTAGGCTTTTTCTCTTTGTTCATCCCGAAGGCCATTAAACATATAATATTTCATATCTTACACCTTTTATCTTTACAGCATATACTATTTATATCAGTTTAACTCTTCTTTTTCAATCTTTTTAAATGCGAAAATATTCAAAAAGATTGATTATAAATTTATTGACTTATCATATAAAGTATGCTATTATATCATTCGTAGTAAAAATGAACCAGTAGCTCAGCTGGATAGAGCAACGGCCTTCTAAGCCGTGGGTCGGACGTTCGAATCGTCTCTGGTTCGCCAAATCTTTAAATACAAATTTGTTTTTCTTTGTAGAGGAGTACTGTGTCCATATTACTTTGCATAATAATATTTGTATGTGCCTGTAGCTTAGTTGGATAAAGTGCAAGGCTACGAACCTTGAGACCGGGGGTTCGAATCCCTCCAGGCACGCCACTAAAATGTGTTGCAAAAGACTGATAAGTAAGATTTAGAGACAAATACTACATTTCGGGGTGTGGCGCAGTTGGTAGCGCGCGTGGTTTGGGACCATGAGGTCGCACGTTCAAATCGTGTCACCCCGACCATTACCAAGAGAGAGTAAATCGCTAAAGACTTACTCTCTCTTTTGTTTTGCAGTTTTGCTCCAGACCATTTTTCTTTTTTTGAAATCACTTCGAAAATCGCTGAAAGTGTTGACAAATAAGGTTTTTTAATTTTTAGATACATCAAAATTTTTCTAAGGTCTTAAATAATTGCATTAAAATTTACATTAAAAAATTTGTATGTATTTATTTAATTTTTTAGTATGATATAATTCTATAAATAGTAATTTATATGGGAGATAAGAAGTTGAATAAGGAAATAATAAACTGTTATGGTTGTAATGCGTTGGTAGAGAATATTGAAGGACAACCACATAAATATATTGGTGCCATACAAGGGTGTTGGAATTTATATGGCGAAGTTTTAGCAAAAGAATATGGCGAATATGAATACCTTGAACATATCCATAGGCTTACAGTTGATACATATGCAATTCAACATCCAGGACAGCCAAGTAGACAATCAATACAATCAGTAAACATACATCTAATTAGCCTGTATGCTATTTTCATAAAAAAGCTAAATGGTAAAGAAGCAACTAAAATGATTGGGGAAATATTAAAAAAAGAACATAATTTTGAATGGTTAGAGCCTCCTGTTCCTAATGGGGAAATAACGGTTACAGATGTATTAAAGGCTACAAACAAAGAAGAACACGAAAAAGCAGTAAAAGAGTGGGCGGAAAATGTATTTGATTGTTGGTATTCAAAATATAAACAAATAATAGAAAATTATGCAGAAATATTAATAAACTAGTAAGTTATAGAAAAGATTAAGGAAAAGTAAAACTCAACCAATGGTATGGACAATATTATATTATTTTCCTGTATAATTAACCTTAAAGAGGTGATTTGTTATGGACCAACAAAAATTAGGTGTTTTTATTAGAGAGGTTCGAAAAGAAAAAGGAATGACTCAACAAGAATTAGCTAATAGATTAAATATAACAGATAGGGCTATTAGTAAGTGGGAAAATGGTAGATGTCTGCCAGACATTGCCTTTTTAGAACCATTGTCAATTATTTTAGGAGTAGAAATATCTGAATTGGTTAAGGGCGAAAGAATTCCTAAAGAAGATTTGGGAAAAGTTAATGCAGTTGTTGAAGGTGTTGTGAATTCTACAATATCAGATAGTCAGAAAAAAAGAAGAAATTTTAATAATTGGTTTGGTGGAGGTTTGGTGTTTTATGTACTAGTTGTACTAGAAAATCAATTTGGAATTCTCGATTATTCAAGTTTAAATTATGACATTCAAGAATTTATAAAAGGTCTCTTAGTAGGCATGGGGTTCGCTTGCTTTTTTGCAGGATACTTAACTAACAATAAATATGCAAGTAAAATGAAAAATTTCCAAAAAGGCCTATTTAAGAAGAAGTAATAGATAGTCAATTCATATTTGCATTAAAATTTTAGTTTTGGAAAATGAAGTAGTTAGATCATAAATGCTATCAAAACATTAGAGATTATTAATGAAAATGGAATAAAGTTAGTTTAATCACACAAAAAGATGCGATCAATACATCGCATCTTTTCTCATCTTTCTATTCAAAGATATCTAACTATCTAAACTTCTTATTAAGTAGAACCATTATCGTAATCAATACAGCTATACTCAGTATTCCTACATATCTTAGTACATTAGTATCATCAACTGTATTTACTGCATTCCCTGTTCCTTGACCAGACGTATACACTCCTTTTACAAGTCCATCGTCGTCGTTATTGTTTACATTGTTATTATTGCCACCATTATTTCTAGCCAGTACATACATATATTCTGTGTCTTGCTCTTCTTCTAGTAAGTTAATGTATCCTATTGTTCCTCCTCCAAATGCTTCTGCATCTATTATCTCTGATCTACTTACTATGATGCTTCCTGTTCCTCCTTGGTCTGTTACTTTAAATGCTACTTGGATATCTCTATAATCTGGATTTCCTACTATCACTCCTAAGTCTGGATCAAATGCCTCTATTTGATTGCTTTCTAAGTATCTTGTTCTTATTTCTACTGCTTCTGATACGTCTGTAGTTACTTGTCCGCTTATATCATGCATTACCCATTCATAGTTTAGATTTGTACTATGCATTGGTAAGAACTCTAATCCTACTGGGATATCGTTTCTTATTTCTCTTACATATCCTGCTATTGTTCCCTCATTAAAGATTCTTATTGTTTGTGTCATTATACTTCCACTTCCCATCTGTACTGGATTGTCTGCTTTGTTTATTGGAAAACTATATGTTAACATTCCTTCAAATATTTGTGGCATTGATACAATCGGTGCTCTATCCAATTCTTTTACGGTCCCGTTTGTTTCTACTCCAGCAATAAAGGTTCGGAGGGCCAGGTTGAATAACAGCTCTTCTATCGTTCTATTCTCTACATCTACTTGAACAAATTGTACTACTTCGCCACATTCACATACATAATAATTACATATACACTCGGAAGCACCAAATCCACAATTGAAACACATATACCAAGCCATTGAGCACCAACAAGGATTCCCCCAACACATAAAACATAGTATACTCTGTTCGCTACCACAAGGTATAGGTTCTAGGCGCTCTTCTATAGATGCACTTATTCCCTCTCTGCTGTTTTCTATAAATTCGCCATTTTCCATTCTTCCTATGCGAGTTTCCACAATAATAAACTCTCTGTTTTCCAACACCGTATCTATTTTTAGATAAAATGGTTCCGTTACTCTCATATATCCTTCTGGCGCTCTTATTTCCTCTATACGAAATATAAGCAATTGGTCTCTTTCTATTTTAATATCTTCTAAAACTATTGTGCCTATCGATGTAGTTTCATGTACACCCATAGAAATTTCAGAAAGTTCTAAATCCTCCCATACTAATTGTTTTACATAAAACTCGGCACTATCACTTACTATTCGTTCTCCTTCTGCATTCAATTTTCTTAAATATATGTCAAGACTTCCGTCTACGTGGTTGCCATACAAAGGTCTCTGCCATTGTTAGTCCATTAAATGTTCTCATCAGCTCTTGTGATGTTAGAACAAATTCCCCATTTGGATTGCTAGCTGTCCCTGTCCCTACACTTTGCCAAAACCCCGTATAGTAATTGTTATTTGGCACAGCTGGAAGTCCCACTCCTACTCCTGTAAAGTGAAAATCTGGACCTAATACTAATTTTTTTAAAGAAAATGTTCCTTGAAGCATGCTCTGCATAGCTATATTTGGCACTTGATTTGTTAATTGGATTGTCTCCCAATTCCACAGGTTTAAATATGTTAAACTGCTTGCACCACTAAACATGCTTTGCATATTTCTTACATTACTCACATCCCAGTTCGATACATCTAAATCGGTTAAACTGCTTGCACCATTAAACATACCTTGCATAGTTATTACAGTACTTACATCCCAGTTCGATACATCTAAATACGTTAAACTGCTTGCACCATTAAACATACCTTGCATATTTGTTACACTACTTACATCCCAATTTGATACATCTAAATACGGTAAATTGTTTACACCAAAAAACATCTGTCCCATAGATGTTACGTTACTCACATCCCAGTTCGATACGTCTAAATACGTTAAACTTCTTGCACTATGGAACATATTTTGCATAGTTGTTACACTACTCACATCCCAATTTAATACATCTAAATACGGTAACATACTTGCATTCGCAAACATACCTTGCATAGTTGTTACACTACTCACATCCCAATTCGATACATCTAAATACATCAAACTATTTGCGCCTTCAAACATTTGCTCCATAGTTGTTACACTACTCACATTCCAATTCGATACATCCAAATACGTTAAAACTCCAGCCTCGCTTCCTGTCCCTCTAAACATTTGTTGCATAGTTGTTACACTACTCACATCCCAATTTGACACATCTAAATACGTTAAATTCCTTGCACCAAAAAACATATCTCGCATAGTTGTTACACTGCTCACATCCCAATTTGACACATCTAAATACGTTAACCTACTTGTGCTCGCAAACATATCTCGCATATCTGTTACGCTGCTCACATCCCAATTTGACACATCTAAATATGGTAACCTACTTGCACCAAAGAACATACCTTGCATATTTGTTACGCTGCTCACATCCCAATTTGATACATCTAAATATGGTAAACTGCTTGTAGTCGTAAACATCCTTTGCATAGTTATTACATTACTCACATCCCAATTTGACACATCTAAATACGTTAAACTTCTTGCTAGGTTAAACATACTTTGCATATTTGTTACACTGCCCACGTCCCAATTCGATACATCTAATTCTGTTAATGAACTTGCATTCCAAAACATGTTCGACATATTTGTTACACTGCTTACATTCCAATTTGACACATCTAAATCCATCAAACCACTTGTACCACTAAACATACTTTGCATGTTTGTTACACTGCCCACATCCCAATTCGATACATCTATATACGTTAAACTTCTTGCGCCATTAAACATATGCTCCATAGTTGTTATATTACTAATATTTAACTTCCCTATATTTTCTATTTCCTCTAGTCCCTGCAAACTATAAAACAACATCAATCTATTCCCAGTATTAACATCATCCGTAAATACTATTGTTTGTACTCCTGTGGCTTCAGGTCTCCATGCTGTATTGAAATTCGTTGTAGGAAATGTTCCTGCACCAAACCATAATGTTCTTTGATTGTCTAATTCCCATGGCACTGTCCCTATTACTCCACTACTTATTACCGTTCTATCTAAAGGTGCTATGTTATTAAATGGCATGATTGGTATATATCCCCCGAGCGCCTATTGCTTCTTCATAACTTTTTTCTACAACACAATTCACTACACCTTGTTCCAAGGTGCACTCTTCTGTATAATCTTCATCATGCTTTTCATCTATCCCCAAAAAAACTTCTTCACATATCTCTTCTTGGTCATCATAATTTTCTACATAGCTATTTTCTTCAGAAATGCTATTGCTCTCTTCCCCATACCATATTGCAATTACATCCTTTTTTGGCATTATTGGCGCAAGCATTGTAAGTATTATAGCCAAAACTATAGCCTTCTTTATCATTTTCCTCTTCACATATATTTTCATATCTTCTCCTTTGCGAAATACCTTGGCATATTCTCCCACTCTACATAACTTTGGGATATCATCCATTTTCATCATACTATTTTCTATAATCCATGTAAAGCGGTAATTTTAGCCATTCCGTTGCATCACAACGTCTTCGTCCTTTCCCTCTTAGGGACACTCACTTCTGAATTTTGCTCCTCTATTATTACTTTTTCATTACAAGTTTGTTTTCTTTCCCATCTCAGTTCATATTTTTACTAGGCATAATAGCTTTAGCGCGTTTTGCTAGCTATTTCATTTTCATCTTCCTATTATTATTTTCTCTGCCTAAAACAGCAAAACACCAATTTCACACGTCAAAAAATTCCCTTGCCCACATTAAAAAGCAAGGAATCAGCTTGATACTACCAACTCCCTGCTTCGTACAATTTTTGTTTCTTCTATATCAGAAGAAATATATATGTATTCAGCTAGTATAAGTCTATAAATAATTACCTATAATTTACTTATGACAGTCACAACCACAAGAGCATGGCTTGTTTGGTTCGCATAAGCACGGATTACATTTACAATTAGGACACTTACAATGAGGATTTGTGCAACTTCCATCTGCTATCATTTCCTTCACCTCCTATCTACTTTTTTAAAATTGTTCCTTACAATATAGTTATACTGTGACACAAACTTTATTGCAATAACGCACTTTAATGTGGTATAGTGTCTAAAAAGTAACTATGGAGGAAATTATGAGTTCTGATTGTACCAAAACTAACTGCCCAGTAGTGGCAACTCTAAGTATGATAGGCGGAAAATACAAGGTTTTAATCCTTTGGCACTTGACTTATGGAATTAAGAGATTTGGAGAACTTCGCAAACTCATCCCACAAGCCACACAAAAAATGTTGACACAACAACTGCGAGAATTAGAGGATGATGGACTTGTTATTAGGACAGTCTATGCTGTCGTTCCACCAAAGGTTGAATATCAACTTTCTACTTTAGGAAAGAGCATAAAACCAATTTTGAATGAAATGAAGTCTTGGGGAACAAACTACATGAAAGATAATGGCATAGATGCTGATTGTTTTATGACTAAAAACAATTAGATAAGAGTGATCTTTTATGTTATTTTATAAATAGTATTTATCAAGTAGATAGAGGAAAGCAAAATTATTTCATTTTGCTAACAATTATGATACTATAGTAATGGAGAATTTAAGTGATGGGAAGAAGAGCGGTTAGGAAGAAAGAGAATAAAAATAAAGTAGCGGTTTTGTTGCTTTTTATTTCCATGTTTATTATTTTAGGTGCTTCGTTTGCATTTTTTTCAGACTTTGTAGCAGGATTATTAACAGGTAGAACAGGAACTTTAGACATTAATGCTACAGTAACGGGAAGACAACATTTTACGAGAAGTACAGGTGAATATTACTATCCAATTATTGATGGACAAATTCTCAACTTAAATCCAGGAGATATAATAGAAATAAATTTTGATGTATGGAACGAAGGCAATAAAAGTGCATGGTTAAGAGATAGAGTGAATTTCATTATAGGCACTAACCATGCAGATGAGCAGCCAACCACAGGAGGAATGTTTGAATTATATTCATTAGATGCAACTATAGATCAAATAAGAAATAATGATGCAGAAGACTATTTGCTCACAATAGCAACAAATACAGGATTTGTATTTGAAAGTCCCCATTTAATAATAAATGGTGGAACAGGTATCGATGGAGTCCGCGAAGTAGAAACAGGAGAAAATGTAGCCTGTGGTCCAATAACTAGAGGATATTTTCTATTCTTTAGACCAGAAGCTGGAAATGAATATCAGCAAATTAATTTATCATTTGAAATAAGAACTGAGGCAATGCAATTTAGAAATAATCCAAACCCTATTTGGGAAAATGTTGTAGACAGAGAATTTACAATAGGGGAGTTAGGACGTTATGTGGTTTCTTATGGCATCGTTACTGCTAACAATAGCAATTTACCATGGAGATTATATAATGATGGCATATTAGAGATGATTGGAGGAAATATTCAGTGGACTACTGCAAATAGTCCATGGATTAACTATAATGACTATATTAAAGAAATTATTTTTCATGAACCAGTAATGGGAGGAACAAGCATACGAGGTTTATTTGCCAATTTAAACAACGTAACTTCCATAGAAGGATTAGATAACCTTAACACAGAAAATGTGATAAATATGTCCGAGATGTTTGTGAATACAAGCAATCTAAAAAGTCTGGATTTATCTACTTGGAACACAAGTAATGTGACCAACATGGGAGGAATGTTCTTTTATGCAACCAGCCTAACAAATCTTAATGTATCTACTTGGGATACTAGCAATGTAACCAATATAAATAATATGTTTCGCAATGTTAGTCTAACAAGCCTTGATGTGTCAAATTGGGATACTGGAAATGTGGTTGATATGCGACTATTATTTGCTGGAGCAAGTAGCCTGACAAGTCTTGATGTGTCAAATTGGAATACAAGTAGTGTGACTAATATGTCTAGTGTGTTTAATGGAACAAGTAGCCTAACGAGTATTGACCTCTCGAATTGGAATACAGGTAATGTTACAACTATGGGTAGTATGTTTAGTGATGCAAACAGCTTGAGTAATATCGGTGATGTTTCTAACTGGGATGTTAGCAATGTAACAATTATGAATAGAATGTTTTTACGTACTGCCTTTACAAACCTTGATTTATCCGGGTGGGACACAAGTAATACGATAAATATGGAAGAGATGTTTACTGGGGTAAACACTATAAATTCAATTAAGCTAGGAGAAAATTTTATAATTG
>WQVL01000031.1 GCA_009785865.1 Oscillospiraceae bacterium | reverse complement strand
ATCAAAAGGAGGTTTTTTACTGAACGCTATCGCTCTTTGATTTCTCACGTGCATAGCACGTGGTTTTCCTTGCGCGACGTTTAATCGTCGCGCACAATAAAAATGAGCTTGCCCATTAGGGGCTAACTCATTTCATTATTCAGTCTGTTTTTGCTATTAAACTTTACTCTATTTGCTTTCTCTTTTCTTTTAAAAGTAGCGCTTTTAACATTAAGCATACAGCCAATCCGATTATAGCTACATGTAAAGATATATTACTCTCATCACTAGTATTTACAACAACTCCAGCAACTTTCCCTAAATCTGGCTCTTCCTTTCCTTGCTCTTGCTCGTTACTTTCGTTATATTCATTTTCTAGTTTCTCTTCATTTTCTTCATCTCCTGGTCCTTCTTCAATTGATCCAAATGGGACAAACAATACTTCTATATGTTTATCTTCTGTTGCTATGATACTTTCCAATGTTTCTTGTCTGGTTCCTCCATTTATATACCATCCTTCGATAGTAAACTTCTCAAAACTATCTGCTGATACCGCAACATTTGCTCCCTCACGTACAAATAATTGTCCTATTTCATCTCCTTGTACTGTAATATTACCTGTTGTTATCGTTCCGCCTACCTCATCTCTTACTGCAAAAGTTATATTATGTACTTCTGATGTGCTTGTTACTACATTAATATCAAAATTATTAAAAACGTGCTCTGCTACACTTGCCATACCAGGTATTATTTGAGGGTTTTGTGCAGCTACATTATCATTTAAAAATATTCCATTTCTAGCTACGTTTCCTCTAAAAGTTGCATCTTCTGATATCTCAATATGCATCATGTGTGGATTTTCAAAAGATACTTCTCCACAACACCAACTACAATACCATGAATTGTACCACTCAGTCCAGATTGCTCCGCCATCATTTGCTATATTGTTAGAGATTTCACCATCAGTCATTATAAAGGTGTTTTCCGGAAAAATCGTCATCCACACTCCACCTCCATAATCGGCTGTGTTTCCTGAAATCTGACCACCATTCATCTCAAAAGTAGTGTTGTTTCCAACATATACTCCTCCTCCATGATTAGCCGTATTCCCTGAAATTTCTCCTCCATTCATAATAAATGTCGCTCCAAAATTCATCCTTGACATTGGTATTGGAGGTGTATTAATATGCACTCCTCCTCCATTTCCACCCCATAAAGTTGGAGTAATGCTATTATCAATGATCCTACCATCATTCATTATAAATATTCCTCTTTGAGTAACGTGAACTCCTGCACCATTTTGCCCTCCCATGCTTGTATGTCCAGCGATTGTTCCACCATTCATTTCAAAAACACCAGTAACATGCACTCCTTGACTTTTCCAGCTACCATCCATACTTCCTGCAATTATTCCACCATTCATTATGAAGCTTCCGTCATCGCTTCCCCAGCTAGACATAACATGTACTCCTCCATTAATCCTTGCGCCTTCTTCCATATACAATTTCGCATCTTCCCATACATATATATTTCCATTAACTACTCCACCAGCAACAATACTCACTGTTTGTCCCGCAAAAATGTGAAAATCTTCATCAGGAATCAATATATTATTCCCTGTGTTCCAATCAAAGATAGACATAAAAGTTCCATCTCCAATTGTAGAATCGACAACATTCGGTAACATATTAAATAACGGCGTGATTCCAATATATTCTCCATTATCTTCTATATGCTCAAGCACCACTTCTTTCTCTGCTTTCTCAATTTCATCTAGTATATTCTTTTCTTTTTCTGTTTCATAAACCAGAGCTTCCTCTTCTGTTTCCATCTTCTGTTCTACAATTTCATTAGAACACGCTAAGTAAATCTCTTCCACTAACAAAGTTTCTTCATCTTCCATTACATATTTTATATGTGAATATCCATATGCTCCTATTTGTGCCAATAGCATTGTAATTGCTACTGCTGTTGCAGTCACCTTTTTTCCTAACATATTACTCTCCTTCATATATGATCTTTCACTCTTTCTCATTGCCTCTCTCCTCTTTCTTTAGCAAAACCTACTCAATTATCTTTTCTTTCATTCTCAAAACTAATAATCCTAAATATGCTGCCTTCCATTCTTATAACTTTATTATTTTCTATATAAATAGTACTATTTTTCTGAAAGTATGTCACTGGGAATTATCACCTAATTGTTAGCGTTTCAAGTGATTCAACTGTTTTTGACTTAGGGATACACCTTTTTTATTTCACGCATTGCTAATATTAAACTTTCATTACAAATTTGTTGCATTCCTCGTCTCTTTAGAGTTTTTCCTTAGGCATAGTCATTTTTAAGTCATTGCATAACAAAACAGCAAGCGGATGCTTGCTGTTTTAAATTAACTTTTAACTATTCTTCACCTTTTAATTTTTCTGCTCTATCCGCTGCAATAAGGTTGTTTAACATTTCATCAATGTCTCCATTTAGGAAGTTTTCCATTTGATAAACACTTACTCCTATTCTATGATCCGTTATTCTTCCTTGTGGATAATTATATGTCCTTATTTTTTCACTTCTGTCTCCACTTCCTACTTGTGATTTTCTTTCACTTGCAACTTCAGCTGCTTGTTTTGCTTTCTCCATTTCATATATTTTAGATTTAAGCATTTTCATTGCATATTCCCTATTTTTTATCTGTGACCTTTCTGTCTGACATTCTACAATAACACCTGTAGGCTCATGGATTAACCTTACTGCCGAAGAAGTTTTATTAACATGTTGTCCTCCTGCTCCAGAGGCTCTAAATGCTTCCATCTTTACATCGTCTGGGTTTATGTCGACTTCTACGTCTTCTACTACTGGTAGCATTGCAACTGTCGCTGTAGATGTATGAATCCTTCCACTACTTTCTGTGTCAGGGACTCTTTGTACCCTATGCACACCACTTTCAAATTTCAGCTTGCTATATACACCTTTACCTGTAATCATAAAAGTTATCTCTTTGTATCCGCCGGAGGCCAGTTTCGTTCTCATGCATGATATCTACTTTCCAACGTTTAATATCTGCATACATTGTATACATTCTAAACAGTGTTCCCGCAAACAATGCAGCTTCATCTCCACCCGCACCCGCTCTTATCTCGCATATAATGTTTTTATCATCATCTGGATCTTTGGGGATTAGTAAGAATTTTAACTCTTCCTCTACCTGTGGTAATTTATCTTTTATTTCTTCTATTTCCATTTCAGCTAAATCTTTCATTTCTTTATCACTTAGCATTTCTTTAGCTTGCTCCAAATCTGACCCGCATCTTTTTATATTCTCTGTACTTAGCTACAACATCTATAAGCCCACTATGCTCTTTCATTAGCTTTTGCCACTCGCTTTGTTTAGCTATTACCTCTGGATTACTTATTTGTTCATTTAGTTCCTCATATCTTTTTTCTACATCTTCTAATTTTTGAAACATCTCTACTTATCCCTTCCTTTTCTTGTCTCTGTTTCTCTGTCAGCATATTATACAACACTTTTGCCTATATTTCAATGAAATTATACTCTATCCCTAGCTCTTCCATAATTTCTTTTTCTCTATTTGAACAAGTAAGTATAATTATTTGAAAATCTTTACATCTTTCATTCAAATATTCAAGTATATTTTTTAATCTCTCTTTATCATAATATACAAAAGACTCATCTAGTATTATAGGTAAGTTTTCATCAGATATCTCTTTAATTGTAGATAATCTCAAAGATAAGTATAGCTGGTCTATAGTTCCTAAGCTAAGTAGTCCGCTATCTATGTATTTCCCATTATCCAATTCAACTCTTAGTCCTTGTTCATCACTAAAACTAACATTTTTGTATTTTGAACCGCGAAACTTCTTCTACTAAACTTGATAAATCTTTAGTAAATTTAGGTGTTATTTCATTCTTCATCTTTTCATATGCATTTTCAAGCGACTCTCTTGCTAGAAGAAAAATATTCTCTAGTCTAAGCAACTCTTCCTTTTCTTCCAAGCTTGCTGCAAGCCCTTCCTCATAAGATGCTTTTTTATCCAAATAACTAATTATATTCTTTTCTTCTATTCCTAGCCCACTAAGTTGCAAACTAATACTATCACACTTATTTTTCTCTTCTTCTAATTTTCTTTTTATTTGCTCAAAATTCATATTCACTAAAGATTCAATATCATGTTCCAGCACCGCATATCTATGTTTCAACAACCCATAAGTAGTCTTAGTTTTGTTTCCCAAGCTGCTCATTAGCTGCTTTGTTTCTTCATCTATTTTTAACTTGTACTCTTTATTTATTTCTATTTCCCTTTTAGTTCTATCTATTTTACTCAAATTCCTGCTGTCTACTCTTTTACTAATTGTTCTACTTCTCATAAATAGGATTAATCTAATTAGTAAATAAGAGGCTGTAATAGAAATCACTATATAATCTACTACAGGATCTATGCTTATTACATTGACTACAATATTTATAATTATTAATGTAAGTAAAATTAGCATACTAAATACATTTATTTTGCCTTTTTCTTCTATTTCTTCTGTAAACTCTAGCCCTTTTTGTAATTCTTTGATCTTTTCTTCATAACCAAGTTTTAAGTCGCTTTTCGCTTTAATCTTTTCTTGCTCTAACTCTTCATCTTCTTTTATTTCTTTTATTTCTCTAATTAAGTCTACTTTCACTAATTGCTTATCTTGTTTTTCTTTTAGTTCTATCCTTCTTGCTTCTAGCTCTTCTTTTTTATATGAATACTCTTCTAGCATTTCTTTCTTTTCAGTTAATTCCTTAATCCTTTGATTCACATTATTAATAGGTCTACCTACAGTCCTCTCTGTACCTACTTCTTCCTTTAATTTTTTATCTAAACTATCAAGTGATTTTTGATATGAAACATTGTCATTCCCTGTTGATAATAGATTAGATATCTTTTGTGTCAATATGTTTTGTGTCTTATTATCCAATACAACCTCTTGCTGCTCCACTAAAGAAGTACTTGTCCACAGTCCTTCATCTATTCCTGTTTGCTCATAGAAGAACTCACTTCCAGTAGTTTTATCTATATTAAACTGTTTAGAGATATCGTCTTTGCTTGCATTATATATAACTGGAGATTTCTTTTTGAAATCTCTGAAAACATCATACACGTCGCCATTATCTAATTCATAGGATATCTTTCCTGAGAATTCATCACTTCCCCAAGGTGTATATTTGTCAAAATCTGCTATATCTTTCCCTTTCTTGTTTTTTGATATCCCAAAAAACATAGACGGTATGAACTTTAGGAAAGTAGTTTTTCCTGCTTCATTTTTTCCATAAACTAAATTAACATGATTTCCTAAGTCAATTTCTCTATTTTCTAGTTTCCCAAATCCATTTATTTTTATATTTCTAATCTTCAATTTGACATCTCACCTCACTCATCATCACAAGATTCCCTTTACAATACTTCCAGACCTACCTCAATCACTTTCTTCATTGTTTCTTCGTCAATCTCATTCGTTTCATACTTTTCCAAAATATCTTTTACGAAAAAGCTCTTCAAGCTTTTTTCTCCAATTAGTTTGTTAATGTCTTGATCCAATCTAGTATCATCTTTTACTTTAATTACATTTTCTTTTAGCACTAGTTTTGCTATCTTATTAATATTAATCTCAAACTCTTTGTTCCCGTGTTAATATCAACTTATACATTGTACTATCGTTCAAATCTAGGCTGTTAATCTGCTCTACTAATTCTTCTCCTGAGTTCATCTCAGAAACATCTAACTTTATCTCTTCGAAAACTCTTTCATCTAATTTAATAAATGTTTTTTGGAGTCTACCCCCTATTATTTCTACATCAAGAACTCCACGTTCCCCGAGTTCGTCAAATCCAAAAGAAATCATTGAGCCTGGATAAACTATATTGTCTTCTCCCTCATATATTGGTTTGTGAATGTGTCCGAAGTGCAACATATGAAAATCCTTTTTCTTTTAATTTTTGACGACTTAGAGGATTGTATCCGCATATCGACAGTTATACTTGCATCTAGGTCTCCGTGCACTACTAATATATTTGTTTTCTCTCTATCTTTTATTTGAATATCTTCTATATTAAATCCTGTACAATAGAAGTCTGTAAAACCAAAACCATAAATATCTGCTTCAGGGAATTCATGCATACCTATTTCATTATTAAATATATATACATTTTCGTTCCAGTCGAATGTACTATACTCTGAGTTTTTCAGGAAAGGGTCATGATTTCCTGGAGAAATAAATATTTTTGTATCTGGAATTGTCTTAAATAGATCATTAATATACTCTATGGTACTTTGCTTTACATATTCTTGTTCATATAAATCTCCTGAAATAAAAAGAAATGGTATCTTGTTTAGCTTGATATGCTCTATCATTTTGCTAAATACCTTTCTTTGTTCTAATCTTCGTATATCTCCTAGATTTTTTGAACTCAATACTGTAAATGGAGAATCAAAATGCATATCTGCAGCATGGATAAACCTCATTTAAGCACCTCCTAAAACCTTCTCTCACTTGCTTTGTAATAAATAGTTTCTTGCTAAAATACTATCTATATGTATTTGCTTATTCTCTTCTATTTGTGTCTTTATTTCTATCCCTAAAGTGTATAGTATAGCCTCGTCTATATTCACTTTAGCTAAATCGTTTATCTCTTCTCTGTCCGTAATTTCTCTATCAATGCCTGTCCAATCTGCTATGTACAATATTTTTGATAACATGCCCATATTAGGTTTTCCCGTTGTATGTGCTTCTATAGCTTTCCCCATCTCTTTAGTAAATCCATATTTCTTAATCGCTATATCTGCTCCTATTTTCGCATGTAGTAATCCTGCATTTTCTCTCTCTATCTCATCTGCGTAAATAGCATTTTTTTCTATATATTCAAGTTTTTCTTCTTTAGACATTTCTTTCGCAATATCATGAGCCATCCCCACTCTTTTTGCAGTATCCACATCCACATTATATATATGAGCGAGTTCTTCACATACATCCATAACACATTTGCTATGATAATATCTTTTCTCAGATAATATATTTCTCACATCTTCTTCAATTTGCTTTAATTCCACTTCTACTCTATATCCCCTCTTACATCTATACTATCTTTTAAGTCCCAGCTCTATTATCTTACTGCATAATTCTTCATATGAAATCCCTGCTGCTTTTGCTTCTTTTGGAAGCAAACTTGCAGGAGTCATTCCAGGCAAAGTATTCGCCTCAAGGCAGTGGAAATCTTTTCCATCATAAATAAAATCTATCCTTGCATAGCTACCTAATTTTAATTCTCTATGCACCTTTAGTGCTATTTCTTTTATCTTCTCTGTTTCTTCAAAAGATAAGTTTGCTGGACAGATTTCCTCTGTAGCACCTGCCTGATATTTATTCTTGTAATCAAAAAATCCTTCTCTTGGTATTATCTCTATCGGTGGTAACGCTTTTCCGTCCAATATCCCTGAAGAAAATTCTCTTCCCTCTATATATTTTTCTATAAGCAAATCATTCTCATATTTTCTCGCAATATTAATTGCTTTTTCTAGCTCTTCTCTCGTCTTTACAATAGATACTCCTACACTTGAACCACCACTGCATGGCTTTACAACACAAGGAACACCAATTCTTTCAAGAACGTCTTCTGCACAGTCAGTATCCGCATGGAAACACATCGCTTTTGCAGTTACAATATTTGCATTTAGAAGCATCTCTTTTGTTACTGCTTTATTCATTGCTAAAAGGCTACCAACATATCCTGTACCCGTATATTTGATTCCGCATCATATCAAACATTGCTTGTATTTGTCCGTTTTCTCCCATTCCTCCGATGTAAAGCTATAAAAACAATATCTGCATACTTGCATAATTCTATTACGTTCTTCCCAATAAAAGAATCACCATTATTACATCTTTTTTTAAGCATCTCTAAATCTGGTTCTGTTCCGGCTATTTCATGGCTATACGCTTTATCATCTCTAAAAAGACTTCCATAACCTTCTTTTATCGTTTCAGGAATATCAATTCCTTCATACAAATCCAATAGCAACACTTTATTTCCTGTTTTCATCAATGTATTTGCAATTAAGCTTCCTGAGCTTAATGATACATCTCTTTCTGGATCATATCCTCCAGCTAAAACTACTATATTCACGTACTTTTCCTCCTATTTTTTCCAACATCAAAATTTTATTTGCGCAAACTCTCCAGAATTTCTATAAACTTCATTCCATTTGCTGCTTTTAATAATAGTGCATCATTTTCTTTGATCATTTCATGTAACAACTGAATTGCTTCTTTGTTATCTACGCACTCATATATATCTGTCATTCCGCATCTCTCTCGCCCTTTCGGCAATATGTTTTGCTTCTTCTCCTACTGCTACTAATATATCAATCTTGTTTCGCACAACATCTTCTCCAACTTCTCTATGTAGATCCTTAGAGAACTCTCCGAAGTTCTCGCATATCTCCGAAGTACCGCTATTCTTCTCATAGCTGCTAAATTCTTTAAAACTTCCAGTGCTGCTGCCGTCGAATCATTACTTGCATTATAGCAATCATTAATTACTGCTACATTGCTTTGCACCTCTTCAATATGCATTCTATTAGGTGTTAAATCAAAATTTGCTACTCCGTCCAAAATATCTTGCATTTCTATACCAAGACTTCTCCCTACAGCAATAGCAGATAATCCGTTATATACAAATCCTTTTCCTGCTATATTTACACTCACATCATATGTAACATTATCTATATCTACATTGAACTTGCTTCCGCCTGTATGCGGCTCTATATTATATGCAACATAGTCACTATTGCTTTCCATCCCAAATGTAGTTACACTATATTCCGTTTGCTTATCTTTCCAGTCACTTAGTAAGTCATTATCATAATTAATTATTACTTCTTTTTGTCCTATTATGCCTTCTAACATCTCTAACTTCGCTTTTAATATATTTTCTCTTGACCCAAGGTTTCCTATATGCGCAGTTCCTATAGTAGTATATACACAAATAGTAGGTCTCCCCATATCTGTAAGCACACTAATTTCACCAGCATGATTCATTCCCATTTCTAATACTGCTGCATTATGATCTTGTTTTAGATTTAATAAAGTTAGCGGCAATCCTATATGATTATTATAGTTGCCTTGCGTTTTAAGTACATTATATTTTTTAGACAATACACTTGCTATCATATCCTTTGTACTTGTTTTGCCAACACTACCTGTAATCCCTACTACTGGCATATCATACAAGCTTCTTTTGTATTTAGCTAATTTTTGAATAGCTTCTATAGAATCATTTACATGTATTATGTTTTTACCTTTATGTTTTTCGAAAACTTCTTCATTTGGTAATTTATCTATTATGCATCCCATAGCTCCATTCTCAAAGGCCTTCTCTATATAGTCATTTCCATCTGTGTTTTCTCCTTTAATACCAATATACATATAGTTTTCTTGCACTGCTCTAGTATCTTGCGTATATCCACTTGGCTCCATGTTTTCATTTCCTGATATAAGTTTTCCGCCACAAACTTCTACAATTTTTTTAATTGTTATTGTTTTGTTATCCATGTAAAACGCCTTCCTTTACTATATTATTCATCTTTTTAATATATAATATATTCTATCATAAATCAATATGTTATTACAGTTAAAAACCTATCTGATTTGCCCTGACAAGCTTGATTCTCCTTGACTAATCAGCTTTTTTAATGTAAAATTATGTTGGCTGTAAGAGCAAAGCAATATACAGCCAACTTATAAGAAATGAGGAAAACTATCATGTGGGGAGATATTGCAATTGCATTTTTGTTAGCCTTTATTACAGCTTATGTTATAGCTCCATATACTATAAGGTTTGCAAGAAAAATTGGGGCTTTAGATATCCCAAAAAGCAATAGAAAAATTCATACAGATGCTATGCCGAGACTTGGTGGACTAGCAGTAATTTCTGGTTTCGCTGTTTCTGTCACTTATCTTGTCATTATGATGAGTATCGAAGGAAGCTTGACACTCGTAGATTACTATAATCACCACTTTCAGTTGTTAGGCTTTTTTGTAGGTGCACTAGTATTAAGTATCTTTGCTTTTATTGATGACAAAAGAGGCCTACCTCCTTTAGTAAAATTATTGGGGCAAATTTTAGCAGCAGTTTGCGCTACTCTCGGTGGCATTAGAATAGACGAAATCTTAGCTTTTTACATTGATGGAACAGTGCTAAATGGATTCCTTTCATTCGCAATCACAATAGTATGGATTGTCCGGAATAATTAATGCAATCAATTTAATAGATGGGTTAGACGGACTTTCATCAGGTATAGGAGTTATTTCTTGTATTTCATTACTTATAGTCTTTGCATTGAATGACTCACCACTTATATCTATTATTATGATTACTGCATTAGCAGGAGCATTACTTGGATTTATGCCATTTAATTTTAACCCTGCAAAAACATTCCTGGGAGATACAGGTTCAAACTTCATAGGATATTCTCTAGCTATAATTTCAATACTAGGAATAGCCAAGACCTATACAGCCTTTGTTATAGTTGCACCTTTGATTATCCTAGCTCTACCATTATCAGATACTGGGTTTGCAATAGTCAGAAGAATTATCAAAACTAGATCTTTTAAAGGAGTACTACAAGGAGATAGAGGACATCTTCATCATAGAATACTTAAACAAGGTTATACTCAAAAACAAGCTGTACTCATTCTTTATGCTATTAGTGCAAGTTTCGGTATGTTTGCAATAATACTATTAGAAAGTGGTTTATATAAAGCATTATCTTTTGGATTAATAGTACTTGCTGTAGCAGCAATAGGATATAGAGATATAGTAAAACTAGGGAAAACAATCGACGATAATAAAGAAACGGAAAAATAAATGAAAAATAAATTAGAAAAGTAGACATGCAAAAGCGTATCTGCTTTTTTTCTTATAAACCAGTTAAGTTTTGATGATATATATTTACAATAAACACTAGCTAACTTATACTAATAGTATGAATTAGTTTTGAGGACAAATATAGGAGGAAAATGGAGATGAGCAAAAGTGAAAACTCGAAAAAGATATCCCGTATAACTTTAATTATAGCAATAATCATCATTGTGCTTTTTAGTACTATTGCATTAGCTACAATAATATTAAGTAACGAGAACAATGCTCTTGAAAATGAAACAAACGCAAAGACTCCAAGTAATGAGAAGCTTTACATATCGTTGTCAGTACAAGGAGTTCGTCCAGTACAAGAACGAGAAGAAGGACTTTTCGAAATAATAACATCCGATAACGCTATATTTGAAGTAGCAAGAGTAACAGACGGAATAATTCACGAGACAGTAAAGTATGATACGGGCAAAACTGGTAGAATAAGAATAGATACTGGTTTTATAACAGTAGGAGAAGAAATTATATATCGAATAGAAGAAGCGAAAACTCCAGCAGGATATGAAAGAATGGAAGAACCACTTTATATAAAGACAATAGTAAATAGATTGCAAAACGAAGGCAACGGTTGGATTTCAAGTTTAGGAGCTCATATCGAAGTCGGAGAGATGATAAATGGAAGGTTTGTAGCAGCAGATAAAGACCACGAGTTTGAGCGCTGGCGTCTAAGCCTATATCTACATGGAAACACTATAATTTTGGATTTACTTAAAAGAGAAGCGTGCCCTAAAGAAATATGCGGAGGAGCTTTATGTGTAGATTGTAACGAATGTTTAGATTGCGGCAACTGCTTTTGTGGTGATGATAGTTTCGACTTGATTATCAGAAAAACCGATGAATTAGGTGAGAAAATAACAACACAGAGGGCTACTTTTGAAGTGACTAGAATTGGAGAGGTGCAAATAGGAGACTTTGTAGAATTTACTCCAAATTCAGCTAGCTATACAGTGCCTGCAACACTCTCAGGAACTGTTAACTATTGGGGAGTACAAGAGCAAACATTTGAAACAGAAGAGTTACAGTGGAGAATAATGTGTTTGGAAAACAATAGAGTAACATTAATTAGCAGTGAGCCAACATCAGATTGGCTAATGTTATTTGGAGCATTACGGATATAATAACTCTGAAGAAATATTAAACGAATTTGTTCATGAATTATATAATTCACCAATCGTAGAAATAGCAAGAAGCATGAACTTTGAAGATATAGAAAGCATTACAGGTAGGACAGGAAAATTAAGGTACGAAGACATGAGCACAAGAGTATTCAGTCGGACCAGCATATAGAATGCCAGACAATACTTCTGTAAACGGATTAACTCCAGGTCCAGTCTCAGGACCGTTTATTGAAAATTCTAGAGAATTGAGTGTGGAGGACCGCAGTCAAATAGGAGACGAATTAGTTTTTGGATTGTCGGGAGACCATTTTTCATACCATTTAGCAACTAGAGGAATGAGTGCACATCAACATAGAATTATACTAAGCAATGGAAGCGTATGGGGAAGAGAAGCAAGAACAAGTAGCAGCTCTATGGTGATGATAGACAGAGATGGCTATATTGGACAACCAAACAATAGCCAAATACGTCCTGTAATTACCCTAAGAACAGGCTTCTTTGTTAGTGAAGGAACATCAGGAAGAGATGGAACAATTGATAGTCCCTGGAAGATTGAAAACACATCATCAACATCGCTCAACAATCGAGAACTTTCAATAGTAACGTATCATACAACAGAAAACAATATGGCAAATGGAGAGGTAACAGGTGAAATAACAATAAATGGAGTACCAATACGAATAACAAGAGAAGGAGCTACATTTGTATACCGTATAGAGCAAACAGAAACACCATCAGAAGATTCAAGGTTAGCAGAAACGTTTTACATAAGAATAATAACAAGTAGAGTCGGAGATGGGCGTATAAACAATACTTTCATAGTAACAAATACAGAAATAGGAAGAATGGTAAATGGAGACTTTATACCAGAAAATATAGACAGAGTTGAAATAGAACACAACAACGCTTCTGTAATCATAAGTGTAAAAGACAGATGAGAATAGGACGAAATCAATTGCTTTTGCAAAACCAGGATACTCTCAGAGTATCCTGGTTTCATTTGTTTTATTTACATATTACATATATCTTTTCCCTTGTTTCTTTTTCTTATCTGCTCTTGTTTCTGCCGCTTCTATTTCTATCTCTACTCCTCCAGTACTATTATCACTGCTGATCTCTCCTACATAATCGTTTGTTACAATATCTTCTCCTAACTCCTCAGATTCTCTAGCTCTCTTCGGCTTACCTTCTTTACACTTTTCCACTATCAACATTATAATTGTAGCCAATGTTAAAATGCTTATTCCTGTAACCATCCATATCTCAGTAGTTATTCCACCAAATATTCTTTCAAAAAAACCTGGTTCTATTACCGGCTCTGGCACATAAACAATTATTCTGTATTCTGTTGTTACTTCACCGTCTTCTGAGGTTAATATAATTATAATTATATTTTCACCTATTCTAAGGTTTGTTGCACCTACTATTTCTATCGTAACTCCTTCATCCTCAGCTGTCGCTATTACTTCAAGAAAGTCTCTGAATTCTGGCAATGTTAGCCTATATTCAAGTATATCTGGTTGAAATGCTGGAGTTAAGCTAAATCCATTTACAGTTAGGCTAGCTAGTCTAAGTACAGCCTCATCCGCTCTTATAATTGTTATTGTGTACACTCTTCTTGTTCCATCTTCTGCTATTGCTGTAAGTGTAGCTATGTTTTCCCCTACTTGCAACTCTGTATTACCTTCTACTTCATATCTCGCATTAGAATCTTCTAACATTGCAGAAATATCAACATATGTTACCTCATATCCTACATGTAAAGTATATTCCATAACATTTCTATTAAACTCTGGGTATAGTTCCCCAATGCTTACTGTTATTCCTGTCACATTATTATTACTTGATCTAACAGGTGCTTCCACTTCTGTTCTTCCAGGTTCATTTGCAGGGTTTTGCTCTGGTGATTGCTGTACCGGAGCTGTTACATTAACTGTTACACTTCCTCCTGCTGGAGAACTAGCAAAATCTTCACTCACTAACAGTCCACTTAGACTTATGGTATACGTACCTACTGAATCAGCTCTAAAAACAAGAGTTTCAACTGTGCCAGACATATTGTCCCCTCGTGGCTCGTGCCCAACTATTCTAGTCCTTCCACTGCTCAAAACTAATCCAGAATGAGCCACATCAATTTCCCATGAGGCTGTCCCACTTACATTCACATGGACAGTTATATCCTGTCCGAACAGTTACAGTCGGTGTGGTTGCACTAACACTAGAACTCCTTGCATTGGATACCGTAACTATACCAAATATTGCAGATATACATACTATAAATATGCAAATTATTTTTACTTTTTTGCTCATACTATAAACATTTCCTCTCTATATAGATATATTGTTTCTTCTCTCCAAATGTCTTACCATCATCAACAAGTCTACTGCTGTTATTCTCTCTTGTCCATTAATTCTTGCCGCTTCATTATAAACACCATGTAATTGATGCCTTCCTTCCATGGTTCTTACTAGCATCAACAAATCCACCGCATTAACACGTCCATCTCCATCTAAATCTCCCATTTTAACTACTGTAAATGTACCATTATTAGTAGTTACTATCGTTCCCGTTCCAAGATTTGGATTGTTACTAACATCTACACCATTTCTTGTTGCAGAGATAATAGTATGTCCAGCATTTCTTATATCATTTAATGTTGTCCCTGGTTCTGCAATGAAGTGATTTCCTTCTACTCTAAAATCATTGTTTGGTCCAGTAACTACATTGTTATTATTTTGTCCTCTAATTGTTGTATCAGATCCTAATGTATGTGTCTGTATCCATAATCTATTTGGGTCATTTGCTGGTCCTCTCGCCATATATCCAGTATGTCCCGCAGTTCCTCTAAACGCTATTACTCTATCCCAATACATTCCATCATGCGATCTAACCGCTGCTCTTTCTAACACTACCACTCTTGCTCCATTATTTATTTGTTGAAGTAATATACTATCTACTCTTGGCCCTGCTCGTAGTGTTAAAGTACCACTTACATCTACTCTTGCTTCATCAAATCGTCTTGTCACAACAGGAATATTCCCATTCGGTCTTGGAGCTGGATTCCTTGGCATATTTTCAAACACTGGTATCACAAACGTTAAATTTGAATTTAACATACCAGCATTATTATACATATTACGCATGCGCCCGCCTTCACTTTGAGCCGCCATTATATTTTGCATATATTGATTGCGGAATAATGCATTTCTATTTACGACATTAAACTTTTGGAAATATGCTGTGTTTTGCCCTACTGCTACATAGTTAGCTGCTAGAAAATTTATACCTCCCGCAATTGATCTTTCTGGAGTATTCCATCCGCATATTTCTTGCATGCCTTAGTCCGTTTAATACTACCTCGCTATCAGAGTTCCCTGTTGCTCCAATATTGAAAAAGTTAAAATAACCTACATATTGTCCATGCCATCCTTCTCCACTACTAAGCGGCGATCTCCCTGGAGCTGGATTCGCCCCTTGTTCTTGTATAATTCTTGCTGCAATAAACATTGCATTAATATTTCTTTCTTGAGATACAGTTAGCATAGCACTAATAAACGATGAATTATATAAAAACGTACCTCTCACCGCCGTCTGCAAAGCCGTCCAATCTACTCTAGGGTCATGTCCTATATTTTGAAATTGAAATACCTGCTGAGAAGTCAGAAAGTTTCTTGGATCCATTTGAAATGCAACCGCCTCTTTTGAAGCACAACGCCATCTTGCCACTTGAACCCCCGTATCAAATCCACGAACGCCACATAAATGGCAATGCCAGTCTCCGTCACGTACACCTGCTGAAAATTCAAACAAAGATGTAGGAGTTGCTCCATGTCCTTGAAGTTGTCCTGTAACCGCTTCATTCCAGTCTATTCCTGTATAAAACAACACAAAATTCCAATTTGGATGTTGGTTTTGTAAAGCTTGAATCCTCTCTCTATACCCAGGATATCTAGTTTCATCAATACCCGCTATATTCGTAGAAGTTCTTGCTGGCTGCATCGTGCTAGCTTCACTTGTATTTTGTTCAAACGCAAATAACCCTAAGAAAGAATATATTCCCAGAGTTAAGATCAATACGATAGATATGTACTTTTTTATGACATTCTTTTTCATTTGTTTTCCTCTCTCGATATTTTTCGTACTTATAGTATATATGATTGCCCAAAAAACCGTCAAGGAATAGGGTTTAATTAAATAAAATGTAATCTGTCTGTCATACAATTGTTACATTCCTTACAATATAAAAAGAGTATGACCGATAAAAAAATCATTTCATACTCTTCTTTTTATAGTTTATACACTTCTACATGTTCTCTATTATTGCATCTACAATTTGTTTGCTTGCTGTCCCATCTCCGTAAGGGTTCGATGCTTTGCTCATGCTTTCATATACACTTTTATCTGTTAAAATTTCTTTTGTTATTCTATAAACATCTTCCTCTTCTGTTCCTGCCAGCTTTAATGTTCCTGCTTTTATTCCTTCTGGTCTTTCTGTAGTGTCTCTCAGCACTACAACTGGTTTCCCTAGAGAAGGTGCTTCTTCTTGAATTCCTCCACTGTCTGTTAAAATAACATGCGCTTTATTTAGGAAATTGTGAAAATCTATAACATCTAAAGGCTCTATTAGCTTTATCTTCTCATCATCTCCAAATACTTCATCAGCAATCTCTCTAACTTTTGGATTTAAGTGTACAGGATAAATCATTTTTATATCATTAAATTCATCTGTTATTCTCTTTATCGCTTTAAAGAAATTACGCATAGGCTCCCCTATATTTTCTCTTCTATGTGCTGTCAATAATATTAACTTATCATCTCCTATCCAGTCAAAAAGCGGATGATTATAGTTTTCACTTACCGTAGTATGTAATGCATCTATTGCAGTATTTCCTGTAATATATATATTGTCAGGATTCTTGTTTTCTTTCAATAAACTTTGCTTGCTATCTTCAGTTGGGGCAAAATACATATCTGCCATACAGTCTATAAGTTGTCTATTTATTTCCTCCGGGTATGGAGAATACTTGTCATATGTTCGAAGTCCGAGCTTCCACATGTCCTATTGCCACTTGCTTATAGAAAGCAGCCATTGCTCCTACATACGCTGTAGTAGTATCTCCATGTACAAGCATTATATCTGGTTTAACTTCATCAATTATATCACCAAGCCCTGTTAGTGCTCTGACTGTTATATCTGTTAATGTCTGTCCCTGCTTCATAATATTCAAATCGTACTCTGGCTTTATATCAAACACTTCTAGAACTGCATCTAACATTTGCCTATGCTGTGCTGTAACGCAAACCGTACTTTCTATTCCCTCTCTTGCCTCCAATTCTTTCACCAGTGGTGCCATTTTTATAGCTTCTGGTCTTGTCCCAAATATTGATAATACTTTAATCATGTTTTGCTCATTCCCTTCTATTTTTATGTTTCAAATTTTTTCCATCTCTCTTTAGAAAGTTGTCTCTCCATCATGAGTAATTAAAGATGCTGATGTTATATACTCATACCCTGAAATCTTTTGAATCAGTTCACTTCCGTCTTTCACTCTAAGTTCAATTACCATGTCTGCTATATTTTTAGTAATACTTCTTGATTTAACTTTATAATGTTTTGCATAGTGCTTTATCGTATCTAGTAGTT
>WQVL01000030.1 GCA_009785865.1 Oscillospiraceae bacterium | reverse complement strand
GAAATATTGCTATGTGATCTTATAAACGGAAAGTTATTTACAAATTCTACAGAATTTTTAGTTCTTGATTCCAAGTTTATTGACAGAGCAATAGTTGATGTCTGACTAAACGGACTAGGTATTGATATAGTAGCAGATTCTAATTTGTTCACTGTAATTAAATGAGACATAGTTTCTATACTATCTAGTTCACCCACAAGCCTATCGCCCCTGAAAACTGCTAGACCAATAGTTTCTAATCCACCTTGATTTGAAATAGGAGTTTCACCAGGTTTATAGCTGATATCTAGCTCATTTGAAGAAATATCTGTGCTTGGAAGATGTGTTTCAATTAAGTTTACTCCACCGAAGTATTGCATAAGCTTCGCGAGAAGAGTCTAACATGCTGGAATAAAATTGAGATAGGGTTACATTATCTGAAAAACCAGTATATTTATTTGAATTTATAATAAGGTCATAATATCTGGCAGATAAAGTTTCTAATGTAGCATGTGTTTTTTCTAAAAAATCAGAAGCATTTCCTCTACTTATAATGATTTTTGTGTCTGGTCTTATTTGTATATTGTTTGCAAGAGTAAATATATATTCAGAAATACCGGCGTGTAGCTAAGCTTTCTGATATTACTATAACCTTTGAATGAGATAAGTTTATTTTTTTACTTATATAGCCGTTTATGAGGCTAAGTGCAGAATCAATATTTACAGCTTCGACAGATATGATTTCAGATACACCAGACTGTCCACCCCCAGCTTCAGGTCCTCCGGCATCTGCCCCTATTGGCACGGAAAACTGAATACTTAATTTAATAGTACTATTAGTTCCCTCATCTATTCCAATAGCAATTGCATAAGCTGTACGCTCTATTCCAATAGAGTTATAGCACCCGAGTAAGTAGAGTAGAGAATATAATTAGAAGAAGCAAAAGAGAGATAGGTCCTGATATGGATTTTTTCATCAACTATTCCTCCTTTGCTTTAATGTTGCTAATAGTAGTATTAAAAAACTAAATCCAAATATTAAAATTAATGCAAAATATTTATATATATACTGCTCTATAAATTCTAAGTTTGAGGATCTTTGTATGGCAAGTGCAAGGCCTAGTATCAAAATTGCAATACTAGGGGCAATAACACTTTGTCTTTTGATACCTGTTAATTTTTTAAAGATGGATAGAATAAAGAATAGAGTTATAGAGATGTATGAAAGAGTAGCAAGAATCCATATAAATATAAAGAGGGCATCTATTCTTTGGATGAACTCTCCATATTCTACAAGTCTAGCAAGCAAGAAACCAGACATAAGTTCATTGCTATGCGTAATATAAGGAAATACAACAAGTAATAGTGTAGAGGTGAAAATTAGATATGCTCCCGATATAGCTACACTAATAATGGAAATTTTTCTAAAATCATTTGGCTCTCTTAAAAGTGGAGGTAAAAAGTATAGAAAGCCAAAGAGAGAGAAAACAGCAATATTACTAATTCCGATTAAGAAAGTTTCATTTATTCCATAGCCTAATATAGGAAATAAGTAGTTAAAGTCTAAATCTTGAAACAGAGAAATACCAATGATTATCATTGTAAACAATGCAGCAAGTATAATTAATATATTCATTCTAGCTATAGCTTTTAAACCAAGACAATTGATATAAGCAGCTGGAACTAAAAATAGTAATAATATAAATGCTATAGGAGTAGAGCTGAAATATATTACTGTTAAGCTATGTGCCATATATCTAACTAAAGTAGTGCTAATTATCACGAAAAAGGTGATATAAGCTATTCCAATAATCACTCTAAGTACTTTTCCGCCAAGATACTCTGAAACGTCTAAAATGTCTTTTGTCGCAAATGATTTAAATAATTTAGCTATTAACAAGGCGAAAACTACAGCAATAATTGTTATATAAATAGTGTTTAAGAAAAGACCAGTAGAAGTGCTCTTCAAAAAATTATTTGGTATATTTAATAAAAGCTGGTTTGTCATTACTATAACTAATAGAAGTATTCCTTCTTTTTTGCTAACTCTATATTCCATTTGTAGATATCTCCTTTCAGTTGCTTTTTCTAAATTTTATATTCTACATTATCTTAATTTCCACTTCATACTGATTTTTTCTTGAGTAGTGGCTTTTTTTGTGTTTAAAAAACCTGCTCTTTTATCATTTTTCCATATAGGAGGTACTATATATGATGAAGATTCACTGTTAGCGCTAAATGGCAAATATGGTGAAAGGTAAGGGACACCAAAAGATTTTAAATTTGCAAGTAGCGCGCCTAGTATAAATAATCCGAACAGCTAAACCTAGAAAACCAGAAAGAGCAGCTAGGGCAATAAAGGCAAACCTGAAGATTCTAAGGGCGAACCCAAACGAATAATCTGGTATTGCAAAAGAACATATACCAGTTATAGCAATAATTATAATAAGGATGGGGCTTACTAAACTTGCTCCAACAGCAGCATCCCCAAGTATTAATGCTCCGGACAATACCTATAGTTGGCCCGATTGCACTAGGAACTCTAAGGCCGGCTTCTCGTATAAGTTCAAAAGAAAGCTCCATTAATAGTATTTCAATAATGACCGGAAAAGGTACATTATTCTTTGAAGCAGCGATTGTAAATAAAAGCTCAGTAGGAATAAGTTCGGTATGATAATTTGCTACTGCTACATATATTGCAGGGAGCAGTAGAGCGATCCCTGCAGATATAAATCTAAGAAGCCTTAGTAAATTTGCATAAGAAGCTTTTAAATTTGAATCTTCAGGAGAGGATAAAAAATCAACAATTATAGAAGGCATAATTAAGGAGTAAGGACTCCCATTAATTAAAGCAATAACTCTTCCTTCTAACAAAGCTTTAGCTGCATTGTCAGGTCTTTCAGTAGCAAGCATTTGTGGGAAAGGAACCAGAGAACTATCTTGTATTAATTGTTCAAGTTGTCCAGCAGATAAAACAGAGTCAATGTCTAAATTGTTTATTCGAAATTTTACTTCAGCAACTAATTCATCATTAGCAATATTTTTCATATAACATATGGCAATTTTGGTGTTACTTATATTGCCGAACAGTACCACTTTCTACAATAAGATTTTCATTATTGATTATTCTTCGAAGTAGTGAAGTATTGGTTCTTAGATTTTCAACAAATCCTTCTTGACTTCCTTTTATAACAGTTTCATTATTAGGTGGCATGACACCCCTCATGTTGAATCCTTTAGTGTCAAGAACAAATGCAGTAGATATCGTATCTACTACTAAAGCGCAATCGCCAAAATTAACACCAGAAATTAATGTATCAAAATCTGTAGCCTTTGACACATTATTTTGAGGGATTAAGATATTATATAAATAATCTGTTAAGTCAATATTTTGTGAAGTTGTTTTAGTCTGAGCAGCAGATCTCTTTATAACGGCAGGGTTACCCTTTGTTTCGTTTGAATTTTCAAGTTGTTCGGAACTAGGAGTCATTAAGGGTTTTAGTAAGTAGTTGTTAACAAGCTCAGAACTCATCATGCCATCTATTCCGTACTAGAAGTGCATTATATTTTTTTCCCTTAACGATAATACTAAGTTCGCGTAGGATGACATCACTATTTATTAGTGCATTATATTTAATTTTAAGAAATTGAATATTTTTATCAAGTGAAGTTGAAATAGAAGTTTCTTCAGTAGGAGAGTTTGTTGAAGTAGGCCCGCGAATCTTCTTCTTTTGAGGCGCTACTATCACTACTAGCTGGTTCAGCTAGTATAAAGTTATGCTCTTTATGAGGTTCTTGATATATAAATAGATTTTCTAAAATACTTTTCAAATTAGCCATAAATACTCCTTAATATGTATTTTGATGAAACTATAGCTCCACAAAGATATCTTACTTTTCCCAGTATTAACTAAAAATATGTATGTGCTGGAAGAGTTTTTGTACTATATGTTTAGGGCTACAAAAAAGCATACGAAGAGATATAAGAAAACATTGATCTAAGAATAAGAAATATTCACAATTTGCAGTGAATTATGATATACTATTAAAAAATACAAAATTTGATAATTTTTTTAATAGTATCTATGATATAATTAAAAAGGTGATAGTGTGCGAAAGTATAAAATCTTAAAAGCAAATAGAGATTTTGTGTTCTTAAATATAAATGTTAGAAATACAAAGGGAAGTCGTAAGAAAAGAACTATTGGTCAATTAGGAAAAGGTAAGTTGTCATTAGGTTTTTTTAAATATGAATTATATGAGCAATGTTCAGAAGCGTGTTCTGAAAAATTATCATATGAGATAGCAAAGATATTAAAAAAACCATGTGCAAGAATTGAGTTTGCAAAAGATGCAAAAGGAGAATTAGGGATAATAAGTTTTTTGTTTGTAGATTACTACCAGATGCATGTAGACGCTAAAGACTTATTTAACAAACCAGATTTTGACAGAAAAGATTTCTTGACTATCAGTAGTATAGAGAATTTTTTAAAGACATATGGTGAAATGGAATTTAATAAATTTATAGGACTTATGGTATTTGATGCATTAGTAGGTGAAACAGATAGACATGAAGAGAATTGGGGTTTATTGAAAACAGGAAATCAATATCAATTGTCTCCAATGTATGATACAAGCTGTAATTTGCTAAGGGAGTTTAAGAATACAGAACATGCACAAAAATATTATGATGGAACAAAGAGTTTTGAAAACTATATACTAAAATCTAAAGTATTTATATTCAGAGAAGATAACAAAAAACAGTATACTCATTTTGAGTTGATAGAGGATTTATACAAAAAATATCCGAATGAAACATTAAAAGAAATCAAAAAATTAAAGAGAATAACTGAAAGAAAGATTGAAAGAATACTAAATAAATTACCAGAACAAATGATAGAAGAAGAGCATAAAGAATATATAAAAAAGTATGTTATTAGGAGAAAAGAAATTTTGTTTAATATTATAAGGGGAGGGGAAGTTAAGTGAAACAAGAATTATGGTTGATTTGGAAAGATCCGACTTCAAGAAGAAGATATGTTATTGGTACATTAAATAAATATCCGGAAGAATATGTTTTTGAGTATAATGTAGAAGTGATGGAGAAGCTTAAAACAATAGGTTTTGACTATTTCCCTGGATTTGAGAATATTAGCAATAGACATTCAAGTAGAGAATTATTTACAAATATAAAGAGCAGGTTGCCTAATCCTACAAGACCTGATTATATTGAGATTTTGGAATCATATGGACTAAGTAGCAGTAATACGGAAATGGAGATATTAGAAAAGACTAGAGGAAGGTTATATACAGATAACTTTGAATTTGTACTCTATTTTAATACAGATAGATTAGAGTTTGATATTGCTGGAACAAGATATTGTGAAGACTTAAAAAAATGCAAAGAAAATCTGCAAATTGGAGATAACTTAAGGCTAGAATTAGAACCTAATAACAAATATGATTCAAATGCAATAAAGATTCTTTATGACGAGAATAAAAATTATAAAATTGGATATGTTCCAAGATATTATAGTGAGCAATTATCGAGTCTATTAGAAAATTATGCTGAATATAAAGCTACAATTAGTGCCTTGAACATAGATTGCAAATTTAAGAGTGAGAATATTTCGGCTAAAGTAGAGTTGAAATTCTAAGAATGATGACAACTAATTAAGTCAAGCATGCAACTGCCAGAGATGGCAGTTTTTTCTATAATTGAGCAATGAATTTTAGTATCATATTACAAAAAACGATAGAATTAGAGATATTAATATGGTAAAATCCATATAGAATTTTTAAAAGTGTGATTAATGATCCATATTCATGTACATAATTTATATATATGTGTATTAACAAGGGCAAAAGGAGGTAAGAGAGTGACATATAAGTTTACGAATAGTAGTAAGAAAGCGATAGAGATTTCAAATCAGATTGCAGTGAAGTTAGGTCATAGATATGTAGGAACAGAGCATTTACTGTATGGATTAGTAAAAGAAGGAACAGGAATAGCAAATAAAGTATTAGAAAATCAAAATGTTGTAGCAGAAGTAGTAAAAGAGAAAGTAGAAGAGCTAATAGGTAAAGGCGAAATAGATTCAGGAGGCACGTCAGGGTTTACGCCAAGAACTAAAAGAGTTCTTGAAAATGCTTTTAGAGAAGCAAAAAAACTAGGCTCAGATTATATAGGAACAGAGCATTTATTGATTGGTATGATGAGAGAAGGAGATAGTATTGCAGTAAGAATAATGCTAGATTTAAATGTGAATCCACAGAAACTATATAATGAAATTGTTAAGGTAATAAATGAGTATGAAAGTGGAGATGAACCTGAAAGGGTTAAGTCTTTAAAGCGTGGACCAAGCAGCTATACTGCAACTCCGACTCTCAATCAATTTGGTAAAGACTTAACTAAAGAAGCTGCTGAACGGAAAGTTAGATCCTGTTATTGGAAGAGAAAATGAAATTGAAAGAGTTATACAGGTATTATCTAGAAGAAGCAAAAATAATCCATGTTTAGTTGGTGAACCAGGTGTTGGGAAAACTGCAATTATAGAAGGATTATCTCAAAGAATAATTTCTGGAGATGTTCCAGAAGTACTTAAGAATAAAAGAGTAGTGACAGTTGACATTTCTGGGATGGTTGCAGGTTCTAAATATAGAGGAGATTTTGAGGAAAGAATCAAGAAGTGCCTCAGCGAAGTAAAAAAGGCAGGAGATGTAATTTTATTCATAGACGAGATTCATACAATAGTTGGAGCAGGAGCTGCAGAAGGAGCAATAGATGCTGCAAATATACTGAAACCACTTTTATCAAGAGGTGAAGTGCAGTTAGCAGGAGCAACTACGTTAAATGAGTATAGAAAATATATTGAAAAAGATAGTGCACTTGAAAGAAGGTTTGCTCCAATAACTACGGATGAACCAAGTGAAGAAAGTGCAGTACAAATACTTAAAGGACTTAGAGATAAATATGAAGCTCATCATAATGTAAAAATAACAGATGCAGCTTTAGAAGCAGCAGTAAAACTATCTATTAGATATCTGAATGATAGATTTCTGCCAGATAAAGCTATAGATTTAATCGATGAAGCATCTTCGAAAGCAAAGTTAAAAGCACATACACAACCGGAAAAGCTAAAAGAGTTAGAAGAAAATATTGAGAAGTTGCAAAAAGAGAAAGAAGAAATGGTGCAAACTCAAGAGTTTGAAAAAGCAGCAAAATTGAGAGATGAAGAGCAAAAAGAGCAATTAAAGCTTGATGGACTCAGAAAGAAATGGGAGAATGATTCAGCTAGGAAGATAAGAACTATTACAGAAGAAGATATTGCAGAAGTGATAGCTAAAAGTACAGGAATACCAGTAAAGAGAATTAGTCAAAGTGAGAATAGCAAGCTCAAAAATTTAGAAAATGAATTACACAAAAGAGTAATAGGACAAGATGAGGCTGTAAGCAGTGTAGCAAGGGCGGTAAAAAGAGGTAGAGTAGGGCTGAAAGATCCTAATAGACCAGTAGGTTCATTTATGTTTTTGGGACCAACTGGAGTTGGCAAAACAGAACTATCGAAAGCATTAGCTGAAAACCTATTTGGTGATGAAAACAGTTTAATTAGAATAGACATGTCAGAATATATGGAATCACATTCAATTTCTAAAATGATTGGTTCTCCACCAGGATATATAGGATTTGATGAAGCGGGAGGACTAACAGAAAAAATTAGGAGGAAACCATATTCCGTAGTCCTATTTGATGAGATTGAAAAAGCGCATCCTGATGTAATGAATATGATGTTACAGATACTAGATGATGGGAGACTCACCGATTCGCATGGTAGAGTGGTTAATTTTAAGAATACTGTGGTAATAATGACATCAAATGTTGGTGCGAGATTAATTACAGATAAAAAGTCTCTTGGATTTACTGGGACGTTAGATGATAGTGATCAAAATTCAGAATATGAAGCTATTAAAAAAGAAGTGCTATTAGAACTTAAGAAAGATTTCAAACCAGAATTCATAAATCGTATTGATGAAATAATAGTGTTTCACAAATTGAGAGACAATGAAATAACTAAAATAGTAGAAATAATGGTAGATGGAGTCTCGAAAAAACTAGAAGATCAGAATATTAAAATATTAGTAGACAAGTCTGCAAAAGAATTAATAAGTAAAAAAGGAACAGATGGAAATTTTGGAGCAAGACCACTTAGAAGAGCCATACAAACACTAATAGAAGACAAACTAGCAGAGGAAATTCTAGACGGAAAGTTGAAATCGGGGGACGTTGCAAAGATAAGCAGTAAAAATGATGAAATTAAGATAAAGAGGGCGGCGGCTAAGGACACTAAAGCATAACTTATCTCTATGCATCAGAGATGCAAGAGCTAAGAAATAGACAAAAAATGGCGATTCTTGTTAATTGTAAGTTACAAGAATTCGCCGTATTTTATTGTATAGGAAAGTGCTTTTTAAAGTAGTTATAGTATAAATAATTTAGTAGTCACTTTGTTCCTACAAATGATACAAGAGTATAAAGTTATGGTATAATTAATAATATGAATTTTGTGAGGAGGATATAGATGGACGAAAATAAAGTAGTGTCGATGAGTTTAAGTACAGCAGTATGTGTGCTTGTAATGCTTGTATTAGTTGTTGGGGTAGCTTTTCTAGCTTATAGCAACTTGAATTTGAGAGCTGATATTGATGACTTAAATGCAGATCTTAGAGAGTTAAGGGGAGAACAAGAACAGGAATCAACAGGAGAACCAGCGGTTACACCACCTAGTAGCAATAGGGAGACAAACCAGAATAATGAAGGAGAAAGACAGCCATCAACTTTCCATGTGAGAAGAAGCTTAGCTGGTGGAGAATGGCTTCCTAATGAAGGATATACATCTTTTGAGTTTTTTGCTGATGGAACTTTTATATCTTTTGGAGGAGAAATTGACGTAGAGACAGGAAGAGGAACATATACAGTCAGCGAAGAAGAACCAGGTATATATATAATCACTTTGGAGGAAACAAGGGCTAGTAGAGAAATTGTTTTTAGATATGTATATGGTAGAAATAGATTAGATGATGCTGATGTGCCTGTGCTTTGGTGGTTTAGAATGTAATAGTGGAAAGACTCTGTTATAGGCAAAGTTAATAGTAAATATCAATCTGCACCATGAATAAATCAATGGAAGAAATCTTCTAACTAATGTAAAACTGCCTAGCATTGCTAGGCAGTTTTGTTAAATCATTGTGGCACTATGTGAAACAGTACAGGGTTTTCTTCACAATCCGGATCTGGATTTTCTACTAGTACAAATCCTCCGGTTGTGCTTCTGGGTTCAAAAACCCCTTCTTCTGTAAGACGAATTCTGTACGTCCAGACCACATGGTCTGGAAACTCTGGTATAAAATACCCCTCAACTTTGACTAGAGCGATATGGGGCCCTCCTGGTTGTGCTGTGAGACGAAGCAACTCAATGCCTCTATCCTCACGGAGGCTCCATCCCTCTGAATTTGTACGGACGGAAATGAAATGTGAAATTTCTATAAATTCCTCCACCATTTCTGCATGTTCTTGCATCTGAAGACGAAGATTGTTATTTTGAGTTTTCAAATAGATTGTTGAAAATCCAAGTATCACAATGGCAACTCCGAATGCTACAAATGCTAACAATGATTTTTTCATGTGCGTACCTCTCCCTTTTATAATGGTTACAAATTGGGAAGTATCACACTGACTTCCCAATAGGGAAGTCCTTTATGTAAGGTCTTCTATACTTTATATTATACTACTAGTTTATGTAAAACACAAATCGTATGCGTTTAGAAGGAAGTAATTTAATAGAAAATGAAATCATTTTAAAAAATATGGTATTATTGTACAAAATAATGTGCTATGCTATAATAAGCGTAGAATGCTCTTCGAAAAATACACAAAGCTTGTTACTATAAGAAATTTCGAAGAGGTCTAGCAGTAATAAAATTAACAATTTATTGTAGATTTGCAAATGCGAAAAATGCTTTATTTCTACATTGATGGAGATAAGGCGAAGAAGGTGTAATAAAGTTGGATTTTTTAATTATAATATACATTTTAATAATTATAATATTTGCGCTAGTTGCACTTTCTGTGGTGCAGATTCGTGCATCAGGAATGAAGGTAAAAGATTTCTGGGGATTTATCAAAGCGAATCAAATGTTAGATAGGTTATATAGATTTGCCAAACAATACGAGAGGCTCAGCAGTACAGAACAGCTGATTTTCTTAAAAGAGGCAGAAAAAGTTTTTGATGCATTTGACAAAGTTCCGAATATGTTATGGGAAGAAGAATATCAAAAGTACATGGACGTTTTAGATAGATATAAGGATATAAAACTTGTCAGATGGGCGAAAGATTAAGAAAGAAACTGGTTTAGGCTGGTTTCTTTTTTGCTGTTTGAGGCATAATATATCTCAAATGGGGTGTTTAATGAATGGATGGTAGAATAATATATTTTGATCATGCAGCAACAACGAGAGTTAAAGAAGAAGTTTTACAAGAAATGAGTCCTTTCTTTAGTATAGAATTTGGGAATTCTTCGGCGGCATATAGTCTTGGAAGAAGAGCTAGAAAGAAAATAGATGAGGCAAGAGAGAAAGTCGCAAAGATTATGAATGCAAACCCAAAAGAGATATATTTTTGTGCGAGTGGAACTGAGAGTGATAACATGGCTATAAAAGGGGTAGCATATGCAAATAGACACAAAGGAAATCATATTATAACAACGAAAACAGAGCATCCTGCGGTGCTTAATACATGCAAAGCACTAGAGAAAGAAGGTTTTGATGTAACATATTTAAACGTTGATAGTGACGGACTAATTGATGTAAAAGAATTAGAGAGTTCTATTTGTGAAAGAACAATTCTCATTAGTATAATGTTTGCAAACAATGAGATAGGGACAATTCGGTCCAATAAAAGAAATAGGCGACGTTGCTAAGAAATATAATGTTTATTTTCATACGGATAGCGTTCAGGCAATTGGGAATTGTAGAATAGATGTGAAAGAACTAAATATTGATCTTTTATCACTTTCGGCTCACAAATTTTATGGACCTAAAGGGGTTGGTGCTATATATATAAAGACAGGAGTAGAGTGCCAAAGTTTGATTGATGGAGGAAGCCAAGAAAAAGGAAAAAGAGCAGGTACGGAAAATGTGCCAGGAATAGTTCGGGATGGGAAAAGCGGCAGAGCTAGCTTATATGAATTTTGATGAGCATAATAAAAGAATTATAGATCTTAGAGAGTATTTCATTTCTGAAATTGAACGAAGAATTCCAGATACAAAACTAAATGGGCATAGAATTAGAAGACTACCGGGGAATATTAATATTTCTTTTGGAGACATACTAGGAGAAGAGTTGTTATATGAGTTAGATGCTAAAGGTATTTGTGCATCAGCGGCTTCAGCATGTAGTACGGGTTCAAAGGAGCCTTCACATGTTCTTTTAGCTATAGGTCTTTCAGAGAAGATGGCGAAAGGGTCACTCAGAGTGACGATAGGAGATGAAAACCGGGAAAGAAGATGTAGATTATTTGATAAACTCATTAGTAGAAATTGTAAGGAAAATAAGGAATCGAAATCTAGATAAATAATTTTAATTGACAAATTTTTTCCATTATATATTGACCTTACTCCATTAACGGTATATTATTATTCTAAGGTGATATGCAAATGAAGGAAAACTTTGATTTTTATAGTAAAACTAGTTTAAAAGCTTATAATTTGAATGAAACAATGAGATATCAATTATCTATGCTTGATAGTTTAGACGCATATACGAGGGTTCATTCAGAAAATGTTGCGAATATAACATGTAGAATTTGTGAATACATGAAGCTAAACAAAGAATTTACAGTTTATGCTACTATGTGTGCTTATTTGCATGATATTGGTAAGCTATTTATACCGCCGGAGATATTACAAAAACCAGGTCCGCTTACTGATGAAGAATATGAAGCAATAAAAAGACATACAATTATAGGTCATGATATGTGTATGGATGATTTAAAATTGAGGCCATACAAAGCAGGTCCTTTATATCATCATGAAGCTTTAAATGGTACAGGCTATCCAAGTGGCCTTCACAGAAAAGATATTCCAATTGAAGGACAAATAATTAGGGTAGCAGATGAGTTTGATGCTATTGTTAGTAAAAGGCAGTACAAAACACATGTTGGAGTAGTAGAAACTCTTAAATTCCTTATAAAAGCATCTGAACCAGTTTTACCAAAATCTGTAGCACTAAAAAGCATGGAAGAGAATACTAAACAGCGGAAGACTAAATGGAAGAGTAGTTAGACATTTGTGTAAAGTTGTTATTGAAGATATCGAATATGAAATAGCGTGCATTCTTCAGTATACTAAATATTTAAAAGATGAAATACAAAGGTTAGAAAAAATAAATGTATTCAATATTAAAAGAGATAGAACAAAGAACGCTAAAAAGAAAACATATTATGAAGAGGGAATGAAGCTATTATTTGCGGAAAGAGAAGATGCAAAAAATTATAAATATGTACTAGAGGAATATAGGACAGCATTACTGAAAAGAAAAGAAATAATAAATAATCTATTTGATGAAATCAGACAAATTAAAAAATTGAGAGTATAGAAACAAAAATAGAGTAAAATGAAATATAAAGGAGAAACCTCGAAGTCATAAACTTCGAGGTTTTTTTAAATACCCATTTGACTGCTTAAGAATCCGGCTGCCGATTGAACTACTTTAAGTTCCATATCTCCCATGTTATTACCTTGATCTTTAGATATCAAGATTACACTTCCTATACAATCTCCATCTGAGATTATAGGGTATACAACTTGGCTATTATGCATTCTTTCCCTACTATCGTTTTGAACGATAGGAAGTGAGATTTCATCATTTTCTTTACTTGTATACACTTCTTTGTTTTCGATTACTTGCTCGATTTCTTTACTCAGTGTTTGTTCTAAAAACTCTTTCTTAGAACCTCCGTGAAACAGCGATTACAGAGTCTTTGTCAGTTATGCATGCAATATGACCTGTTGTTTTAGAAAGTGTTTCTGCATATCCAGTTGCGAATTCTGATAGTTCACCAATTGGAGAATATTTCTTTAAAATAACTTCTCCTTCTTTAGCTGTAAATATTTCTAAAGGATCACCTTCTTTTATTCGCAGGGTCCTTCTTATTTCTTTAGGAATAACAATTCTTCCTAAATCATCTATTCTTCTTACTACACCAGTTGCTTTCAAAATAATTACCTCCTTTTTCTTAGTTGTAGCATCTACGATGCGTACAAATAAGTTATGCACCGTAAAAAGTTTTAACTTTAAGGTTATTATTTGTATGAAAGCGAGAATTATGCATAAATCTGACAAAAATTTTAAATAAAAGAAATACCGAACAATAACATTAAAAAGCCAACAAGGTTATTTATGAAGTGGACAATGATAGATGCCATGACATTTCTGTCAGTTTTTATATATGTTGCTACGAAAATTAAACCACCGAAAAAGTAGATTATGGTTGCAAATCCGCTAAAGTGCATTAATGCAAAAATTACAGATGATAAGATTACAAAAAGAGTTTGGTTTTTTATAAGTCTATCAAATGCTTTCCTGAATACAAGTTCTTCTACAAGTGGAGCTCCTATCACTATCGCAAACATAGAAATGAAGAGAGTGTGTCTAAATGTTTCGTAAATTGCTTCCTGATTGGTAATAGAATAATCTAATGCTCCGAACAGAAGAGTTGAAGCTATACCTATAACTAGTATTAAGATTGACATTAATACAATGGTCAGAACATTTTTCTTTGTTAATCTTTTTGTGTCTGCTATCAATGTTTTAAAGTACATTGGAAGCAATATTGGTGTTAATATTATGAATGGTAGGTAACTAGTCCATTCAGGCATTGCAGCAATAATATCTGCCTCTGCGGCATCTGGATTTACAATTATATATAAAACCATTAGTGCAAGCATAACTACAAAAACAAGTGCAAATGATGCAAAGAACAGGGATACTGCAACGATTGCTTTCGCTAATCCTGGTTTCCTTTCGTTTGAATTTTTTGTTTGTACGACTTCTTCCATATTTAAAATTCCTCCTTTGTTTTATATAGTTATATTATAAGTGAAATTGTAGAAAATTATCAACTAAAATATTTATTATGATAATTATAGGAAAGATTAGAAAACATACTTAATTTCAAAACAAAAAAGCAGGGATATTGAAATCTCCTGCTTCAATGTTTAATCAACTAAATCAGTTAATACTATGCCTGACATAAATTTAATTCAGACAATTTTTGGAGCTTAGTTTAATCGTTTAAACAGAATGGCAATTCAAAGTTTTCTGGTAGACACAATAGGTAAGTATGCTGGATGTTAGATACATCATCAGGCATAAACTCTACCGCTGTTGCTGCCTCTCCAAATACTTTGTTCTTAAACTTCTGTTTTTGCATCCAGGGAATTGGAACTCCTGGTTTGTTATTCTCTATTTTGGCTACAATAATATCACCAATACGAGAACTAAAGCTACTTATGCCATACTTAAGGTTTTCAAAATTAAGGCTTACCTTAATTTCAGTAGGTATTGTAGGCATTTGGAATTCTTCTGGAAGAATCCACATATGGAATAGATTTGTTTCATCAATTAATTTTTCAGTTGATGGAAACACTTCTAAAGCATATAGGCCAGAAAATCCAACTACTTTTTGGATTTCTTTTTTGTCTGCATAGGTCGGTTCAAATTCTGGAAACGGGTTCAAGTGTCCAGTATAAAGACTTTTAGGTAGACCTGGTGAAGAACTGGTAAAGGAGAATTTCTTAATTATGATATGGCTCATCTTATATGAGGTCCGATTAAACATAATTGAAAAATTCCTAACTTGGACAACAAAGGAAAAATCAAGTGCTACCTTTTTCCACATGTCGTGGATGCTTGTGGACCAGCTTATACCGATCTGTACTTCTGGAGGGACAGGCATTTGTTCCCATCCGTTTTTAGAACTGCTCATTAGTAAAGCTCCTCTCAACTTTTAGTTATGTTAACAATTATACCATTTTTTGCATCTTTTTTCAAGGAACAGAGATTTTAGAAACAAATTTTAAGAGAATATATTGATATTTTTTTAATGAACTTTTACTTTATTTTACGCAAAAATTGTTATATAATCCATATAAATCGAAGGGGGCCGTTTAAATGAGAGCAATAGATATAAGGAATAAGTATTTAAATTTTTTTGAAAGACATAATCATAAGGTAATACAAGGAGCATCATTAGTACCAGAAAATGATTCTTCTGTGCTATTTACTCCGGCCGGGATGCATCCATTAACTCCATATTTAGTAGGGGAAAAACATCCTGAAGGAACAAGATTAGTAGACTATCAAAAATGTGTAAGAACTATAGATATAGATGCAGTTGGAGATACCACTCATTTAACATGTTTCGAAATGATGGGTAACTGGTCTTTAGGAGATTACTTTAAAGAAGAATCTATAAAAATGAGTTTTGATTTTTTAACACAGGAATTAAATATTCCATTAGAAAAAATCTTTGTGACATGTTTTGAAGGTGATTCAGATTGTCCTAAGGATGAAGTTTCAGCTAGCATTTGGAGAGAAGTAGGGATATCTGATGAACATATATATTTTTTCGGTAAAAAAGAGAACTGGTGGGGACCAGTAGGAAGTACTGGACCATGCGGACCGGATACAGAAATATTCTATGATACAGGATTGGAAAAATGTTCTGGGGACTGTAATCCATCATGTGATTGTGGGAAATACGTAGAAATATGGAATAATGTTTTTATGGAATTTTATAAAAAAGAAGATGGAACATATGAAGAATTAAAACAAAAAAATGTTGATACAGGATTAGGATTAGAAAGAGCAGCAATGACTTTCCAAGGTAAGGATAGTGTATTTGAAATAGAGATATTTAAACCAATAATGGATAGGTTACAAGAACTATCTGGAACTCGGAATAAGTGAAGATAGTCATATCCAATCTCATAGGATAATAGCAGATCATTTAAAAGCAGCTATGCTACTAATATCAGATGGTGTGACGCCTAGCAATATAGATCAAGGATATGTTTTAAGAAGAATAATAAGAAGATTAATAAGGCATATGAGGAAGTCTGAAATAGATGTAGAGATGTTAGAATCTTTAATCGTGCAATATATGGAAGTGTTATCAGAAATGTATCCAGAGCTTACAAAAAGAAAAATAATGATATTAGAAGTATTATTAGCTGAGAAGAAAAAATTCATGAGAACATTATTGAATGGTGAAAAAGAGTTTAATAAAGCAGTAGATAGAGCTAAATCAGAGAGTAAGACTATGCTAGAAGGAGAAATAGTATTTAGACTGTATGAAACTTATGGATTCCCTCCAGAAATGACAGAAGAACTTGCAAAAGAACGAGAACTTGGAGTCCATATGAATGAGTTTGAGACTTTATATAAGCTTCACCAAGAAAAATCAAGGGCACGGAGCAAGTCAAAAGTTCCAAGGAGGTCTTGCAGAGCAAAATGAAGCAACAATGGCTTACCATACAGCGACACATCTTCTTCATAAAGCTTTAAAAATAGTCTTAGGAGAATCTGTAGAACAAAAAGGATCTAATATTACAGCAGAAAGATTGAGATTTGATTTTTCGCATCCTCAAAAAGTAACACCTGAAGAGTTAAAAGAGGTAGAAAAGTTGGTTAATGAAGAAATAAAAAAAGAGTTAGAAGTATCATGCAAAGAAATGAGCGTGGAAGAGGCAAAAAATGCTGGAGCTATCCGGATTATTTGAAGGTAAGTATGAAGAAAGAGTAAAAGTATATACTATAGGAGACTTCAGTAAAGAAATCTGTGGAGGGCCACATGTAAGTAACACCAAAGAGTTGCGGAGAATTTGTTATTAAAAAAGAAGAAGCAAGTTCAGCAGGTGTAAGAAGAATCAAAGCGATTTTAAAGTAGAATCATTAAAGCATAAATAGTTCTAAATAATATATTTATGTTTACATATAGGAGGATAGTTATGAATGACTGTATTTTTTGCAAAATTGTAAATAAGGAAATACCATCAGAAATTGTATATGAGGATGATTATGTCATATCTTTTAAAGATATACAGCCAGCAGCTCCTATTCATCTACTAGTAATACCTAAAAAACATATAGAGAAAGTGACAGATTTAAGTGTAGAGGATGAAGGATTAATCCGGAAAAATGTATACAGCGATAAATTTGGTGGCTAAAGAGCAAGGATTTGCAGAAGATGGTTTTAGGATTATAGTAAACTCACGGTGAACATGGAGGACAAGAGGTAAGCCATTTGCATTTTCATATATTGGGTGGAAAGAAATTAGGAGAAAAAATCTGTGTATAACAGATTTTTTTTATGCAATTGGGAAGGTTTGAATATGTAGACATTTGACGAAAAATATGTTATAATTAATGTATATGTTACGTGAGATAAAGGAGGTAGGAATATGTTAAATAGTAAGTATAGTGGATTATTAACTGTTCTACTGATAATAATTATAGTAGTGGTTATCGGAGGACTAGTATTTCTAGGACTTAGGTTTTTTGGTGGAGGAGAAACTCCTCAAGAAGTGGCAAATAGATTTAGACAAACCGTAGGAGATGGAATCGATAGAGATGAGAGAGAATTAACTGATATAGAAGGACGTGAATTCAATAGAGATAGAAGGAGCGGAAGACGTGGAAACTTTCGTGAAAGAATCTTTTGCTGTTGTGGTAATCACGTAGTAGTAGGAACTATTGAAATACCTGCAATAAATCTAGACTATCCTATTTTAGAAAGAAGTACTAATAATGCTATAGATATAGCGGTTGCAGTAATGCATCCAACAAACCCAGAAGATGCACTAAATAGACCGGGTAATGTTACTATTACAGGACACAACTATAGAAATGGTAGATTTTTTTCAAATAATAGTAGGTTAGCATTAGGAGATAGAATATATATAGTTGATACTAGAGGAGAAAGAGTGGCTTATACAATATACCATATATTTGAGACGATTCCGAATGATGTAGCTCATGTATCAAGAGATACAGAGGGAGCAACGGAAATAACTCTAACGACATGTACTGATGATTCTCTTAGGAGATTAATAATACAAGCAAGAGCAGAAGAATAACAATTGAGAGAGCATAATGTGTTATTGCGTGGGATAAAGGAGGTAGAAATATGTTAAGTAAGCATAGTGTTTTAACTATTCTACTGATAGTAATTGTAATATCGGTTATCGGAGGACTAGTAGTTCTAGGAGTTAGTTTT
>WQVL01000029.1 GCA_009785865.1 Oscillospiraceae bacterium | reverse complement strand
TTGGCAAAATCATCTTTAGTATATCAAAAGGAGGTTTTTTACTGAACGCTATCGCTCTTTGATTTCTCACGTGCATAGCACGTGGTTTTCCTTGCGCGACGTTTAATCGTCGCGCACAATAAAACAGGAGTATCCATTGCATACTCCTGCTCCTCCCTAAAGCAACTTATTTTATTGCTCTCTCGATTATTTCTAACACCTCTTCTGATTTAGCTACTTGACTTAAGCACGTCATATTAGTGCTATCCGCAATAATGACAAAGCCCTTTTCTACAAATGCTGTTTTGAGCTGAGAAATGTGGTCAAACTCTTCTTCAACACACATATAATTCTCAAAATGTGCTTCTTGTAGCAGCACTATCTTATTGGGATTTTTGAACAATATTTCGCAAATTTCCACAATTCTCATTATTGCAACTTGAGGTTCTACCCAACTTGCATCATCATCAAAGAAAATGTACTTTATATCCATGTTGTTTCCCCTTTCCTTATGTCTTAACTAGGATGTCATGTCCGGGAGGAAGGATCATGTTTTGATACTTTCAGTAATTATATCACACTCTACATAACTTTTCCATGTTTCATCTCAGAAAAAACGTAGCAATAATTATCGCACCAAAGATCACTCGATATATTGCAAATATTTTGAAGCTTCCTTTTCTTAAATAACTTAGTAAAAACTTTATTACACCTAGCGATACAATAAAACTTACTATTACTCCAATAATAGATGGCCAACTAAAGTCAAAATATCTAGCTTCAAATACCACTGCAGCAAATGTAATAGGTGTTGCTAACATAAATGAAAATCTCGCTATCGATTGTCTATCCACTCCTAGAAGTCTTCCTGCAGTCATTGTTGCTCCAGAACGTGATACCCCTGATATAAAAGCCAATCCTTGTGATAGTCCTATCAAAAATGTTGTTTTCAAATCTAAATCTTCATAAGATTTTACAGACTTGCATTTCTTATCTGCTATATACAATATTATTCCCATAAGAATAAGTGCAATTGCAATCATTATCGGCCACCAGTATTCATTCTCCGGCATAAACATGCTAAATAGTAGTCCAATTATCCCTCCCGGAATAGTAGCAACTACTAGATACCAAAACATTCTACCTTCTGCTGTTTTTTCTCCTCTTAAATTTTTATATGCTCCCTTAAATAGTCTCAGCCAATCTTTGAAGAAAAACAACACCATTGCAATAAACGTTCCAAAATGTAATGCTACATCAAATGAATCTGATATTTGATCCCATCCAAAAAACATCCACGGAACTATTCTCAGATGCGCAGAACTTGAAATTGGTAAAAACTCCGTTATTCCTTGAACTATTCCTAAAATTATCGATTCGTACATTTGCATTGTTTCCATTTCTTCTCCCCTTCACATTACTATTCTCTCATATCACTTTTATGAATTATATTCTATAATTATAAATTAATATACTATCTTATCCATTTTAACATCATATGCATTGGTTTCTATGAGTGTATGTTTTAATATTTGCTCTTCAAAACATATACCCATTTTAATTGCATTTAGTTCTCTGTTAGATAAGTACTTATCATAATATCCTTTGCCAAAACCTATTCTATTATTTTCCAAATCAAAGCATATACCAGGAACTATCACTAAGTCAATTGCTTTGTTCTCTATAAAATTTGTTCTTACCCTTTTAGGCTCTTTAATCCCAAAACTGTTCTCAATTTGCAGTTCTTCTATAGAATCTATTTTATAAAACTCCATATTCCCTTCGTATATTGCAGGCACTCCAACAACCTTATTATTCTTCAGTGCATTTTCTATAATTTTAGAAGTATTTACTTCACTTCCAAAACTTATATAAGCACATATTGTTTTTGCATTTATATATTCCGAAGAAGATATAACTCTATCTGCTATTCGCGCTGATAGTTCCTCTTTATTGTCTATCTTCTCTCTTATTTCCTTATACTTTTCTCTTATTTCATTCTTACTCATCATTTCCCTTAATATCCCACTTTTAACTTTTACTAAACATACTATTAATTGCTTCTTTATATATTCCTTTAGCTATTTTATAATTTTCTTCACTCTCTCTAGAAAAATACTCCATCATAAATCCACTATTTATTTCTAATATTTTATATGTATTTTCCGTTTTAATAATATCTATTGATGCAAATTTTATATTCAATATCTTAGCTGCCTTAATCGCTATCTTCGATAATTCTTCTGTTATATGGTTATCTGTAACAATTTCAGCTGAAGCTCCTAATCCTAAGTTGTGTTTCCAATTTAGTTTAACTATCTCATTTTCTGAAGGTATATAACTAAAGTCTATGTAATTGCTAAACTCGATTCTCTTATACTCTACTTTACTGTCAGCTAATAACCTTAATACTGTATCCTTCCCGTTTCCAACTACTGATGGTACGCTTTTCGAAAATATTAGTTTAACATTATCGTTTAATATAATAACTCTATATTCATTCTCGATATCATAATATGGACTTAAGGCCATACCTCTGCTTATAGAAAATATATAATCAGTAGCCACTTCTAATTCCTTCTTGTTTTTAACTACAGATACACCTACTCCACTTGTTCCTTCATTTGGTTTGCATACTATTTTTTTGTGCTCATTTAAGTATTTCAGCATCCCTTCCCAATTTCCATCACTATTCATATGTTCCAGATAAGAAGGAGAAATATAGAACTTATGCTCTACACAATCTATACCATTGTCCGCTAAAATTTCCGCTGTACCAGACTTATCATTACAAATAGCATCTATAGAACAACTATTAAGCTCAAATCTATGACCTACAATATGTTTGCTAACACTCCCTTTGGATAATTTAAAAATCCACTCACTTGAATAGCTTTTGACATCTATGTTTTCTTCTTCACATACTTCATTAACTATTTTCACAAAATTTCTCTGTTTCTTTTCCATGCAATTTCCTCTATTCTAACTATAATCATAGCTGTACTTTTTTAACATCTTTAGTCTCAATTTCTGATACCCCCTTAAGCAGGGTGTTTATAGTTTTTACATAGCTATCATCCATATCAGTAAAATTGAATTCATATGTCGTATCTAACTCATCTTCATTTAGCATATTATTCTCTTTAAAATATTTTTCTAAATATGTTGCTGTTTCTTCTCCAATGTCAATTAGCTTAACATCTTTTAACTCTTTCTCAATCAAGTTCTTAAATAGTGGATAATGTGTACATCCTAAAATCAATTCAGAGATATCACTATTCTTAAATGGATTTAAGTATTCCTTGATAGTAAGTTTAGCTACCTCATTGTCAGTCCATCCTGCTTCCGCTAACGGAGCTAATATTGGGCAAGCCTTATCAACAATTTCTTTATTCGGATGTACTTGCTTTATCATTACATCCCATTCTTTACTCGCTATTGTTCTTGATGTTGCAATAATTCCTATCTTCTTGTCACTTTTACTAATACCTAATACAGTTGGTTTAAACACACCAATAATAGGCACTCCATAGTTCTCTTTTAATACTTCAGCAAGCACACTACTTGCCGTACCACATGCTATTACAATAGCTTTAACATTTTTACTTATTAAAAACTCCACACTTTCCTTAGTATATCTTACAAGAGTTTCTTTCGACTTTGTACCATACGGAAATCTCCCTGTGTCTCCTAGATATATAAATTTTTCGTTTGGTAGTAGTTTTATAATTTCGGAAAGTACTACTATCCCACCAATTCCAGAATCGCATACTCCTATAGGCCTATTATCCATTTCTCTCTCCTCCATTTATGCTTACATCATATTTTAATTTATTATGATTTTTCTACAAATTCTTTAACCACTCTAGGTGATAATCTTGAAAGTATCTCATGCGAAATAGTATCACAATTTTCAGCTACATCTTCTAAGGTAACATTACTATTGTCCCAAATATATACATCTGCTCCCACATCTACATCTTCCATCCCAGTAATGTCTACCATAAAAGAGTCCATATTTATAACTCCTATAACTCTTGCAAGTTCTTCATTTATTACAACTTTTCCATCATAAGAACGCATTATCCCATCTGCATATCCGATAGGTATTACCGCTACCTTTGTATCTTTATCCGCAATATATGATCTGTTATAACTTACAGACTGTCCCTCTTTCACATCATGAATATATGAAATCTTAGTCTTCAATCTAGTTGCTGGCAATAACTCTATTTTGCCCTTTAATTCTCCACTTGGAAAATGTCCATATAACGCAATTCCTGGTCTTACTAGATTATAGTGAGCTTCTCTACAATTAAGAATACCACCACTATTACAAGCATGAATGTATTTCAAAGAAAAATATGTGCTCATTTCGCTTATAACTTTGTCAAATCTTTCTATTTGTTTCTTCGTATATCCTATATCACTATCACTACTTGAAAAGTGAGTAAAAACACCTTCCACTTTAATATTTTTCATGCTCTTTAATAGTTCAATATAATATTGTAATTCCCCTGTCTTTATTCCCGTTCTACCCATTCCTGTATCTATTTCCAGATGAACAGGTGCTAATGCATCATTCTTGCCTGCAGCTTCATTTAAATCTTTTATAAATCCACATTCACAAATGCTAATTGTTAAATTATATTGTAATATCATATCTATCTCATCTACAAGAGGTTGATTTAGAATAAAAATTTCTCCTGTGTATCCTCTTTCCCTTAATGCAATCCCTTCATCCACCACAGCAACTGCTAATATCTTGATTCCTAGATTCTCGAAAAGATCAGGAATTGCTCCAATTCCTGTTCCATATGCTCTTGCTTTTATAACAGGCATAATTCCTACACTATCACCAATATGATTTTGAATTGCATTAATATTATGCTTAACACAATCTACATCTACTATAAGTTTTGTTTGTCTTATCGTATCCATAACTTCTCCTTCTGTTTGTCATTAATAGCCACTTTCTTTAACTACCTATTTTTATAATTGTTTTAGTATATGTTCAAACAACTTCTCATGTCCTTTTGAATTTGGATGTATTCCATCAACACCATCTATCTCATCATTGCTTAATAAATCTATAATACTAATAAACTTTATGTCCTCATCTTCGCATATCTTTTGTAATCTCTCATTATATCTTCTAATATACTTGTTCTTCTGCACCTCATCAGCATGCCATATTAGCGGAATAGTTAGTTCTTCATTTACACTTGTCAGCCCAATACAAACTATCTTCTTAGTAAACTTTTGAGCAATTTTTATCATCTCAGCAACATTTTCTTCAAACTTCTCTAATTCCACTGCGCTTTTTCCTACTACTTCATTGTATCTACAATCATTAAGTCCACTAGCAATTATTATCGTTTGCGGATTTCTCGATTTGCTTTCTTTTTCTATCCTTCTTCTTAATCCACTAGTAGTCTCACCTGGCACACCTAAACTGTATACCACGTTTTCTCCTTCTATATTGTTATGTACATGTGACAATAATCTATTTACCCAGCCAGTTGTTCCTGAGTTCGTAGCTCCCCATCCCCATACTATACTATCACCAAATACACATATATTGCCTTTTAAGTATCCCATATAACTTTTCCTTTCTTTGTGCTTTTATGTATCAGTAGTAACATCATCCCATCCTTGATCCATATAATTTATTAACCAATTAAGTGCACGATGTCTTTCAAATACAACTCCTGAGTCTATGTTTTTAATAGTTTTATTATGAATTCTTGCATCCACACAAGCCCAGTTATATCTATATATCAAATCTGCTTGATCTAATATTTCTTCTTTATTTCGAACTTCTGATTTCTCTTCAAACTCTTCATAGTTTTTACATTCTGTGAGCATTCCCACTACTTTAGAAACATCACAAATTTGATTCGGAAAATCTAAGCTATCAACTAATCCAAGTGCCCATAAGAGGACAGTATAACATTCATACTGCCACGAAAACACTATCGCTTCTTCCCTAGTAGGCTCTGGATTATTTAAAAACTCTTTTTCTTTCTCTGTAAAAAAAGTTTCAGCATTATATCTTTTAACAACTTCATTAACAAGCTCTTGGGTTTTTCCTACATCTTCTCCTATACAAACCCCTTCTGCATAAACTGAAAATATGCACAAAGCTATCGCTCTTTGCGCAATCTCTTCTTTGCTTCTAAGTATTGTTTCTTCATAATTTTCTATTACAGGCAAACCTTCAAAAACCTCTATACTATTTTCTTTAATAATCTTAATACTTTCTTCTTTCCTTTGCTCTGGTGTCTTAAATTCCATAACCATCTCCTTCAATTAACCACTTTCCTATCATTATTTTTTAATACTCTTAGTTAAGTTAATAATATATTCATTAAACTTTTTGCTATTTGATATAACTAAACCATCATGCCCTTCTATATCTAGCTCATCACCATATACCCCCGAACATATTGCTCCTGCTTCTTCTGCAATCAGAATCCCTGGCACAATATCCCATGCATGAAAATGATAGCTAACAACTGCCGATGTTCTTCCTACTGCTAAGTAGCAAAAATCTGCACATGATGCTCCAAACATCCTTATCCTCATAACACTTTGTCTCAAATCATCCATAGCATCATGCTGCATCTTACTATTTTCCTCGTCTACAGTATTATAATCTCCTAATGAAACTATCATTTTCGATATATCTGTTTCTTCTCTTGCCTTAATTCTATTACCATTTAAAAATGCGCCTTCTCCTTTTAACGCAAAAAAACATTCATCTAGTTCCGGAAAATAGATACATGCTACATATGCTGTTTTATTATTAGTAAATGCTATTTGAACAGCATATAATGGAGAACCAGTAGCATAATTGCAGGTACCATCAATAGGATCAATTACCCAACATCTATCACTAATTCTAGTATCACTTGCTGTTTCCTCAGAAAGAATAATATCATTTGGAAATTTTGAATTTATTCCTGAAATTATTTTCTCTTCAACTGCTAAGTCCATAGTAGTGAGCAAATCTCTCTCACTCTTTTCTGACACTTCAAAATTAGAGTTTTCTTTAAATAACAATTCTAATTCCGCTATAGTTTCTTTAATAAATTGAACTTCCTCAGAAAATTCATATTCTCTACATATATTATTAAAATCATTTTGTTCCATTTCGAATTCTCCTTTTAAACAATCCTGTATCTCTATCTTTTGAATCCATCTCCTAATATTAGATTCATCCAGCAAAAATGTCTTCCCTTTGAAAAACCATTTGCCTCCAAGAAATCAGCAGCTTCATCAGCCATAGCACAAACATTTTCAATCCCTATTTTTATTACTTCCTTCAATGACTCTTGCAGCAGTAGCTTTCCTACCCCTTTATTCCTATACTCTTCTATCACATACATGTTCTCTAATATTGCGTTCTTCAAAAATATATTTATATTAATAATGAAAAATCCAATTATATTCTCTTCAATCGAAGCTACTAATATAAGTACTTCTTCTCTACCAACACAATTTTCTAATATCTCTTTGGGCCAAAACCCCACAACATCCTCCGCAGTTTCAAACCCACTCACATTTCTTCCAAATTCACATATTGTTTGTATATCTTCTTTTGTTGCCTTTCTGATATTACATTCCATTTTACTCTCCTGACTTTGTCACAAACTTAAATATATCATTTTCTTTTTGAACATATCCTGCTACAGGATTAGAAAAGTGTGATCCAATTAGCATGATATTCTTATTCGATATTTCATTTAATAGTTTCTCTCTACTAATTGTTGCTTCTTTTTTTATTCCATCTGCTTCAGTATTCCAATTTGGATATGCAATCTGACACGGATGATGCAATAAGTCACCTGTTATAATTGCTGCTTCGTTATTTGATTCGATTATCACACTAATGTGTCCAGGAGTATGGCCTACTGTTGGAATTAAACTAATATTATCATTTAATCTATAATTGCTTCCTACTAGCATCCCTAGTCCTTGGTTCATTATTGGCTCCACTGAGTCATCAAAAGCACTTTTATCATCATCGATTTCGTTCTCAGGTTTGCTTTTCCAATAGTCATATTCCTCTTTTGCAAAAATATATTTCGCGTTTGGAAATGTAGCCACCCACTTGCCATCTTTAAAGATTGTGTTCCAGCCAACATGATCTGTATGTAAATGAGTACATATAACATAATCTATATCAGTTTCTTTAATGCCTAGATCATATAACTGTTCAAGAAAGTCTATATCTAAATTACTCCATTCTGGCATATCAGTTCGTTTTTTAGCATTTCCATTACATGTATCAACTAAAATATATTCGTCACCTACTTTTATTAGAAATGCTTGAACAAGAGCTTTTAGGTTGCCATGTTCATCCGCAAAATTCGGATATACAAAATCTATTCTTCTAATATTTTCAGGTATCGCTTCATTTATAATGCTTTGAATTATTTCTCCCGCTTCTAACTCAACAATTTGAAATACTTGGACATCTCCTATTTCCCATTTTAAATTATTCATATATACCTCTTTTCAAATCATTCGCCTATTCTTCTATTCCCTATTATTACATTCTTAAATTTATCTTCTGCATCATCATAATCAACAAATGTTATCTCTGCATTATCTATAGTACCCAACCTAAGTTTTGTTTCTTCAAACGGAATATTCATTATTGCACATAACCAAGCTCTAATTGATACAATATGAGAAGCTATTAAGATTACTTTCCCATCGCTTTCTTTAACAATCTTATTTAGCACTTTTACCATTCTTGCAGCAACATCCTTCGTTTCTTCTTGTCCTTCAATACCATCGTTATGCCCTGTTTCTTCTATGTACTTTTGCAGTTCTGGATAATTGTTTATGAGTTCTTCTCTTAGTGTATCCTCCCATACACCAACATGTATCTCTATTAAGTCATCTTCTATCTTTATCTCTTTACCTAAAATTTTAGCTATTGGTTCTACAGTTTGTATAGCTCTTTTTAATGGGCTTGAATATATTTCATCTATATTTACATCTATTAATTTACCAGCCAAAGCTTTCGCTTGCTCAAACCCACGTTTGGACAATGAATAATCTGTTTTTGTCCCTCCATAGATCCCTTTTTCATTTGCTTCGCTCTCACCATGTCTCACTAATAGAATTTTTCTCATTTCGTTTCTCCTTTTTCTAAATAGTCTCTAATTTTACTTATCATATCTTGTGCGTTTTCATATTCCATAAAATCTTGTGCAACTATTGGTAATGCTGAACTATATCTTGCACCTTTTTCGTAAATACATAAAATTGGAGTTCCCACATAGCTAGCCCACCCTAGTTCTATTCCTTGTCCTGTTGTCGGACGCGACACTTCTGCAATTACTAAATCAAATTCTGATATTACACTTCTTGTGTTAACAACTGTACCGTCATCATGTGGAAAATAGAAATTATTTGTGTCTTTCAAATCTGATTCCTTTATCGGATTATATAACTTATTAGTATAGTCATACGAACTTGAATGTGAAATATATATATTCATTCTCCTTTCTTCACATTATTCTTTACTTAAATACTTTACCAGAGCCTCAAAAGCCTCCGGTCTATATGCTAATAGTTCATAATCTTTCATCATTTCTTTTACTTCACTTATATCAAAAAACTTTAATTCTTCAACTTCAAAATTTTCTGCCTTCACCTTCGGTTCACTCGTATCTAATTTTGTAATATATACATTGAATATTGTATTATCATTAAACATTTTATTAAAAGATATTGATTCTTTGTATGTTAGTAGAAACTTAACATCTTCTTTAGCAACTTCAAGATCGGTTTCTTCTTTCGCTTCCCTTAAAAGTGTATTTAAATCGGTCTCTCCAAATAGGACATGACCAGATGCAGACACATCCCATAATTCAGCATTTCTAATCTTACTCTTTCCTCTCTTCTGCAATAAAACTCTATCATCTTCATCAAGTATAAAAAGGCTAACTGATTTATGCCAGACACCAAAATTGTGAGCAAATTCTCTAGTAATCAATTTGCCTGTTGCTTTTCCCTGTTCGTCTAACTCTTCTATTTGTTCCAAAAACGTTGCATAAATTTTACTAATTTCAGGATTACTAAAAATATCCCTAAGAGCATTAACTATTGCTTTGTAATAATCATTATTTTTAAATATTGTACCTTCTTCTTTTTTTATCATTTCCTCAAATTCTTCTAATGAATGCCACTTAATCTCTTCTACTTCATCTTTTTGAATTAGAAAGTCATCCGCTTTTTTGTTGATTATTGCGCAAAAACACGTTACATAACACCTGTTGTCATCCCTTTCATTTTTCATTTTTGGTATTAGTTGAAATATGTTTTTTTCTTTTACTTCCATTACTAATTCTTCATTTATCTCAGTCAAAATAGCATTTTTAATTGGTTCATATCCAACTACATGTCCAGCACATAATGCCCAACACCCAGGATAGCTTTTTTTGTTCTCACTTCTCTTTTGCAATAATATTTCTTTCTTATTATTAATTACTATACAAGCAACTTCATTATGAAAAATACCATTTTCATGTATGTATTGTCTATGCTTCACTTTGCCTGTACTATTTCCATTTTCATCAAGAACTAGTAACATTTCATCTTTGTCTGACCTACTCATTTTTTTAGCCTCTCCTTTTACTTCTTTATTTCTCCATAATTGCTGTAACCTCAATTTCTATTTTAGCACCTTTCCTAGAAAAACCATTACAGCTCAAACAAGTACTTATAGGTTTAGAATTAGCAAACCATTTATCTCTAATAGCAGAAACTTTCATAAAATCTGCTTCAATATCTGTAAAATACAAAACAGCTTTTACTGCATTATCCATACTTGCGCCCGCTTCTTCTAAAATATCATTAATTTGCATAAATACATCTTCAGTTTGAAGTTCAATATCATCACTAAAAACTTCATTATTCTCGTCTTTTCGTGCTTGCTGTCCAGATACAATTATTAAATAACAATTACCTATGTCAATTTTTTTTGCTGGCGTATACACTCCTCTAGTCCCTTGCCAACTACTTGGCCAAATATCTTCAATAAGCATTAAGGACCTCCTTTATAATACAATCTATTTTCGAATGCAACCACATCAAGTACAATAGATTATTTGCTTTTTATATATTCTCTTGTATCTTCTTTGACTTTACTATCTAACTTTAATATTTCTTCTACTGAAGTCAATTCCATTTTCTCATGTCTTTTAAACATTTCTTCAATTATATCAGGTATATCGATAAATCTAATTTCCCTATTCAAAAATTCTTCTACACAAATCTCGTTTGCAGCATTTAATACCACTTGATAACTATGCCCTAACTTTATAGAATTAAATGCTAATCTTAAACATTTAAATTTTTCTAAGTTTGGTTTGTAAAAGTGCAAGCTCTGTATCTCGAACAAATCTAACTTCTCTATATTGTTACTTAATCTATGTGGATAAGTTAGAGCATATGCAATTGGTATTTGCATAGATGTAGGTCCAACATTTGCTGTTATTGATCCATCTTTAAATTGAACCATTGAATGTACTAAACTTTGTCTATGAACAACAACTTCTATTTGGTCATACGAAACATCAAATAGCCATTTTGCTTCTATTACCTCAAAACCTTTATTCATCATTGTAGCTGAATCAATTGTAACTTTTTTCCCCATATTCCATGTAGGATGATTAAGTGCATCTTCTACAGTAATTTCTGGCGTTATTTCTTTATCAAAAAATGGTCCCCCCGACGCAGTTAGTAAAATCTTATCTATCTCATTTCCTTCTTCTCCTCTTAAACATTGAAGTATTGCACTATGCTCGCTATCTACAGTAAGAAGAGTGGCTCCATATTCTTCAGTCGCATCCATTATTACTTTTCCACCTGCTACTAAAACTTCTTTATTCGCTAATAAAACTGTTTTTCCATTTTTAATCATATTATATGTAGGACTAAGCCCCGCAACACCTACCAACGCAGATACTGCCAAATCATAATCAGTAAGATTAGATATATCTTCCATACCTTGATCTCCAAAGTATATATCTAGCTCTTTAAATTCTGACTTTATCTTATTCGCATCTTCCTCTGATTGTATGTATACATGTTTAGGAGCAAACTGCTTTATTTGTTCTATAAGTCTTTCTATATTTTTACCTGCTACTAATGTTACTATTTCAAATAATCCTGGATTTTCCTCTACTACCTTTAATGTGCTTGTTCCTATCGAACCTGTTGAACCAAATATTGCTACTCTTTTCATTCTCATATCCCCTTTACTCAATTTAAAATTTCTTTTAATATTTCATACTCTCTAACATGTGGAAAAAGTTTTCCACTATCCATCAGTTTTTTTAACTCATCGTATGTACACCACTTCACTTCAGCTACTTCATCTACTTGTAATTTTATATCAGCAATATCAATATCAGCATATACTACAAAAACACTAACAAATTCGTTACTAACAACACCTCCACTGTTTAACTGTTCTTTAACAATTTCTAATCTGCATAAATCTTTGTCATCTACTTTTATTCCTAACTCTTCTTCTAATTCTCTCTTTGCAGAATCTATGTCATTTTCACCTGAGCCAATATGCCCACCTACAGCAATATCCCATGTGCTAGGATAAAGATCTTTGCAATCACTTCTTTTTTGTAGCAATGTCTTGCTTTTATCTTTATTAACTATCAATATATGTATAGCAGCATGCCAATTGCCATTTCTGTGAGCAACTGATTTCAAAATAACTTTTCCCGTTTTTTCTCCTGTCTTTTCATCTAACACATCTATCAATTCATCCATATAACAACTATCCTTCTTTATTTACTATTTCAATTACTTGTGGCAATTCTTGCAGATTACTTCGATTACCCATGTGTCCAACATTAGGTATCATGTAATCTTGTCCCTCAATATTTTTTACATGCTGTTTCAAAATTTCAAAAGGCACGAGATGATCATTATCACTATATATACAAAACTTTGCTTTTACATTGTACTTGAAATTATCAATCTCATCTTCAGATGGAATCAAAGATTCCATTGTTTTTTCTAAGTCTTTTCTTCCTTCTTTAACAAAATGATTGCTAAATCCAGCAAGTCCTATGTACAGCTTCACATTCAGCTTGCTATCTGATAAATACTTAATAAGAAATGGATTTGAACAAGAATGTGCTATTACAATTAGTTCTCCTTCTAGTTCCCTTATTATGCTTTCTAGCTCCCTTTCCCAAGTATCATATCTAATATTTTCTTTTATAGGTAAGCTTGGCATAATAACATCATATTGCAGTTTTTTCAATTCTTCGTTTAAATAATTGAATACTGGAGGAATACCATTATATCCATGTAGAAGTAAAACTTTTTTCATATAATCCTCTCCTAATCATTACAGCTAGCATCATAAAACATCTCAATATGTGGAATACCATCTTCCAAATAATTCTTACCTACTGGGTTAAACCCTACATCACCATAAAACTTAGCTAGATGTTCTTGAGCAGAAATTCTAATAGTATTCTCTTTTAGCTCATTTCTAATAAAGTTCATTGCCCTTTTCAGCATCTCACTACCTATATCTTTTCCTCTATGCTCCGTATCTACTACAACTCTTCCAATACAAATTTCTTCATATGTAATGCCCTTATCTATTATTCTCAGATATCCAACTACTCTACCGTTATCCAAACACATTAAGTGATAAGACTTTTTATCTCTACCATCAACATCTTGATATACACAATTTTGCTCAACACAAAAAATTTTTGTTCTTAATTTTAAAGATTCATATAGTTCATCGACTGTTAGTTCTTCAAATCTCTTTATAATGTACTTCATGTTTTCTCCTTGCAAATAATTTCTTTTTATCTATTCTTTTATTCTTACAAATATGTACTCGTGTTCCTCATCACTATTATTTTCAATTTCATGTTCTATATTTTTAGGATATATAAATACATCTCCGAGCATTATATCCATATTCTCCATCTTCATCTCTTACAATCCCTTTTCCTTTTAAAACTACCATTACCTCGTTAATATCTTCATGTGAATGCCATTCAAATTTTGCACCTGATGGCAAGTAACCATATGTCATACCATGAAAGTTCTTTAACTCATCTTCCGCTATATAGAGTTTTCTTCCACCACTACCTCCATGCACATCTTCTCTTTTAAATTCCTCATTTAACTTCTTAATTATTTGCATTGTTCTCTACCTTTCTAATTAACTATACTAAATCGTAAAATAGTTATTAATTTATTAACCCTTTATCATATAGATCTTGAAACAGTAATTTTTTAACCGGTGCTAGCGTATCTAGCTCTTTATATCCAAGCCAAGCAAATTCTGCTATTTCTCCAGCAGACTTTAAATCTCCTATATATTCAGCCATGTAACAAGTCATTTTAACTATTGTTCCTTCTGGTTTGCCATGTGCTTGCGCTTTAAAAACACCATAATATTTTAAAGTATCTATATCGAGCTCCACCGATAACTCTTCTTTAACCTCTCTCGTCAAAGCCTCAACATCGTTTTCAAATATTTCTCGCTTTCCACCCGGCACATAATATGTATCGTTTCCCTTTGTTAGTGTACACAATACTCTGTTGTCTTTAATGTATATCCATGCTATTTTATCAATCATGTTTACCTCATCTTTCTTTACTGTCAATTATTATAGTGACTGGCCCATCATTTAATAATTCAACCTGCATACTTGCACCAAATTCTCCTGTTTCCACTTCTATATCCGCTTTTCTGCATTCTTGGACAAACTGAAGATATAATTCTTCAGACTTACTTGGCTCCCCAGCATTAATAAAACTTGGTCTGTTCCCTTTTTTGCAATCTGCATAAAGAGTAAATTGAGATATAACTAAAATTTTTCCACCTATATCTTTTAAACCCAAATTCATTTTGCCTTCATCATCTGTAAATACTCTTAAGTTAGTAACTTTTTTTACTAGATATTCTAAATCTTCCTGTCCGTCTTCTCTTCCGCGCTCCCAACAACACTAGAAATCCTTGTTCTATACTTCCTATCACTTTGTCGTCTACTTTTACGCTTGCATATTTCACTCTTTGAACTACTACTTTCACAGCTATTCATCTCCTCTGAACATTTCTTTCATTTCTCTATGTTTTCTACTTAAGATAATATATCAAAGTAGCACTATTGTAAAGAATTTACGGCAAAGATTGGATAGAAAAAACACGAGAACAACATTCTCAGTTATTCTCGTGATATATGCATAAGCAAATCTATAAGCCGGGTTCTGTCGTGGACAGTCATTTATCTAGGATATATGTTACCATATACCTCAAGCCACCAACTCAGGAAGATGACGAGCAGTCTTAACCTTCCTATATTTAGGCGTTGCACCAAATGGGGTTTACATTGACCAAGCATGTCACCATACTCGCGGTAAGCTCTTACCTTACCTTTTCACCATTGCTAGAAACTCTAGCTGTTATTTTCTGTTGCACTTTCCTTAAGGTTTCCCTCACTGGACGTTATCCAGCATCATTGCTCTTTGGAGCCCGGACTTTCCTCACATAAGCCCTTGCGAGTTTTATGCGCGACTGTCTAAAATGCTTACTACTTTATTTTAACGGATTTTATATCATTTGTCAATTTCTTATCCGCTTAACAGTGATTTACAATTAAGTTATACTGCTACTCTACAAAACATTCAAGGATTGCATAAAATTCCTATATTGCATATAAAATAATCTCTCATCTCTGAACTCTATTGTGCTTTCTAGCTCTTTTAGCAAAACAAATGACTTGTTTATCTTAAACTCATTTTTCTTTGCAAATTCTACATCACTAATTATATCTCTAAATACTCTATCTGCTTCTGCTAGATATTTCGTTATCTCTTCCCAGTTCTCTTGTTCAACTAATACATAAGCATTTATAACATATGATTTTGTTTGTTTCTTATTCCTATTAATATCTTCACCTGGTATTCCCTCTAGAAATTTTGGCAAGTAGCTATATAGTGTAGCAAGACTAGTTAAGCTGTTCCTCTTGTCTTCATCACGTATATGAATAATAGCAATAGATAATTCTCTGCTAAACGCCAAAATACTTTCACCATCTATATTTAAACTATGCAAATCTAATAATATTACCGGCCACGCAGAATTAAGCAGTTCAATTTCTCTTCTCAAAATATCCCAATCAATACTATCATGTTCTACATCTATCACTCCATGTGGAATCATCTCACTAACTACTAAATTGCTCTCTCCGTCTTGCGATAATCCTTCGCTAGGCTGCTCATCTCCTCTGCCTCCTGGTGTTTCTTCCATAACAATTTGCCTAGAAGCAACTCTATAGTTTTCAAATGAAATATTGTTTAGCCTATTAAGCATAGTAATTATCTTTCTATCCATATACTCTATTTGTCCGCAAAGTTCTTTCTTCTTTAGTATTTGACGATTCATTACTACATCCTGATAGTATCATTACTAGCATTACTAGCCCCAAAAAAACATTTACTCTTTTCATAATCTCTCCTCTTCATCATATATATAATTTCTCCAAAAACTTACATTCCATTCAAGAATAAGCTTTAGTTCTATTACAAATACTACTTATATAGAAGGAGACTTTTGAAATGAGTGTTTTAGTCAATTTATATAGCCCAGATAAAGAGGAAATAGAAAACTTTTTATCTAAATACTATAACTCCGAAAAAATATTAGTTCCTGACGAATTGAAGTGGGAAAAAGAATTCGAAAATCCTATAGAAGCAGCGGATTTCATAGGCATTTTCGTTGATAACAATCACAGATTCAAATTAAACATGTGGATTAGTTTGGATACAGATTTTTTTCTAAATGTAACTGATCACAATAGCGATAAGATAATAAGATACCTTTTTGAAAGGTATCCTTACTAATCTTCTTCTGCAATCTTTTCTTCTAATTCATCTTTAACAATTCTTGCTTCTCTTTCATTTTGTGGTTTTATTTCTACTGATTCCAATATGTCACTAGCTTCTTCGAAAATTGTAGGTTCCTCATCTTGCTTCTTACCACAATTAGGACAATAACTATATTCCTTTTCCATTTCATTATTACATCTAGGACATTGTTTTTTCTGTTGCAATCTTAACAATTCTTCCCTAAGCTCCCCGATTTCTTTTGCAAGTTCATCTATAACCGCACACTCTTCTTTTAAATCTTCTTCTATCTTAATCTCTTCTTCTCGCACATGTTTCTCATACACTTTTTTTCCCATCTCTTCATAAACATCTAATATTTTATGCTTATTCTCACTCGTTTTTAGTTTTATCTTTGTTTCTCTTGCTATTCTACTTGTAGCCTCAGAAGTTTTTCTTCCAATCTCATTTAAAAAACCCATTTTTTCCTCCTTTTATATCGTAGACATTACTTATCTTATTATACTTTTTTATGTATATATTTATACATGCTTTTCATTTTTAGTAATCAAAAAAAATAGACGGTAACAACCGTCCATTCACCTTAATTTTATATTAGTCTTCATATTTTAATTCTCTTGTCATTAACGCAGCCGCTACTTCTTTCACGGACTTATCATTATATAAAACATCATACACGCCACTTATTATTGGCATTTCTACATCATATGCTTTAGACAGTGCATATGCCGCTTCTATGTTATCTATACCTTCTATTACCATTCCTACTTCACGCCTTACCTCATCAATGTTCATTCCTTCACCAACTAATATTCCTGCTCGTCTATTTCTACTATGCTCACTTAAACAACTTGCTAGTAAATCTCCTAATCCAGTTAATCCATATATTGTGTCTTTACATGCTCCCATTTTTTCAGCAATCATCGCCATTTCGTGAAGTCCTCTTGTAATAACAGCCAAAAACGCATTATCACCTAACTTTAACCCTACCGAAACACTTGCACAAAAAGCTATTACCGTTTTTAAAGCTCCTCCTAATTCAGCACCTTTTATATCTTTTGATTTATATATTCTTAGGTTTTCATTCGAAAAAGATTTCTGTATGTTTTCTAATAAATCTTCATGTTCTGACGCCACTACAATCGCTGTCGGATTTCCTATTGAAACCTCTTCTGCATGACTAGGTCCAGTTAAAGCACCTATTTTGAATCCCGGCAACTCTTCTTCTAATACTTCATTCAACGTATATAAAGTATCTTTTTCAATACCTTTAGAACACATTAATATTTGTTGGTCTGTAAGATATTCTTTAAGCTTAGCTGTTGTTTCTCTCACTACTCTTGATGGTGTTACCATTAAAACAATCTCACTACCTTGAACACTCTCACCCAAATCAGTTGTACATACTATACCATCTGGAATTGCCACTTTCGGCAAAAACTTGCATTTTCTTTCATTATTAATAAGGTCCGCTTCTTCTTTTGAATATGACCACATTTTCACGCTATGACCCATTTTGCCCAAGTGAATACTCAAAGCTGTTCCCCAGCTTCCACTTCCTATTATTGCTATATTCTTCATAATTACTCTCCCTATCTATTCTACTTCACTTTTTGTCCTAACTTATTTTCTGTTCCATTTCTAAGTCTTTGTATATTCTGTCTATGATTAAACACTACCAACAGCCCTATCATTAAACTTCCCAAAAATGCTATAAGTCCCTCTCCTAACATTAAAGTAAGTACTGGATATAAAATAGCAGATAAAATAGAACCAACTGATACCATTCTAGTAATTGCCATTAGAGTTACTCCAAACACTACACATATTAATCCAATCTGCCAATTGAGAAGTAACATTATTCCAATTGCTGTTGCAACTCCTTTTCCTCCTTTAAATCTAAAGAAAATCGGGAATGTATGTCCTAGAATAGCAAAGAATCCTGCTATATAATTTAATGTAACTACTTCAACACTATCCACAAATATCCAAGCTAGTAGCATCGCTATAAGTATGGCTACAACTCCTTTTAATATGTCGCAAACCAATGTAATTAGGGCTAATCTTTTACCTGCAGTTCTTAAAACATTCGTCATTCCTGCCCCTTTACTCCCTTTGTCTCGAACATCAAATCCTGCAAACTTTTTTGTTAAGATTACTCCAAAGCTTATACTTCCTATGAAATATGCTATTATCGCCATTGCTACATATACTCCCATAACTATTCCTCCTAAATTACTTATATTACAATTATTATTACAGCTAGACTTTATTTCCTCTCCCACCGTCACAAGCTGTGATAATCTTCGCAGACTTTACTTCGCTTATATCCTTATTTTTCAGCCCTTTCTCTAACAATTACTCTGATTGGTGTTCCCTCTAATATGAAATTACTTCTTATTTGATTTACCAGATATCTTTCGTATGAAAAATGAAATAAATCTTTACTATTAACAAATATTACAAATGTTGGTGGCTTTGTAGTAGCTTGTGTTACATATAATATTTTTAGTCTTTTTCCTTTATCTGTTGGTGGTTGAACCACTGAAATCGCTTCATTTATAACTTGATTCAATGTTGATGTAGCTATTCTTATACTGTTATTGCTTGCAACAGTTTGTATTATATCAAAAATCTTGTCTACTCTCTGTCCTGTCTTAGCAGATATGAAAACAATTGGTGCATATGTTAAATATGCTAATTTTCCATATACTTGTTTCTTATACTTCTCCAATGTTCCTGTTTCTTTTTCAAGTACATCCCATTTATTTATAGCTATTATTATTCCTTTTCCTGCCTCATGAGCTTCTCCAGCAATTTTAGCATCCTGATCTGTTACTCCTTCTACAGCATCTATCATAAGTATACATACATCAGACCTTTCTACTGCTAAAAGTGATCTCATCACACTAAACTTTTCTATTCTCTCAGAAACTTTACTTTTTCTTCTAATTCCTGCTGTATCAATAAAATTATATTTTCCAGTTTCATTTTCAAAATATGAATCTATGCTATCTCTAGTTGTTCCTGCAATCTCACTTACTATCGCTCTGTTTTCTCCTAAAATTTTATTTACTAATGAAGACTTTCCTACATTAGGCTTTCCAATAATTGCTACATTTATTATATCCGTTTTTTCTTCCTCTTCACTTTTGGGCGGAAAATGTTCATATATTGCATCTAAAACATCTCCTATTCCTAAAGCATTTGTAGAAGATACCGGATATGGTGTTCCTATTCCTAAATTGTAAAATTCATATATATCATCAGTAGTTTTTCCATGATTGTCTGCTTTATTACAAACTAATACTATAGGTTTTTTTGACTTCTTTAACATCATACTTATTTCCGCATCTGTTGCCGTTACACCTTGAGTGATATCAACTAGGAATATAATAACATCAGCTATATTCATTGCTATATTCGCCTGTTCTCTCATTTGAGATAGTATGATGTCATCACTTTCTGGCTCTATACCACCTGTATCGATTACCGTGAAATTTCTTCCTCTCCAGTCAGTTTCTCCATATACTCTATCTCTCGTAACACCTGGAGTATCTTCAACTATAGAAAGTCTCTTGCCTATTATATAATTAAAAAAAGTTGATTTCCCAACATTTGGTTTCCCTATTATTGCTACAGTTGGCTTTGCCACTTCCTTTTCACCTATCTTTCTTTACTTATTTTATATCATCGATATCTCTTCGTCAAGTAGTATGACCATCAAGTCATTACTACAAAAAAAGACCTAACTCTTAGGTTAGGCATCTTTTTTTACTATTATTTCTTTTCCATCATAATATCCACAATTGTCGCAAACTCTGTGCGGCATTACTGGCTCTGAACAATGCTTACATTTTGCTACATTTGGATTTTCTAATTTCCATGTTGCTCTTTTAGTACGTGATCTTTGCTTTGACCATCTTCTTTTTGGTACTGCCATTATTTTCCCTCCTTCAAGTAGTAAATCAATCTATATTCATGTATATTTTTTCAAAATTGTCACCAAAAGATTATACTAATAAATCCTTGCCTTGTCAAGTACTGATTTTGCTGTTTCTCCAAATTTTATACTAATATCTATCTAATCTCTTTGCTTTACAACTTCATATGTCACAATTCCTGCTGATACAGACGCATTTAGTGATGTTACTTTTCCCTTCATTGGAATTTTTATTAGAAAATCACAATTCTCTTTCACTAGCCTGCTCATTCCAAATCCTTCGCTTCCAATAACTATTGCCAAGGCTCCTTTTAAATCTTGATCATAATAGTACTTTTCCGCATCCATATCCGTACCATAAATCCATACATCATTATCTTTTAGCATCTTTATTGTATCATTAATATTATTCACTCTAGCAATTTTCATGTGTTCTACTGCCCCTGCTGATACTTTTGTTACTGTACTATTAACTCCGCACCGCTCTTCTTTTCGGTATTATAACGCCATGTACTCCTGCAGTTTCTGCTGTTCTTATTATAGCTCCTAAATTATGTGGATCTTCAATTCCATCTAATATCAAAATAAAAGGATCTTCTTTTTTTTCTTTCGCTAACTCTAATATATCTTCGACCTCTGAATAATCAAATGGTGGCACTATTGCAATTACTCCTTGATGATTATCACTTTGTGATATTTGATTTAACTTTTGTCTTTCCACTTCTGTAATTACAATTCTCCTGTCTTTTGCCATAGCTATTATTTTAGTAATCGACCCTTGTTTTTCGCCCTTTGCAACCAGTATTTTATTAATGTCTCTACCGGTCTCTAACAATTCAAATACAGGATTTCTTCCTTCTACTTGTTCTGAAT
>WQVL01000028.1 GCA_009785865.1 Oscillospiraceae bacterium | reverse complement strand
TCTATATATAAAAAATATGTATAGTGCTAATATCGTAGATGTGATTAAGCTTGTAGCTACTATTCTCATACTCATTTCAAAGCTAGCAAATTCTGCTAGAAATGTTCCTCTAAAAATATCATTCAAATTCATTCTCTTTCTCCTCAATTATTATATTTATATGTTATATTGTCTACATATATAATACTTTGAATATGTTGTTTGTTCGAGCCCCTCTACTTGTATGTGTTTGTGTATATAATCTGGGATATATTCATCAAATTTAACTTCAAGAAGATGTACCTTTTTAGGATTTACTGGCCTTCTTGGTAAGTCATTGTCAAAAAAACTATGTACCTTCGTTGATGAACTAATATTTCTATCTAGCGTTATTCTTACATTTCCCAACTTGCATATGTATGGAGTTCTATCATATTCTACAATTACAACTGGTTTTAGAAGTCTTGTTTTGTTTAGCAAATACACTTTTTTAAGTAATTCAGGATATTCCTCACTATAGTCAAGTTTATTGTCTATCAACTTATTTACAATCTCTTCGCTAATTATAGCAGACTTTTTAAAAGTTTTTCCACTATTTTTTTGTTTTAATTCTAAATTTATTCTCGCTCTATCATTGTCATACGTTCTTATTCTTAGTTTTTCCCTAGGATTGCTCCCGCTCTTCATTGTCGTAATAGGCTGTATTCATATAGTCATCTAAATATAGGCTTCTAATTCGATATGAATCTCCCTGTTTTATATGGGGATCTAGTTTCATTAAGCTATTCAGCCTGTTTTGTAGCAGCGCTATATGGCTATCTGCGCAAATAAATTTAAATTCGTGCCTGTATTGTTTATCTTTCATAATTATCTTATACTCCCCACTCATTATTCAAAAATTCCACTCTTAGTGTTAAAAAGGTTCTTAGAAGTTCGATATTCTGTTCAAATCCCGGATATAGACTTAAATACTCTCGCTGTCCCATCTCCGTGTGTCCCCACCTAATAATATTCATTTGAACTGCATCATATATCTCATCTGCTAGTCTATCTATCTCGCTTTCTATTATTTTTTCAAGCTCTGGCAAAAAAACATCGTGCCATAAAGATGTCTTAGTGGCAAAAAAATAATCTTTTCTCAATAGTGGTTTCCAAAAACTTTCTGCCTGATGAGGCATGAAATACCTTCCAACAGGAATTCGGGCTGGATTGTTACGACCAATTGTCACAACTCCTAACGTTCTGTCGCGATCCCAAATCGGACCAGCATAGAATAGTGGATCAACACTATCCAAATCTTTATAGAAAAATTTACTCGTAAATGGACTATCAGAATTTCTAGTTAATTCGTCAATTATAAAATGTTTAGCCCATGATGTAACATCAATATATTGCATCCAGGTATATTGGTCTTCTTCATCATGAAGGGCATCTTCCAAGGCTTGCCACCTATTTGCAATATAATTTATTTGTTCATTTGTTACTGAACGTGGCCTTCGGAGGAACATATGTAGTTCTCTTGAGCTGATAAACCCTCTTGTATCGTGTTCCCATCTGCTATCATGTATCAACTCTAGTATATAACCTCCTGTAATATCATGTATACTGCTCTCATTTATATCTATCCTATTTGGAGCTATTTCTACTCTTTCTTTTAATAAATATAGTCCTACAAATTCGTTATTCAGATATAAATCTACAAATCTCAAATTCGGTGTGCATTCTAATCCGACGCTACGTGACAAATCAAATGTTAACGTATTTCTTATGTGGCTCCTATCTACATAATTTGCTACTAGTGACCACGTGGTACCTTCTCCCATTCCTAGTAAATCTACATCATATAATAAATTTATTCCATAGCCCCTTTTCACTTCTACCCAAGAAGTATTCCCTCTTCCTGTTATATGCTGAATCCTACCAGCATAGTCTAAAGTGCCATCTGTATTAACTAGTTTCATGGACGCTGATTCTCTATGCTCTTGGTCTGCATGTATATAATCCATTGTTCCCGTATGTGTATTTATAAACAACGCAGGGATATTGCTTGATTGCATAAATTTTATAGTACTATCTGTCAAAATCTCTTGATTTCTATCTTGAATTAGGAACTCATATTTCGTATTTAAATCTATATTTTCTACTATGCTATAACGTCTATACTGATTACTACCTAGGTTCACATGTTTTCCATTTGTATGTATTGATATATTTCTTAAATCCGCAAAAGCTGGAAGAAAGACATAGTACATATCATTAGACTCATCATACCAATAATTAACCCTATATTCATTTCCATGTTTGTAAAGTACAAAGAAAATGCTTTCCTCTGCTTCTGAATTATATCTATATAGTGCTATCAGGAGAGTCATGACAATTAAAGATATTAGTACTATTGATAAGTATATACTTTTTCTCATAATTCTCTCCTACCTCTTTACATTCATCAACACAATCCCCGCAATTATTAGCGCAATTCCTATAAATCCATAAATACTAACATCTTCTTTCAGTATAAAATATGCTGCTGTCAATGTTAGTATTTGTACAGACCCCATTAAAATTGGGTATATAAATGAAACATCATTTGCCGTAATTATCCTTGTAAACAGGATAAAGCTTATAATATAGCAAAATATTCCGGCAAGGCTAATCCAGTTTATATTGAAGTTTAGTTCTGTTTTTGTAAAGAACATACTGCCTGCATTCCCACCTAAATTCAACAAAGTTATTCCTGTTGTTGTAAGTATTAAATATAATCCCATTAGTATTATTTGCATAATATTATCCTTCCTTATCTTCTAATTTCTCTTTTAATAGGGATACCTCTTGTATCAACACTTGAATTTTCTTCTTTTGACCAGAAACAATTACTGTCAGGGAAATACTAATTAGCATTAGTAACCCTATCCCTACGAAGAAAAGCATATTAGATAACACTTCAAATCCAAAATATCTTGCAACCCCTAAGAATCTATTTGGAAACAGTGAAACAACTAACATAACAGCTCCTGAGAAGATCCATACAAGAGAATACTTTACAGAAATCCTATCTTTTCTTACTATCTCTACTACTAAAATTATAAACAAAATTGAAATTATAATCATCGGTAATTGTAATCTATCTACCATCTTTCTTCCTCCTAATATTTGCGATGAAAATAGAAAATGCAACATTTATCATATAATAAGCAGATTTCCAAGATGTTATCGAAGAAATTCCACCTTCTCTTTCATGCATCATTACCGGAACTTCTGTAACAACATAATTATTTCTAATTAGTGTCATTATTACTTCAGGTTCAGGATATTCAACGGGATACTCTTTTGCAAACAGTTTTATTACCTTCTTGTTTGCTGCCCTAAATCCAGATGTTGGGTCTGTCACATTTGTATCTGTGAAGAAATTTATTAAACATGAAATTATTCTTATCCCAAACCTTCTTGCTCTGGTGGACTTAAATTTACTCGTACCATCAATAAATCTGGAACCTATAACAAAATCCGCTTGTCCTTCTTTTATCGGCTGAATCAATTTCTGGACACATGTAATATCGTGTTGCCCATCTCCATCAAATTGTATAGCTATATCATATCCATTTTTATAAGCATATTTATATCCGGTTTGAACTGCTCCACCTATACCTAAGTTGAATACATTATTTATATAATTATACCCATTCTCTTCACATATTCTAGCTGTATCATCAGTTGAACAATCATTTATAACAACAAAATCTAAATTAGCATCTTGTTTTTTTATGCTCTCACAAGTCTTTTTAATATTCGATTCCTCATTGTATGCAGGTATTATGAGAAGTACCTTTGGATCCTCTATTGGTGTCTTTTCTCTTCTGCTATCTTCGACTTTCTTCTTAGGCATAATCCTTTCAGCCGATTGTATTGCTATATATATTAAGATTGGATAAATCGGGAAATTATATCTGACATTTAAAACAATAATTAAATTAGCAATAATATACCCTATTACAAATAGTTCAAATAATAAATTAGTTTCTTCTCTTCGCTTAAACTGAATAAGTGCATATAAACATACTAATAATAATATAGATATTACTATAATATCACTAATCTTATCCGTAACCTCTAGATAGTCATATATATGCAATCTCGAGTCTTCTGTTATTAACATCCCTAAAAACTGAGCATTCCCATTATTGGCTGACCATAAGATTCCAAACTTACTGTCCCATAATCTTGCAGCTTGCATTGGCCCCATATCTTGATATCTTTCTATTGCGAGTTCTACCAGAACGCTATTACCTTCGTCTGTATTTGGTAATATCTCTCCAAAAACTTTCTCTGCATCTTCCACGCTCCATCCACCATCATGTTCGTAATTAGCTCCAAAGAAAACCGACCATCCTAAGGCTCCAGATCTCGATTCTACCCCAATGCCATTTTCATTATATAAATTTATTGCAAAGTTACCTATAAAGTATGTTAACAGTATTATCCCAAGAATAATAAATCTTTTAATGTTCTTAATGTTAAGTAAATAATATATAACAATTGCAATAATAAATACTGCCATCGCTGGTCTGATAGCATTTGCAGCTACAATTGACAACCCAAATAAAAAGGCATAAAGATATGTTTTATAATTGCACTGTTCTTTCCCTTCTAATTTCAAAAACATATAAAAACTAAGCATAAAGAATAACATAAATAATGTTTCTGTCGATACTAATAGAGTTGCGAATATAACTGTTGGCAACAGGAACCATACTAAAGCACCTATTCCAGCCGAAATGCTACTGAATTTAATCCTAATCGTTTTATAAAGTATGATTGCCGTTAGAATTTGACATATTAAATTAAATATCAATATATTCCTATAGCTTTCTCCAAATATCCAAAGAACAACTGCAAATACACTTGCGACACTGTAAACATAGCCATTATATGATAAATAATACTGATTTATTTCCCCTCCAGTTGCTATCCCGGAGAGAAGTTTGATAAAAGAGTAAAAAGTCAGAAGCTAATTCCATTTCAAATCCTACTATGAAAAAAATTCTAGCTATAATTCCAAATATGAATAGTACTATGACACCTATTCCAATATGCCTTGACGTAATAACCTTCTTCTTATATAGCATTAGTACTAATACAGAAAGAATAATTAGTGTCATTATCCAAAAAACTATTATTCCTATATCAAACCTTGTCCTTACAATATTAACAAATAGCATATATAACATTACTATTGCAAAAATAATCTGCACACTCTTTTTTAATACATTCCTTGCCATATTCATTTGGTCCTTCTCCTCCTTTTCCCTGTTTGTAAGTAAAACTTAATATTATATTTGTAAAATCTTTTTATTCTCCTTGGTTCTCTCAATATCCTATATAACCATTCTAAATTTCTCTTTCGAAAAAATTTAGGTGCTCTTTTTTTACTTCCACTTAGTACATCTAAGCTTCCACCTACTCCAATAATTATTCCTTTTTCCAAATCATCATAATGCTTGGCGGCAATCTGTTCTTGCCTTGGTACTCCCATAGCTACTAATATTATATCTGGTTTTTTCGTTTTTATATCTGCAAAAACTTCTTCTTCAGTATAGTCATATCCATTCTTTAGTCCTTCAATTTTAACATTTGGATATGTCTTTCTTAAAACATCTTCTAATCCTCTTTCGGTTTCTTCCTTACTTCCATAACAATATATACTTTTATTATTCTCATTCGCAAATTTCAAGAAATTTTGAACTAAATCAATGCCAGGTATTTTTTCTTCAATATGTACCCCCATATTTCGTCCTCTTTTCACTACGGAAAATCCATCTGGAATGATAATAGCTTCATCACTTAGAAGAATTTCTTTTATCTCTGTCCTCTTTTCAGCTATCATAATTATTTCTGGATTTGCAGTAATAATAAAAGCTTTTTCTTCTTTCTCCATTTTCTCTTTAACAGTTTCATAAAAGGATTCTTTACTTCCCTTATAAATCTTATTCAAAACATCAATCATATTCTTGGCTACTGGCACTCCCTTCTGAAGATAGTCTTCTTGATATTAAAACTCTATTCCTCATTCTCTTTTAATAAATCAATAATTACTTCTGCTTTTTTATTCCATGTATTCTCAAGAGCTTCCTTTTCTAATAACTCGAAATATTCTTCATTTTCCTTTTTGTTTCTCTCCATATCAACTGTTTTATCAATTAATTTTACATATTCTTCATTGCTTTTTGCAATAAATACTGATTCATATTTTCTACACTCTTTCATATTACTTGTAACTATTGGTTTCGAAAGGGCCATATACTCAAATAATTTTAGGGGTGATGTCGCTTCTGTAATTTCATTTATTACAAATGGTATTGTACAAACTGTAAACTTATCTGCATAATTCTTAAGGACACTATAATCTCTTGGTCCTAAGAAATGTATGTTTGGAACTTCATCCAACTTTTGCTTGTCCCATGTATCATCATATTTAATTCCTATAAGCACAACATTATATTCTGGTCTCTGTAATGCTAAAAATCGAACCATTTCATAATCGAACCATGATGCAAGTGCTCCATAATATCCGACAATTGGCTTTTCCTGTTTTAGTATGGCTTCAAACTTCTCCCCGAACTTATACTCTCTATCTATATTTTGAAAATGCTCATAGTCCACTCCATTACATGAAAACACTAGCTTCTCTTTTCCTCTTTTAGTTAGGATGTCCTTCTCTATTTCATCCGCAGTAACTACTACAAATACATTTTCTTTATCTTTCAAGATATATTCATATTTATCTGTTAAATTTTTAGGTAGCTCTTTTGTCCCCAACAATGCCGGACTTAAATCATCTATATACTCATAAATTACCCTATACCCATCCTTCATATATTGCATTAAATCATCAACCGAAGTTATAGCGTTGGTTGAATAAATTTGTACATACTTTGGTTTTGAAACCTTTTGCAGTTTGCCCATCAACAACTTCTTTATAGCTCTATTGTTAAAGTTGATTAGGTGCAAATTATTTTCTATCTTCGCGATATCTTTTACTTTATCAGTCATAGTTGTCACTTCATAAAAAACTAAGCACTTACTTTGTGCTAAATTTCTTGAAATATGCTGTGGTCTCTGAAATAGCGGGACATTCCAACCAAATGTACTTCGCCATATAATTACTCTGTCGTAATCCCCATCTAAAATATCGTCTATTATCTTTTTATATTTCTTGGCATTCAAATTTATATATATGGTCTGAAATATATTTATTTTAATAATATAATTTGCTTTTATGTATTGATACGACTTTCTCAGCATAACTAAAAAGCCGTCTTTTTTTATTACTGAAATTATTTTGTAAATCTTTTCTTTCATTATTTCACTCCACATGTATTTAGAATAACCAACCAGATATAGATTCCTTTGGTTTCTATTTATTAATTACCAAAAAGCTTGTAAATCTTTTTCGAAAGTTTGTATAATTTTCCAGTCTCAAAATACTCTATTTGTTTATTTAATATTTGAATTTCTTCGTCTTTTGCTACTGCTTGATTCTTCTTTTCTTCCAATTCATCTTTTAGTTTTTCTAGAATGTTACTTGTTTCTTCATATTTCACTATCAGTTCATTTATGTCTTTCTCTCTTTTTATCTTTTCATTATTCAGCACATCTAACATATGATTTTTTTCTAAAATCTCCCTTGTTTTTAACGTATACTCTTTTGCTAATATATCATGCAATATCTTATTTCTTTTATTAATTTTATCCTTTAAGTATAGGTCTATTATGTTGACAAAATCTTCCACCAGGTCACTTTTCACCAAAAACAATTCGTTTTTCAACGTTCTTTGTTTATCTGTATATTCTTGTGACATCGCATCTTTTAAAACATCTCCTATTTTAGTTGCATCTTTTGTATGCGGGATTATGCCCTTTTGTGCAAATTCATATTGATATGTGTCAAATTCTTCTAATTTTCTTTTATTCAAATCATTCGTAAAAATGGCAACCGGCACATCTGCATAAATAGCTTCAAATATTGCACCAGAATTATCCGACAGAACTACATCAGATGCACTTAAGAGCTCAACCAGTTCTGTGTTTAAATCATAATATTCATCTACTACTTCCTTTAACATAGCCAATCTGTCTTCTTCATTTTTTAAAAAAGATGTTCCATGATGAAATTTTGCAATTACCTTATATTTATCTTTTAATTTTTTTATACTATCGATTACAGTATCTATAGAGCTAATATCGCCCCATGTCGGTAGATATAGCAACACCGGCTTTTCAGAAGTTGTCTTCTTTTCATAATTAACATACTTCATGTTCCCTATAGCATAGGTTTTTGTATAAGCACTCAGGATATCCGCTTCATACTTCCCATAACATAAAATGGCATCAAATAACATATTATATTCTGGCTTATATTCTGGATCTGGTTTTGCCAATAAAATACCATACTTGAATTTTATTCTATATTCAAAGTTAATGTCTAGGCAGTGGTCTAATGGATGTGCTTGTAAAAGAATTTTATATCTTATATTTTTATCAGCCACTCTTTTAGACTCATAACCTCTATCAAGCATATATTTATAAACAGAGTCATGAATTTCTTCATATCCTTCGTCATTTTTTATCTCAGGCACATACAAATCAACAGTATAATTCCTTTTTAATAATTCATCTATACCATTTTTTATAGTTTGAAATTGAATAATGTTTTCAACAGCTATTGCAATATCTTTATTCATAAGCACCTACCTTTTATATATACTCTACTTCCTTTTCATTTATCGTTCCACTATATTCCTTATCCGCTAATATTTTATCGAAACTCTTATATAGGGTCTGATCTTTCCCTATAAACTGTAATCTCCCGAAACTCTTTCCTCTTATATTCTCCTCATCTGTAACAATGTAAACAATATTATTTTTTGTTAACAAACCATATAACATTTTGTTAAATGCGTAGTCATTAAACTTGTCTTCAGTAATATAAATTTTTACTATATTGTACTGGATATTTTTCTTTTTATCTAATTCTCCTGCATTTTCTTTTATTAATCTTTCCCAACTTTTTTTCCATTTTTTCTTGTTAAATTCTTTTGCAACCTCTACTGCATTTTTTCTACACTTTTCTCTTACTTCTTCATTGTCCAAAAACTCTTCTATAGCATTGTATAATGCTCTTACATTTGGTTCTATTAATTTACCATTATAATTATTAATTATAATGTCTGTTAATCCTCCTATTCTTGTCGCTATAACAGCATTTCCTGTCGCCATTGCCTCAAGACATGATAAACTTGTTCCTTCACTATATAATGTAGGCACTAAAGAGATTGTAGCCTTTTTATATGCTTCGTGCATCTTTTCAGGAGCTAAGCTATACATTTTTACCCTATCTCCCCATTTCTCTATTTTCTCTTCTACATTTTTTGTATCTTCTTCAAATCCCTTCCCTACAAAATGTATTTCAACATTTGAATATTTTTCTAATATTGCATCTAATATATCTAAGACTAAATATAATCCTCTTGGTTCATACAATCTTCTTGGATATAAAATAATGATTTTTTCTTCCTCATTCTTGCTTCTATCAAGCTTAAATTCATCAGTTTCAACATAATTAGGCACAACTTCTGTCATGTTTCCTAACATATAATCTACTGTTTGAAACCAATTTGCTGTATTTGTATCTACTGATACTATTTTATCGCATGCTTTAGCAGCATCAATAACCCAGTTTTTGCTATAGTTATCTCCTGCGTATTTATTTTGAATGTTATCCCATGCAACTCCATGACTAATTCCCATCGAAGGATATACCGCGGTTCCATAATTCTCCATAAAAGATGAATAAATGTTTAATTTAGAGGTATCTCTCGCTAAATTATTATAACTGTCTCTTATTTCTAAAGTAGATGTATATCCTCCATCTTCTATATTTGATTCTTCTATGTTAGTTACCCCGAACTACTTCTATATCATTATAAAATTTCACAAAAGGATAATTTGCCCTTTGATAAATTCTTAATTTGAATCCCATATGCTTTGAAACTTCATATAAATCTAATAAATATCTTTCTGCACCGCCAGAGTAATAGTTTTCACCTTCAAAATCCAAAAATGTTCCTGTCAATACTTTGATGCTATTAATGTGGTCTAAATTCGCAAAAACTTTTAGTCCATCTATATTCTTAAAGCAATGCTTCATAATTTCTTCTTGTGTTATTTCCTTTATCTCTTGGTCATTGATGTAGAACAATTCCTTACTGTCATCATCATTGTTTGATACATAAATTACTCTATCATTCTGAGTTATTTTTTTTGCATCTTCTATATTAGAAACTATAAAACAGTCAGCATCAAACAGCTTCTTCTCGGTTTTTTCAATAACAATAATGTTTGAGTTTAACTCTTTGAACACTTTTATATATTGATTTACTCTTTTATCATCCTCTATATTTATTATCGTTGTAAGCGCTAGATTCTTATTTGCAATTTCTTTTCGCACTTTTTGTATTGACTCTACTTCTTGTATTTGTACCTCAATCTCTTCTTCTATCACTTCTTTGTTATAAAAGGTTTTCTTTTTACGTTCTGCTATTAGCTCCGCATGGTTTATATCTACAACTTCTTGTTTGTTCCACTTTGACTTGATATTATTTATGATCCTTCTGTTTTTCAATTTTTTATAATTTTTGTTGTTCGCCATGAATTGTGACAAATAAAGCTTGCCAAAAAATTTGCTTTCTTTCTTAAAGTCTCTACAACAAAAATACATGTTTGCTTCTATGTCAAACTTATATTTGTTTTCGAAAGCCTCATTTATCCTTTTCAATATTCGCTCTTTATCTGCTTTATGACTTCTAAATATCTTTTCGTACATCTCTCTTTTTTGGGAATACTTAGATTTAGAAGCACAAAATATACCAATTAAAAAATCTTGTGTATAATTTGCTTTGTCAGCCGATTTCATAAAAGATATAGCTAATATTTCATATGTGTTCTTTATTATCTCTAAATATTCTTTTATTGTGTCTATACTCTCTATATAGTCCGTAAAATTTAGTATTATAAAATTATTCTCACATATTTCTTTTTCTAAAAATTCAGCATTTAATAGATAGGTAATGCTCTCGTCGTTATTACCTAATTGTTCGACCTCTTTTTTATATATGGGGTTAAACAAACTCTTTCTATATTCTCTATATTCTTCCACTTCTTTACCTCATTTTCTCAGCAACTCTAATATACTATCAGCTTTTTTCGACCATGTATTTTCTTTTGCCTCTTGAATTAATAATTCTCTATACTCTCTGTCATTTATTAGCTCTATCACTTCTGGTATCATACTTGCAAATTCTTCATGATCTTTAGCTATCTTAACACTTTTATATTTTCTACACTCTCTCATATCTGTAGTTAGTATTGGCTTGCCAGTTGCCATATACTCAAATAATTTAACCGGTGATGTAGACTCTGTAATATCATTAATTAAGAATGGAATTGTTAGTAGGTCCATATTCGCAGAATAGCTAATCAACTCGTTGTATTTCACTTTCCCTATATAATAAACATTCTTACACTCTAGCAATTTGCTCTTTTTTAATGACCCATCATATTCTATTCCTATTAATATAAAAGCATAGTTTGGATGCTTTTCAGCCGATTTCTTAACAGCTTCATAATCAAACCATTTTGCTAGTGCTCCATAATATCCAATGATTTTGTCATACTTTCCTTCAAGTTCTTCAATTATTCCCGGTTTTGCTATATTTTCATCATAAATGAAATCTTCTATATGCACACCGTTTGTAGATAATACTACTCTGTCTTTCCTTATAGCTACTATATCCTCATGCAATTTATCAGCTGTTGTAACTATATAACAGTCTGGATTATTAATAATATAGTTATGCTTTTGCATGAAAGATTTAGGCAGTGCTTGTGTTATATCTTCGTGTATCTCGTCTATATATTCATATAAAACTTTGTCTTCCCTGTTTAACGCTTGTTCTATTTCTTCTGTCTCTGAGACTATGTCAGTAGAATATAAATGTATAATTCTATTGTCTAAGTCCAAATTTTTAATAAAGTCATATTCTGTGGTTAAATATAAATTTTCATTTATTTCTTCATAAATATCTACATTGTCATACTCATGGTTTGCTGTACAATATAAATATAATACATCCCCTCGTTTAGATAATTCCAATGCTATTTGTTGTGGCCTCTGAAAGATTGGCAAGTCCCATTCTGTATATGGGTAGAAAACAAAAACACTTTTATATTTGTTGTTTTTACAAAGATTCTCCAAAAAATCGTATCTTCCTTTATTCGCTTTTCTTATTTTAGGCTCTCTTTTTAATACTAGTTTTTTATCTATGTTATCTAATTTTGCAAAAATTCTATATGCGATTTTCTTCATCACTTTTATCATAATCCCTATTATGCCATATTTTCTTACTGCTCTCCCTAGTCTCTTCATTTCTTCCTTCCCCTCTTTTTTACTTAGTCATATACTCTTCATATTCGTCACAAAGTTCTTTCCCTCCAACTTTTTTGATTCGTCCATTTTCTAACCAAACAACTCTATTGCATATTTGTTTTATATCTGTTAATGAATGTGAAACAAATAACACGGTAGTACCTCCATGAATCATTTCCTTCATTTTCTTTTCACTTTTTTGTTTAAATGAAATATCCCCTACAGATAGTATTTCATCCACTATTAATACCTCTGGATCAACAATTGTTGATATTGAAAAAGCAAGCCTTGTAACCATACCAGATGAATAATTTTTCAACGGAACATCTAAAAATTCAATTAATTCTGAAAACTCTACTATTTCATCGAATTTTTCTTCTATAAGGCTTTTTGAATATCCCATTACTGCTGCATTTAGAAAGATATTCTCTCTTGCTGTCAGATCCATATCAAATCCTGCTCCAAGCTCTATCATTGGACAAATCTTACCATGGGTTTGTACAGCACCTTTAGTTGGTTTCATAACACCTGCCACTATTTTAAGCAAAGTCGATTTGCCGGCTCCATTTCTACCCACAAACCCAATTACCTCTCCTTTTCCTACTTCGAATGTAACATCACTTAAAGCCCAGAATTCTTTCTTTTCAGTTTTTTCTTTCCTCTTAAATAAATTAATGAAAAATAACTTTAACGAAAAATTCTTTTCTATTCCTAAATTAAATCTCATTGAAACATCGTCAACTTTAATCATAGCTCCTCCTCGCCCAGCTTCCTATTACGCGAACTTACTCCTTGTGACATCCTCAGTTTTCTTAGCCGTAGCATCTTTGATGCGTACAGACAAGTTATGCTTTAGTAAACAAACTTTGAGGAATCTCCAGAGAATTTTCTGCGTTTATAAATAATATATAAATTTATCTTGATTCTTCTTAAATACGAACATGCCTGTCACAAGCATAATTAATGCACACGCTCCACAAATAATAAACGACCTTAAACTTGGCATATTCCCATATAATATAATCTCCCTCGCAAAGTCAATAAACTGGAATAATGGATTTAATCTAAACAGCGGTTGAAACCTATCATCGATCATTTGAATAGGGTACATAATAGGAGTCAAGTACATCCATAACATAGTAATAATTCCATATATATAAAACATGTCTCTAAAGAAAACAGCTATTGTTGCTAATAAAAAGCTCACGCCTAATGCAAACAAAAATAAGCATATAAACACAAAAGGCAACACAAGATGATAGATATTAAGTCCTGTTCCTGTTACTAGTATAACTAAGTATAATGGAATCAAAGTAAGTAACAAATTTATTCCAACAAATAAACATTTTGATAACGGAAAAATATATTTTGGTAAATATACCTTATTAATTAGAGACCCACTTGCAACAATAGAACTCATTGATAAATTAGTCGCTTCGCTAATATAGTTAAACATGACTAAACCAGTTAGAAGATATACTGGAAAGCTAATACCTGTCATCAGGTCTCCAAATCTAAAAACATACGAAAACACCATATACATTACAGTCATCATTAATACAGGATATAACAAACTCCATACAACACCCAGCACAGACCTTTTGTATTTCACTTTGAAGTCCCTTGATACTAACTGTTGTAACAAAAATCTATACTGTTTCATATTCAAATAAATATTTCTTAAAAACATATTGCCTCCATCATTTTTTCTTTGTTATGACATTGTACATTAAAAATGCCTATTATTCAACTTAATATCTCAAATTTTCTTACGGAAATTAGCTTTCTTCAATTATTACGAGATTAAATATTAGTGCAAAATAAATGGTAAAACCTAAAGCGTTTAATAGATTTCCAGAATTATATGCAATTGCAAACAAGAAAAATGTAGTCACAAGTGCAAGCGCGTTTATTAAATACGTTCTTTTGAATCTATGTTTTATAATCATATATGCAGCATACATAATCAATGCAAAATACGGAAAAAATATCAAAGTTACTCCTATTATTCCGCAGTGCATAGTACTGCACTATAAAATCTTGCTCTATGTTGAAAATATTTTGCAGTCTCGTATTGGTTATTCCAAAAAATTTATCCCACTCATTATCATTTATCTCTATAACACGTCTTACCATTGCTCTTTGCACATATCTATGGTTTGTTCTTACACTAACATCTTCCCTCATTATTCTCAACCAGAATTCCGGATCATATCTATATGGATAGCTATGTAAAACAAATTGTTCAGGAACTGTCCATAGATAATTTTCATAGATATAGTTAAGAATCCTTACTCTTTCTAGTTCACTGTCCTCCGTCTCTAAAATTTCAATACTTCCATTTACAATACCTTCGTCACCTTCGTCTGCAACATATTCACTATATATAGCTTCCTCATACACCTCTTCCTGGTTATGTGTCACTACTATAGGTTCTATTAAATTTTCCATTTCATATATTCGCCCAAAGGCTGGATTAAATGGCATCAGTGCCAAATATATAAGAAGTACTATCGCAATTGGTGTCATCTCCCTCCATTGCAGTTTCTTTTTATATATAAATTTATTAAATATCACCACACCACAGATTGTGTATACATACACAATTACAGTTCCTAAAACTGAAACTCTAGTTCCCAATAGCATTAATCCTAAAGAATTAACAACTAGGACCAATATATTTCTCTTTTTATTTTCTTTAATAACTGAATAAATTATAAATGGTAATGTTAATATAAGAACTGCACTTATCTGATTGCCCATATAGAATAATCCTTTTGAGGCTAATTCTTGATACGTATATGTATTGTTACCAAACCATGCGAAAAAATTTGCACTAATACGTAAATGGCTATAAGTCGCATAAGAAAACAAAAATAAATTGCTAATAATAATGATAGAGCCTATTGTCATTGCTAAAATTTTCATCGACTTTAAGATGTTCTCTTTCCCAATATCCAGCTTATACAGCACATATATCAATAAGAATGGAGTTATCATCTTTAAAAAATACAAAGTTTCACTTACTATAGAATAATTAAAATCTCCCGGAACCAAAGAAGTAAAACTTTGAGCGTTCCAAAACTGCAATATGAAATACATTCCGAGAAAAAAGAAATACACGAAAAAAAGATATTTCTTATTGCTTTTGTCTCTGAAAAAGCAATAAGAAAATAATATCCCGATTATAATTACCCTAATAAGTGTTGATATAGGACTATAAAATATTTTAAAATCAAATACTGGTTGTATACATATAAATACTACCATAAAGTTTGTTAAAATTTTATCTAACTTTATTTTTTCCATGTTCCCTCTATTCCATATAGTATCTGCATCCGCAAATCACTTTCTTCCGTAAGATTTTCCTCATATATTATACAACAAACTCTTCATTTGTTCAACTTGTTTCCAAATGCTACGTGTTCATTCAAGGCAATTATATGTATGTAAAAGACAGGACTATATATCCTGCCTTCTACATCTGCATAGCAACTCGTTACAATCAGAATCTACGCATTTGTGCTCCTGTTAGCTATCTCTATAGCTTTCGTTACCATGCTGCCACATTGCTTAGATGATACATTTCCCCATCCGCCTTGTTGTTTTACCGTTTCATATACTCCTAATTCTTTTGCTATTTCTTCTTTCAAGTTTTCCGACATTAGGTTTTTACTCCTAGCCATTTCAAGTTCCTCCTTTAAAGAAAACACTAATTATAAATGTTTCCTAAAATTATTATTTGTAGAAAAAGCTTTTTTATTATGTTTAAAAAATTACAAAACTACAAAATTAATCAAATTTTTATACATCTACTTCTGGCAGAGCATATACTTGTTGGGCAAACGGTATGTCTGATTTTCTTGTTAATTCCCTCCAGCTGGTTCTTCCTTCCGCGATGTCACTTCTCAGTTCTTCCATTAGCTCTGCTATTTCTAACGAAGACTCATATAATCTTTGGAGATTATATGAATCTTCATCTGATAAAGATTCCCCTCTTAATTTTTCTCTCGAAATCGAGTGACTATAAGTACTCACCTGATTCAAAAAACTTTTTGCATTTCCGAAGTCCACGGCTTGTAGACGGTAACCCGCGCCAAATAAACTCTTGCTAAATTAGCTTCTCTCCACATGTTAGTAAAAACATCTTCATTATACTCCTCTACATCCAATGTCACCATTTCATGAAGGTAACTATTTATTTTTTGCATATGATGTATTGCTTCATAGAGAGCAAGATTGTGTCTGTTCTCTATTTCTGCAATATGCATCCTATTTTCTCTATATAATAGAATTCCGAAAATTATCGTAATCAATACCAACATTACAATAATTCTATAGGAATAATTTTTTTTCGTTTCTTTATCCACATTATTCATAAAAACAGTATGTGTCTATATCCAAAAAATATACCTTTTCGCACTTTTCCTCTTTTTATGGTATAATAAAACTTGATTGTATAAAATAAAAGGAGAAAACTATGAAAAAAGTTTTAATTTTTTATGGTTCCTACGGTGGCGGACATCTATCAGCAGCAAGAAATATAAAAGAATACATTGATTCACAATATAAAGGCGAAGCAGAAACTTTGCTTGTTGATTGTATAGAATATATAAATAAACCTTTAAATAAAGTTTCTACAAAAGCTTATGCAAAAATATCTAAAAGTGGACATTGGGCGTGGAAAAAAATGTATTACTCTAAGGAGTCAAGTGCTTTATCTAAGTTCAGTAGGGCTGCAAATAGAGCCATGTCCATAAAGCTAAATATTCTATTCCAAGAATATAAACCTGACATTGTTATCTCTACACACTATTTTAGTAGTCATATGTGTACAATTCTCAAAAAAAAGAAAAAGATTGATTGTAAGTTAGCTACAGTAATGACTGATTATGCTCCGCATCCTCAATGGATACGAAATCATGAACATGTAAATTGGTTCTTCGTTGCGCATGAAGGAATGATGGATTCATTAATCGCCCATAATATCTCTCCTGAAAAAGTATACGTTACTGGAATTCCTTTGTCCAACAGGTTTTTAGCAAACTATGATAAGGAAAAAGTATTAACTGAATTTGGTCTTGAAATGAACAAAACAACTATACTGTTTTTTGCAGGTGGAGAATATGGTTTTGGGAAAAGCAAAACATACAACTTTTTACGTTCTATTTTAGACGATTATCCGGACATGCAAGTTATAGCGATAGCCGGCAAAAGCGCTAAAGCGAAGGAAAAATTCGAAAACATAGTGGAAGAAACTAGGTCAAGCAAAAATGCTAAAATTCTTTCATATACAAATAAAATTCCGGAATTGATGAGCGTTTCTGACTTAGTTATTTCTAAACCAGGTGGACTTACAACAACGGAAAGTATCGCCTCTGGTCTTCCAATGATTGCTGTAAATCCTATTCCTGGACATGAGCAAGAAAATGCTGAGTATTTAGAAAGAAATGATATCGGAATATGGATCAGAAAAGATGATGATGTTAGAGAAAAATTACAAGACATCTTAGGCTCCTCAGAGAAAATCAAAAAAATGAAAATAAACGCAAGACTAGTTGCTAAAAGGAATTCAACGAACGATATCTGTAAAATAGTATTAGAATCTTAAACATAAAAGAGACTGGAGTTTTCCAGCCTTTTTTGTTTCTTCATATTTTTCTGTTTTCTAACATTTATAACTCTCTTCTTCCTTCTAACGCTTTAGTTAAAGTAATTTCGTCTGTATATTCTAGATCTCCTCCTACAGGAATTCCATGAGCAATCCTTGTCGTCTTTATGCCTAATGGCTTAATCAATTTTGATAAATACATCGCTGTTGCTTCTCCCTCCACACGTGGATTTGTAGCTATTATTATTTCTTTTACTTCTCCGTCTTGTAACCTTTCCAGAAGTTCCTTTATCTTTATATCTTCTGGACCTATGTTATTCATTGGAGATATTGATCCATGTAAAACATGATACACTCCTTTAAATTCATGAGTTCTCTCCATCGCTATAACATCTCTCACATCTTCTACCACGCATATTAAGCTCTTATCTCTTTTAGGGCTGCCACAAATTTGACATGGTTCTGTATCAGAAATATTATAGCAAACATTACAATATCTTAGATTCCTTTTAGCATTAATAATTGAATCTATAAATTCTTTTGCTTGTTCATCGCTCATGTTAAGCATATGAAAAGCTAACCTAGCAGCAGTTTTATGTCCTATACTAGGTAACCTTTCAAAACTCTCTATTAATTTCTCTATAGACGGCGAATAATACGACATACTTCCTCCGGTCTCCTAAAACATACCTGGCATATTCATTCCTGGTATATTTGGCATACTTGCTGCTTGCGCATGGTCCACTTTTCTCAAGGCTTCATTCACACAAGTTATTATTAAATCTTGTAACATTTCTACATCATCTGGATCTACTACATCTTTTTTTATAGCAATTTCTTTTACTTCTTTGCCACCGGAAACTTTCACTGTAACGGCTCCACCTCCAGCAGATGCTTCAAAATCTTTAGATGCTAGTTCTGTTTGAGACCTTTCCATCTCTTCTTGCATCTTTTTAGCTTCTTTCATTAGTTTTCCTATGTTCATTCCTCCACCCATTCCTCCTGGGAATCCTCCACGTTTTGACATTCTTCATTCCTCCCCTTGCTTAATACGTTTCAACTTAAGCATCAATAATATTAATATCTATCCCTATATCATCTGGTATAGTACTGCTTTGCCTTCCGAGTCACCGGCATTATTGTTCCTGCATTTTCAATATACTTAATCTGCATTTTTTGCCCTTCTTCCAAAGAAATCATCTTGCTAAGCTCTTCCCTATTTTCATGTTGCTCTAAAACTGATTTTGCAAAAGGTGTTATCTTGCCTGAAAATGCTATTTCTACACACAAGTCATTAGGTTTTCTCGCTTTTGTTCCAATTAGGTTTGTATATAACATCACTTTACCTTTTGTCTTTAATGTATCTAATATCTTTTGCCAGTATTCCACATCATTATCAGCTCCAACCTGCTTGCTCGCTTGAACCAACGCGGTCTCTTTTGGCAAAGCCTTTTCTGTTTCTGGCTCATCCTCTTCTTTCTTTTCTATGTCTCTTGTTCCTATTGGGACTGTTACTTCTTGCTTATCCACAATTTCTTCTTTTTTCACAGTTTCCTTTTTAGATGTGTTCGTAACTGGTTTTGGTTTCTCTCTTACACTACATATGCTATCTTTCTCTGTACAACATTTCATTAGTCCCACCTGTAACATTATTGTTTTTTGAGAAGACCATTTTATACTATTGGCTAGTTCAGACAGTATGTGTATAAGGTCAAAAAGTCTTTCTTTTGTTGTCTCTTCGCTAAGCTTTTCTAATCCCTCTATCTCTCTTTCATTATATAACTCTGCCTTCTTAGTAGACTTATATATCAAAATATCTTTTACATATTTTATAGTTTCCCATAAAAAATTATCTAAATCTTTTCCACTATCTATTACTTCTTTTACATCTAATAATAGTGTTTCTGCATCATCATGTATTATACTTTTTACAGCTTTATTTATATAGCTTACTTTAGGCAATCCTACTAACTCTCTAATGGCGTCTTCACCAATCTCATTGCCCGCTTCTTCCTGAATGCATCTTTCCAGTATGCTAATGGCATCTCTCATAGCACCTTCTGCTAAAACAGCTATCATATTTATTGCTTCTTTTGATATTTTTATATTATCTTCTTTGCATATAGTTTCCAGCCTTTTAGCTATGTTCTCTTCCGAAATCCTTTTAAAATCGAATCTTTGGCACCTTGATAAAATAGTTGCGGGTAATTTTTGCGGTTCTGTCGTAGCTAGCAAAAATTTTACATGTTTTGGCGGTTCTTCAAGAGTTTTTAATAGTGCGTTAAAAGCTCCTGTAGACAACATATGCACCTCGTCTATTATATATACTCTATATTTAGCACTACTAGGTAAAAAATTTACTTCCTCTCTAATTTGTCTTATATCTTCTACGCTATTGTTAGAAGCCGCATCCATTTCTACAACGTCAGTTAAGCTTCCTGCCAATACTCCTTTGCACATTTCACAGTTATTACACGGTTCGCCGTCTGCCAAAGACTCACAAATTACTGCTCTTGCTAAAATTTTTGCACATGTAGTTTTCCCTGTTCCTCGTCCACCATTAAATAAGTAGGCATGACCTACTCTTTCTGCCATAATTTGATTCTTTAATGTTCTCGTAACATGTTCTTGCCCAACCATATCGTCAAATTTTAATGGTCTAAATTTTCTGTATAGAGCCGTATACGCCAACACCTTCACCCCTTATATAAATTAACCTTTCTATGGAAAGCAACTCACATAGATGTCACTATTTATCGCTGCTTCCTTCCAGATCTGACGAGTTTCATAGCTATCCATTGAATTACTCTCCATACAAAGGTTAACTCTTTGCTTTTCCTTTGGATTATATCGTTTTTTTTCACTTTCTGCAAGTGGTTATTTCATCCTTTCTACAAAAAAGGGAGACTTGCTCCTCTTTTTTTATACTCTCTTCTTTAATTCGGTTTAAAATCTTCTAAAGACCATGTTTGATAAATCTGTTATTCGCGTGTGTAAACGCCCCTCTTCCTCTTCTAAGATATTTCCTGCTGGCAATTCAATCGAATATTCTGCTCTGGTTCTATGCCCAGAACCAGTTTCTATAATTATATCAAACAACAGCGTCATCGTAATATCATCCAAGTTTATCCCCGCTGAATTTAAAGCTGCTCCATTTGCTCTAAATATTTCATCTTCGGTAACAGGATATCTCCCTATATCTTTCAGCGCCACTCTAAACCCTATCAATACTCCGCCTTGGTTATTTATTTGTAGCGCTCCTATATCTGTACTTGTATTCCCTTCAAATTCTATTCGGTCAGTTAGAAGAAACTCCTCTGTATATTGGTATCCACCATAATTATTGTATTGTCTGTACATTTTTGCTGTACCTATGTCATTATATGCTTCAATTCTAATATTTTCAAAAACAACACTTCTAATTGTGTCTTCTCTTCTATGGTTTGCATTTTTAGTTATTTCAAAGAATATATCATTTATCTGAAATAATTCTATAAACCATTGCTCGTAATCATCTCTCTCAACAGCTCCGCCCTCTACTGTGCTTACGATAAGAATCGATTTGATTTCAAATGGTAAATTCCTCTCCCCTTCAACACTATACCTTAGCATAATTAATCCAACAATTGCTAAAATAACAGCTATAGCTATAACTATTATGTATGCATGTATTGTTTTTTTATTAAACACTTTTTCCCTTTGCATATTTATGACCTCTTTTTCTTTCTCAGATTTTTGAAAAAATCCTTTAATATATATTCACACTCTTCTTGCAGTATTCCATATTCTACTTCAACTTCGTGATTGAACTTGTATTCTAATAGATTTAAGACGGATCCGCAAGCGCCTGTTTTTTCAT
>WQVL01000027.1 GCA_009785865.1 Oscillospiraceae bacterium | reverse complement strand
TCTATCATAGAGAAATACCTCCTTTGAAACGATTGTTTTTGTTTTCCTAAAAACATCATATCAAATTTGGTATTTCTCTTGCTTTACTATTTTTAAATTCCCCCGTAAATTATTTACGCTATTTTTGCAAATAACATCAATATATATAAATAATTATGGCTCCTATTTCTTACATGCATTACAACATCTTTTTCATTGATATGCCCAAGTATTGCAAAACATTTAATTGTATAGTAAACTGGATGAATATATTATGAAGGAGGTATCTATATGATAGACATTAAATTAATCAGAGAAAATCCAGATCTTGTTAAAGAAAATATTAAGAAAAAATTTCAAGATCACAAACTAAGTATGGTAGATGAAGTAATCATGCTTGACAAACAATACAGGGAAGCTCAATTGTCAGTAGACAATCTTAGAGCTGAGAGAAACAGTTCCAGTACCTCCATCGGAAATCTTATGCGCGAAGGTAAGAAAGAAGAGGCAGCAGCCCAAAAGCAATCTGTTGCTAAAATAAATGAACAAATAGCTGAAACTGAAGCTATTTGCGAAGAATATTCTGAGAAAATTAAAAAAATAATGATGACAATACCAAATATTATAGATGACACTGTTCCTCTTGGGAAAGATGATAGTGAAAACGTAGTAGTACAAGTATTCGGAGAGCCTACGGTTCCTGATTTTGAAATACCATATCACATAGACATTCTAGAAAGTTTTAATGGTATAGATTTAGACTCTGCAAGAAGAGTTTCAGGGGCAGGCTTCTACTATTTAACGGGAGATATTGCAAGATTACATTCTTCAATTCTTAGTTATGCTAGAGACTTTATGATAAACAAAGGATTCACATACTGCATTCCTCCTTTCATGATCAGAGGAGACGTTGTAACAGGCGTAATGAGCTTTGAAGAGATGGATGCAATGATGTATAAAATAGAAGGCGAAGACTTATATCTAATTGGAACTAGCGAGCATTCAATGATAGGAAAATTTAAAGATCAAATTTTACCTAAAAATGAATTACCTTATGCTATGACTTCTTACTCTCCTTGTTTCAGAAAAGAAAAAGGTGCTCACGGAATGGAAGAACGTGGTGTTTATAGAATACACCAATTCGAAAAGCAAGAAATGATAGTTGTATGTGAGCCTGAGGAAAGTGGCCAATGGTACGAAAAATTTTGGCAATATACTGTAGAATTTTTCAAAAGTTTAGATATCCCAGTTAGAACTCTAGAATGTTGTTCTCGGAGATTTAGCTGATTTAAAATCAAAAAGCTGTGATGTTGAAGCTTGGAGCCCAAGACAGAAAAAATATTTTGAAGTTGGAAGTTGTTCAAACTTAACAGATGCACAAAGTAGAAGACTTGGAATTAGGATCAAAGATGAAAAGAAAAACTATTTTGCACATACTTTAAATAATACCGTTGTTGCTCCTCCTCGTATGCTCATTGCATTTATGGAAAACAACATGAATCAAGATGGAAGTATCAACATTCCTAAGATGCTACAACCTTATATGGGTGGACAAGAAAAAATTGAAAAGAAATAATTTATTGTGATTTAAAGAGAAAAGAGTTTGAAATTATGAATGTTAAAAATCCTAAGTTTGAAATATCGGCAGTAAGCCCTAAGCAATATCCAACTACAGGTTACCCTGAAATTGTATTAGTTCGGAAAATCTAATGTTGGAAAATCTTCTTTTATTAATACTATGCTTAATAGAAAATCTTTAGCAAAAACAAGTAGCGCTCCTGGAAAAACAAGGCTTATTAATTTTTATAATATAGACGAAACTTTCTACTTTGTAGATCTACCTGGTTATGGTTATAGCAAGATGTCTAAAGTAGAGCAAGAAAAAGTTCGGAAAGTTTGTTGAAGAATATTTGCAGTCTAGACAGGAAATATCTTTGATTGTATTTCTAATAGATATAAGACACACACCTACTGCTAATGATAAGTTCATGTACGACTATATTATAAATACTGGCTTCCCTTGTATTATTGTTGCAAGTAAAGCTGATAAAATAGCAGTTACAAAAGTAGACAATGCAGTAAAGGATCTGCAAAGCACTCTAAATCCATTAAAGGACTTGACGTTTTTACCTTTCTCAGCAGAAAGAAGAGTCTATTCAGACAATGCTTGGGAAGAAATTGAGAAATTTATAAAATAAGAGATGGTCAAAACTAAAAAATAGCAATTAGAACATATCTAGTTGCTATTTTCTTTCTTGGTAAAACTATTTCAAATTGAGAAACTTCTTTATTTTCTCAATTATCCTTTTAAACACCGATGCCTCTTCTTGCACAATAATTGCATCTTCTACAGTTTTTTCTATAATCATTTGATTCAACTTCGGTTTGAATATATTATCTGGATTATACTTTTCTCTTAACTCATTTTGATGCTCAGTATCATTTCGTGAATATTCTCTTATCAGTTTTTTCTTTTCCTCTTCATCTTTACACCAATATTGAAGATTAAGTCCTGCAATAATAGAAACTGTTTTTCTTTTCAAATTTTGTTCCTTAATTGGAATCTCATTAGTCATCGTTGGAATATAGGTTTTATCCATTTCTCTCTTAAAAAAGTTTCTTAACTTCAATGGAATCTTATTTGATAAATCTTCTCCTACTAGTTCCAAGAATCTATTAACTTCTGAATATGATTGTCTTGTTTCTATGTTCATTTCAACCTCCCAGCACCATAGTATCCATGCTTTGTTGTGGTTGCACAAAAGCTATTTCAGCTTGATTAATTTCTCCATTTGTATCACTTATTTCGCCAGCTCTTAGTTTCATATCCTTACTTTCGTCAACAACTCCATCTACCAACTGTTGCCCTGTCTGTACTCCTTTATCCTCACTTACTTCAGATGTAGTTCCCTCTCGTCCTTTTGTATTTGGTAATTGCTCTGGCGTTTGTAATTGCTCACTTTCCATTGTTTCTGATGTTTCGGGTTTTCCAAACGCATTGTCAAATCTAGTACTTGTGCATTCATGATGAATTTCAGAAGTATCATTTCTATCTATTTGATGGTTTGCCAAAAACTTCTCATCACTTACTAAAAAATACTCCCAATTTCTATTCATAAATCCTTCTTTATCAGAAGCACAATCGAATGTTAAATCCAAGTTATACCATTCACCATCGATTCTTGCTTGGTTCCATTGATGGGGCCCTGGTTCTTTTCCTCCAAGCCCACCACAAGATATTGCTTCAATTCCATTATCTCGCAGTGCTGTCTCTAAGGATAAAGCTATTCCGCTACAAACCGCTTTATCATCAATTAATGTCCCTAGTAAATTATTATTCCTATTATTTCTAACATTTATATTATTATCATCAAATTCTACTCGACTACCTATTTCCTCATAGATAACTTCAGCTATTTCGGCTTCAGACATTTCAGGTCTAACTAATCCTTTGATTTCATCTAATCTTGCATGAATCTGCCTCAAATCCTCACTACTATAATTCTCAAGACCAGGGTAGAAACTACTTGAGACATTAAGAGTTGTATTACCACTAATATTCTCCAAGAGTTCTCCATCAAAAAATCTAACATTCGGGATGTTATAATCTACATTCTGTAAATTTGGCAGATTCGAAGCATTAACATATGATTCCATATCAATATTTGGATCATTAATAAGACATCTTAGTTCTTGTAGATTTTCTAATTGTTCAATACCATTTAAACTTGGTATATTTGTAAGCTCTAACTCTGTTATTTGACTCAATTCGCGGTCTCCTAATAATGTAAATGGTCCAAACTTTCTCCCAAAGTTATTTCTCAAATATTGATATAATTCAGCATTATTTTTTATACTCATTTCTCCACCTGCCTCTTACTCTCACCACTATAATATCGTATATCTAAAATTGCTTACACTATTCATTATCATAATTTTTAATACAAACCGACTTTTTGTTATTTAGTTTTATGAAAAATTTTCTTAACTTTCTTTTAATAATATACTTCAACCAAATACAAACCATGTGGAGGCAAAGTCTTACCTGCTTTCGTCCTGTCTTGTCCTTCTATTATACTTGAGATATCCTCTGCTTTTATCTTTCCGCAATCCCACATCTACAAGAGTTCCTGATATAATTCTTACCATATTATATAAGAAGCCATTCCCTCTTAACTCTATAATAATTCTATCATTTTCCTTTATTAACTTTGCTTCATATATTTCCCTAACGCTACTTTTCGAACTTGTTCCACTTGCCTTAAAAGCTCTAAAATCATGTTCTCCTTCAAAAAACTTTATTGCTTTTTTCATCTCTGTTACATCCAATTTAATTGGCATATGATATTCTAAATCTCTATATACGCTACTTCCATACTCAGAATTGTTTATTACATATCTATACTTCTTGCTCTTGCAGTTATATCTTGCATGAAATCTTTCTTCTACTTCCTCTGCAGATTTTACAATTACGCTTTTCTTTAACTGAGAATTAATGGCTATAGGTAATTTTCCGAATCCCTATATCACTTTTTTCTAACTTAAAATTAGCAACCTGTCCCAAACTGTGAACTCCTGCATCTGTTCTCCCGAGAGGCATATATTTCTACTCTCTCTCCAGTCACTGTCTCTATTGCATTCTCGATTTCACCTTGTATGTTTGGTTTGCTTGGTTGCTTTTGCCATCCATCAAATTTTTTTCCATCATATTCTATTACAATTTTTATATTTCTCATAATATACCTTTATAATATTCTAGTTTTCTTCTTCCTCTTCAAATCTCTTTATAATAAGGTTTTTAATAAGTATTTGCTTTAATGCGTCCTCTGTTACATCCACAATTAAAGTACCTTCTTTAGCTATCGAAATTTTTCCTGTTTCCTCTGACACCACAACTACTATACAATCTGATTCTTTCGAAATACCACTAGCTGATCTATGTCTTGCACCTAATCCTTTTGATATATTTTGGTCATTAGAAATAGGTAACATACATGCTGCCGCTTTTATTTTGTTCCCACTAAGAACAACCGCTCCATCATGTAAAGGAGTCGAATTTTGGAAAACATTCACCAATAGTTGAGAAGATATTTCCGCATCCACTAAAATACCTGTTTCAATTATATCCTTCAAATTTATATCACGCTCTATTACAATTAGAGCTCCAGTTTTTGTGCTTGCAAGCGTCACAGCTGCATTTACTACTTTATATATCTTCTCTTTTGTCTTAATTTTTATATCTTTCTCAATTCCAAAAAACTTGCTGAGCTTCCTTGTTCCTAATTGTTCTAGCCCTCTTCTTAACTCAGGTTGAAATATAATGATAATTACTATAACACCATAAGTCATAAGTGATGCAAGTATAGAATTTAATATTCTAAGTCCAAAAAATCCGCTGAGTAAAGTAATTAATATTAATAATGAAAGTCCCTTTACAAGTTGCCAAGCTCTTGTTTTCCTTAACACTTGTACCATTTTTATAGTTAAGAACAACACAAGAACAATATCTATTATTAGAGTTATTAATCTATACGGATTTTCATGTAATAGTTCTAAATAACTTAAAATATTAACATTATAAAAATCAGTAAATCTAGTTAGTAAACTATCTAACATTACTCTTCCTTCCTCTCTTAATTATTCTCTCATTAGCTTCCAAGTACAGCAAACAATACTGCTGCTACAGATCCTAGTAGCATGAAGCCTACCATTAGTATTGCTATTAATCTAGTCATTGCTTTGAATTTATCTGGTTTTCTTTTCATCTTATACTTCACCTCTTTAAATTTACATCTTAAAATATCATCATTCTATATCTCTCTAATTAATTTCCAGCTCCAGGCATGTACCATAGTCCCTCCGCTTGAAGTTGCCTTATTATCTCATAATGCCCCGCCATTGTTTCTCTAAAATATAATCTTCCATATCTATCTGAAACGAAGAAAAGATAGTTTGTATCTGCTGGTCTTAATGTTGCTTGAATACTGTTTCTACTTACTGTTGCGATCGGTCCTACTGGTAATCTACCTTCCATATTTGGTCCCCTAGTATTAAATGGGCTATATCTGTTTAATTCTGATACTCTTAAATCTCTTTCACTTGGATGTACCCTTACTGCATAAAATGCTGTTGGATCCATACCTAGCGACATATTGACCGCTAATCTATTATAGATTATACTTGAAATAATCGTTGCAGCTTCTTTGCTGTTCCCTTCTGTTTCTAAAACAGCCGCAAATGAAAGCATCTCGTGAACGGAAAATGTACTTGCTTCTATTTCTTCTCTATAAGCACTTAATACTTCATCCATCCTTCGTAGCATTGCTTCAAATATTTCTTCTACTGTTACATCTTCATTCCTAAAGCTATATGTATCTGGAAATAAGTATCCTTCTAATGGATAAAACAACTCTGGATTTTGAATTTCTTCTGTTAAAAACCAGAATCTATCTATTAGTCCTTGAATGTATTCTTCATTCGCTAATAACTCCCAAACATCATCTTGTGTGTTGTTTGTTTGCTGCTCTATTTCTCTTGCCATTCTCCATAAGTTAATACCTTCTAGAAATGTTATTTGGATGTTATTTGGATCATGGAATATACCACCTTCTAGCGCAGTTACAATTTCACTTAAACTCATAGACCTATGAAATTCATATGTTCCTGCTTGGAAAGTTGTTTCCCCTCTAAGCCAAACATATATCCTAAAAGCATTTTCATTCCTTATCAGTCCATTCTCTCGTAGCATAGTAGCTATTCCTCTACTATCTGTTCCCATCGGTATTTCTAGTCGTACTATCTCTTCGTTATTCCTATCCATAGGTGACACTGATGTCCCATACCAAACTACTGGAATTAGTGCTAACAATATAATTACTAACAACACTGCTACTAGCATTATTATTACTTTTTTCTTTGTATTCTTTTTCATTTTTCTTTGTTCTCTCCTACTCATATTCTTCTCCTTATATTTCATCTACTAGTTCACAATAACATCTACTATATAATTTACATTTGCTTCACTTGTACCTTCATTTAGTTGTACTCCTACATATATTCCTATCTCTCTTAATCTTGGAGTAAGCTCTATAAGAAATCTTTCAAGATTTTGAATATTTTGGATTCCTTCAAAATCAACTATTACTCCTCTAATATCATTCTCAGGCAAAGCACTAACTATTGCATTAATGATATTAGATCTTGTATCATAATCCATTAGCCATGCATCTGTTTGATCTTCCAGCCCCAGATTAGAAACAGTAACCCACAAATTGTACACATCAAATCTGTTATCGCTTTCCCTACTTATATATCTATTATCATCTGTCAATTTGAACATATCTTGTACCATTATCTGGAGTTCTCTTCGATTTCTATATATTATACTTGTTCCGTCAGCATTTAAAGTTATTATTTGTGCTTCCTCTCTAGGTATAGCATCTCTTCTTATAACACGTTCATTCGACATAGCGCTAACTTGTATAAATCCAGTCTGTCCATTTACAGTTTGCACTTGTTTCCAATTCCCGATTTCTCTACCAAAATATAGCACTCTTTGGCCTTGAGTTAAATCTGCTACACTTCTAGATAATCTCCTAGGTCTAAACCTCAATGTTATATCATCATTAACATTTGCTATAATTAATTCATTGCTTAGTTCCTGCACAGAAACTACTCTATGCTCTTCGAAAAAATCTATTTCTATGTTATATACTATTTCCATTTCCGAAACAGGAATATATATTACCCCATCTAATTCTATTACTCTAGCTAACACTGGCATTGAAACGTTATTAATCTTTATTTCTGCACGTTCAAAACTAAGGGTTGCTACTTTTGTATCTGATGTAGTAATTATTTGATTGTTCTTTGTGTCATGATATATTGTACTATCAAAGAATTCTTGTACATCTTTTATAGAAAAGAAAATAACTCCTCTATCGTCTATATATATTTCATGACTCAATTCTTCTGTTAAATTTCTCCCATTAACAATTAAGCCAATTTGATCTTGAAATCTATCTCTCATATATCCTGGTGCGATATCTAATATGAAAGATATAATCCCCAGACTAACTAACCCGATTATTATATTCCTTATAAACTTTCTTCTTCTCAATTTTTTTTGTGTTTCGACACGATCCATTAATTTTTTTCTCCTATGTTTTGTCATCTTTAAGTATACCATAAAAAACATCTGCGTAAACATTTTTAAATTATTTTTACATTTTTAAATCACCTTCCAAATATTTTTGGTAGATTTTTATTGTATTTTTATGGCGTTGTGTGTTAGAATAAAAAGGTACGATTAGGTACGGAACCAAAATAAAGGATAAAAGGAGAGAAAAATTTAATGAGATTTGAAGAATGGAAAGGATTTACAAACGGAGATTGGGAGAACGAAGTAGACGTTAGAAGTTTTATACAAACCAATTATACTCCTTATGAAGGCGATGAAAGCTTTTTAGCTGATGCTACTGAAACAACGAAAGTATTATGGGATAAAGTTTTAGAACTTTATAAAAAAGAAAGAGAAAATGGCGGAGTACTAGCTATAGATGCAGAAACTGCTTCTACAATTTCTAGTCACGAAGCTGGATATATTGACAAAGGATTAGAAAAAATTGTTGGTATTCAAACAGATGAACCGCTTAAAAGAGCAATCTTACCTGCAGGTGGTATAAAAATAGTACAACAAGCATGTGAAGAAAATGGTGTTAAAGTTTCAGAAAAAATTGAAGAAATATACACTAAACACAGAAGAAGTCACAATGACGGTGTTTTCACTGCATATACACCTGAAATAAGAAGAGCTAGAAAATCAGGTATCGTAACTGGACTTCCAGATGGATATGGGCGTGGAAGAATAATCGGAGATTATAGAAGAGTTGCACTATATGGTGTAGACGCTTTAGTAGAAGCTAAGAAAAAAGATTTAGAAGCTTTAGAAATGTCTATAATCACAGAGGATGTTATTAGAGATAGAGAAGAAATTTATGATCAAATTCAATCTCTCAACGAATTAAAAGTTATGGCTGCGAAATATGGTTTTGACATATCTCGTCCAGCTGGAAACTCTATAGAGGCTGTACAATGGTTATACTTTGCTTATCTAGGTGCTGTTAAAGAACAAAACGGTGCTGCAATGAGTATTGGTAGAATAACTACTTTCTTAGATGTTTATTTTGAAAGAGATTTAAAAGCTGGAAAAATAACAGAAGTAGAGCTTCAAGAAATCATGGATCATTTCGTTATGAAATTGAGAATGGTTAGATTCTTAAGAACTTCTGACTATAATGCATTATTCACAGGAGACCCTGTTTGGGTAACTGAAGCTATGGCAGGTATGAGTCTTGACGGAAGAACTTTAGTTTCTAAAACAACATTCAGAATGCTACACACACTTACTACATTAGGTCCAGCACCTGAACCAAACTTGACTGTTCTATGGTCAACAAGGCTTCCAAAAGGATTTAAAGATTATTGTGCAAAATTATCTGTAGAAACAAGCTCTATCCAATATGAAAATGACGATTTAATGACAAACTATTGGGGCGATGATTATTCAATCGCTTGTTGTGTATCTGCAATGAGAACAGGTAAGCAATTACAATTCTTCGGAGCTAGATGTAACTTAGGTAAAACTTTACTATATGCAATAAACGGTGGTAAAGACGAAGTATCTGGAGACCAAGTTGCTGAAAAATTTGCACCAATAACATCTGAATATTTAGATTACAATGAAGTTATGGAAAAATTTGATACAATGATGGACTGGACTGCAAGAGTATATGTAAATGCACTAAATACAGTTCACTATATGCATGATAAATATTGCTATGAAAAATTAGAAATGGCACTACATGATAGACAAATCCTAAGAACTTTAGCTTGCGGTATTGCAGGGCTTTCAGTAGTAGCAGACGCATTATCTGCGATGAAATATGCGAAGGTAAAAGTTATTCGTGACGAAACAGGATTAGCTGTTGACTATGTAATAGAAGGAGACTTCCCAAAATTCGGTAATGATGATGACAGAGTAGATAACATAGCTGTAGAAATATCGAAATCATTTATGGAAAAAGTAGCTAAACAAAAAACTTACCGTAACGCTGTACCAACAATGTCTATATTAACTATAACTTCAAACGTTGTTTATGGTAAAGCTACAGGAAATACGCCAGATGGAAGAAAAGCTGGTGAACCATTTGCTCCAGGAGCGAATCCAATGCATGGTAGAGATACAAACGGTGCTTTAGCATCATTAAACAGTGTTGCAAAACTTCCATATGCTTACTCAGAAGATGGAATTTCATACACATTCTCAGCTACACCAAAGGCATTAGGAAAAGATGATGGGGAAAGAGTAAACAACTTAGTATCACTTATGGATGGATACTTTGCAAAAAATGCTCAGCACGTTAATATAAACGTATTTGATAGAGAATTATTAGTGGATGCTATGAACCACCCTGAAAAATATCCTCAACTTACTATAAGAGTTTCTGGATATGCAGTTAACTTCATAAAATTAACTAAAGCTCAACAATTAGACGTTATAAACAGAACAATACACGAAGGTGTTTAAAAAATAGCTGTTCAAGTAAAAGCAAGGAATCTGTGCATAGCATAGGTTCCTTGATTTATCTTTTATCAAGGAAGGAGGAAAACATGTCAGAATTATTAGGTAAAATTCACTCAATAGAAACATTTGGCGCTGTAGATGGCCCTGGAATTAGATTTGTAATTTTTATGCAAGGATGTTCATTAAGATGTCAATACTGTCAAAATAGAGACACTTGGGATTTAAAAGCTGGTACTGAGATGTCAGTAGATGAAATGGTAAGTAAAATTAAAAGATATAAAGAATACATTGTTAACTCTGGCGGTGGTGTAACGGCTACTGGTGGTGAACCTTTGTTACAAGCTAAATTTTTAATTAATCTTTTTAAAGAATTAAAGGCACAAGGATACCATACCGCTCTAGATACGGCTGGAATAGTTTCTATAAACGAAGATATGAAAGAATTACTATCATTTACAGATTTAGTCTTATTAGACATTAAGCATATTGATGATGAAAAATGCAAAAAGCTCACTGGACTTTCTAATAAATTAAGTTTAGAATTTGGAAAATATCTAAGTGATCAAAAAATACCAATTTGGATTAGACAAGTTATTGTTCCCGGAATCACAGATGCTGAACAAGACTTGTTAGCTCTTAAAAAGTATATAGATTCTTTAAATACAGTCGAAAAAATCGAATTGCTTCCTTTCCATCAACTAGGAAAGTATAAGTGGCAAGAGTTTGACGGAGCATATGAACTAGAAGATGTTCCAGATGCTACATCAAATGATATAGAAAAAGCAAAAAAGATTTTAGGAATATAACTTTCTAAAATCTTTTTTTATTACTTATAGTTTTTATTTCTACTATTCACTACTTTTATTACTCTGGATGCTTGTGTTCTATGATTCTATTATCCTTCCCATTCTCTCCACTCTCTCCATTTTTCTGCATTCACTGGTGCTAAGACAACTCTATAGATACCAAGCCCTGATATTGCAATTACTGATAACATCATTGCTATTATATACATCCATACTTCTATTCCATCGCCTGTCTCTACTGGTCCTTTTCCTGAATCTGAGCCTGACCCCCCTGGCGGATTGTTCGGAGGCGGATTGTTTGGCGGTGGATTATTCGGAGGCGGATCTTTTGGAGGTGGATCTTTCGGCGGTGGTTCTGGTGTCGAAAGCCCAGATAATACCGCATCTTCACTATCTACATTTTGTGAATTATTTCCTCCTACGCTATCATCTTCCGTGATCTCCGCTCTATTCCTTAATATTTGGTCATTATTAGTCGCTGTTGCCACTACTCTTGTTTCTATTTGTACATACGCATAATGGATGAGTTGTGGATTTGTTTCTGGTATTACTATTGCTGTATTTGCTAAATATTCTGTTCTTACTGTTCTGCCTGTTGAATCTGCTTCACATACTTCCCACTCAAAGCTTGCATTTATTGTACTATCTGGATATAGCTCCATTCCTATTGGCAAATGATCTGTTATTTCTAACGCTCTTCCTGTCACATTCCCTTCATTGTATACTCTTATTGTGTATATAATCCTATCTCTTGATAGCACAGGCACAGGTCTTGGCGCATTTGCAGGTATTCTACTTCCATTTATACTATACATAGTTTTTCTCAGTACTAATCTATAATTGTCTTCTGCCTCAAATTCTACTTCAATATGGTGATTTCCTTGTCCTTCTACTGTATAACTTAATGTTAAACCAAGACTTCCACTTTGGCGAACTCCATTTATAAACCAACCTTCTACTACAGAATCGTTAATTGGATTTGCTGTGAATTGAATTTCTGTACCGTTATGTACCATGAATTCTCCCACATTGTTACCCGTAACTGTAGTTGGTCCAGCTGTCAATGACCCTCCGAGTTCCATTCCTCACCGCAAATGTTACTCTTCTAAGTAATGTTTCTGATATATTTATATCGTAATTAGTAAATACATGTGAATTTTCTCTAAACCCACCTAGATTGTTAGGATCTGGCTCTGTCCACGATTCACTAACCGTACTAGGCGCTATTTGAGGATTATCTATTACCATTTGATTGTTTGGAAGTAGCCCATCTCTAGCTACATTCCCTGTGAATCTAACATGGTTTCCTATAGTAACGCCTGGTATATTTCCATGATCATGTTCTATAAAAAGTCCTCCTCCATTGTCTGCAGTATTGTTCATAATCTGAGTATAATTAGTTATTGCAAGAATTACATCTTCCCCAACATATATTCCACCACCATCAAGATCAGCTTCATTATTATTGATTATACCTCCCTCAATTGTGATTTCAGAATTTCCTGGTGAAAATAATCCTCCACCATTACCTCCTGCCGTATTATTCCTAATAAATCCATTAGTCATTATAAGAGTTGTATCTAAGCAAATATACACTCCTCCACCATTTCCGTCGGCTTCATTATCACGAATAGTCGCACCTTGCATTGTAACAATAGCTCCTCCTGCTGCAATCAGTCCTCCACCGTTACCCCCTGCTGTATTATTACTGATTGTCCAATTTTCTGTTAGTGTAGGTTCTCCATTCACTGCAATAAGAGCACCACCACCATTATCCACTGCTGTATTTCCTGTAATATTAACCGTTCCTGTATTGTTAGTCGTAGTCAACACATCAAGCGAAAAGATTCCTCCTCCGTGCTGACTAGCTGTATTTCCTATAATATTAACTGTTCCTGTACTACTAATATTGATAGCGCCGCCGAGTACTACTGATACCCGCACCATCACGACTCCTATTATTAATAATATTTTTCGTGCCATCTCCACTAATATTAATACTAGAACTTGCAGACTGTACAAGAATTCCTCCACCGCCGCCATAGTTGGCTTCGTTGTCTCTGATTGTACCTCCTGTCATACTAAATGTATTGTTGGCACCTGCTACTGCAATAAATCCTCCACCACCGTGGACCATCTGATGTATTATTGAAAAAATTACCTGATGCCATATTTATAGTAGTATTTTGCCCTGCTAAAGCTATTCCACCACCGTTGACCAGCCGCTGTGTTTCCAGTAATTGTCCATCTTTCATCTATTGTGATTGAATTAGAACTCGTGTCCATTATAAACCCACCGCCGTGTGCACCAGTTGTATTATTTGTAATAATAACGTCTCCCGTATTATTGGTTGTATTAAATGTACCAAATATATTATGGATTCCTCCACCATTTAAAGTCGTCGCTGTGTTTTCACTTATAGTTTTCGTACCAGCACCAATCATGTTCAATGTACTGTGATACAATTCAATTCCTCCTGCACTAAAGCCAGCTGTGTTCCCAATTATTGTACCAGCATGCATATTAAATGTCCCATCTTGTAAACGGATACCTCCACCTTGATAAACAGTTGTATTATTAGAAATTGTTCCACCATGCATATTGAAAGTACCTTCCAGTACATATACACCTCCACCATGTCCAGTAAGTGGTTGTAATGCTGCAGTTGTATTATCAGTAATTAATCCATCATTCATAGTAACAGTAGCTCCGTAGAACTGCTATTACACCTCCACCACTAAGGGCTCTGTTCCCACGAATAGTGCTCCCTTCGTTCATATATAAACGTGAACCTGTACCTCTAACCTCAATACCACCATGTATAGTATTAACACTTGCCTGGTTACCACTTAATGTAACATTCTGTAATGTTAATCTAGCTCCATCATTTACAATAAAATGTCGTTGATTAGCAGTTGTATGAGTCCACGTAAAATTATTGCTGCCTTGACTAGTCAAAAGGATATTCCTATTACCACTGATAGTAACTACTTGTTCTGATGCAGTTGATGAAAAAGACTGCGTCAGAAAAATAGTCCATTGCGTACCATTTTGTGGTGCGCTGTTAACAGCCGTCTGAAGCGCTCCTCTGTTACTTACATTAGAATTTAAAGGCATAATCAAGCTGTCAGGAGTAGAATGGAGTATTACTCCGCCCTGTACTCTCTCTAACATACCTAAAGATTCATAAAATTCAAAGTCATAGGAATCTGTCCCTCCGCCGAAAAAATCTACTTCTGTAGTTGTTCTGTTTTGAAAACGGGCCACTCTCGAGTTGTTTGTGTGCCTCCTTGCAGTTGTCCTATCTACAATATTTTCGCGAGCTACTACCTCAAAATTAGTACTTGATATAAGTATTAATAATGCTAGTACAGCAATCCCTGCTAACTTTTTAATTAAATTGTACTTGTGTATACGTACATTCTCCAACACTCTCTTATTGTTCATAAATTTCTCCTTTTGTATCGTAAAGTTTCCTACGATATTAGATTATTTTAAGTATTTTCCATTTAAACATGATTCCATTCTGATTCCGCTTTTTCAGCAGATAAAGTCACTTTTTCATAATACCATAATTTTCTTTTGAGTTAACATAATTTTACCATATTGAAATCGCCATGTTCAATGGAATATGTTTCCACATCTATAATTATACACATTTTGGCATAATTCCTATTTTATTGTCAATATAGTTTTTTTGCATTAAAAAAGAGTACGTCAGATTGCTCTGCGGATACTCTTTTTTGCAATTTTAATCAGTTTCATGTCCTTTTTATATCATTTCCGTATCACTTTGACATGTCTTTTTCAAAAATCGCCTGGTCCTCTTACGTCCGTAGCTTAGGCATTATCTCATTAAATACTCTATAGCTCTGTTTAGCTGTTCATCTATTCCGCTATCTCTAACATATTCAACTACAATATCAGGTTCAATTCCTACTTCGTTTATTGGATCTCCATTTGGAGTTTTGAACTCTGCTGTAGTTACTGATATTGCTCCAATTTCGCATATTTCGCGAATTGATTGTACTGATCCTTTTCCAAATGTTGTTTCTCCTATAAGTGTTCCTACATTATTATCTCTAAGAGCTCCTGCTAAAATTTCTGATGCACTTGCAGATAATCTATCTACCAATATCACAACTGGTATATCAATACTGTTACCTGACCTAGCTGTAACAATTTCATTACCATCCCTATTTGCTGTAACCATCAAAATCCTATTTCTTGGCACCAATAAGTCTGCTATTTGTAGCGCACTATCCACTGTTCCACCACCATTACTTCTTAGATCTATAATAAGTGATCTCATACCTTGTGCTTGTAGCTCATTTAATTGCTTTTCAAATTCATCTGCACTTCTTGTACCAAAGGATGCTATTTCTATATATCCTATATCGTTCTCTAGCATGCCTGATCTAACACTAGCAACAATTATCTGTCTTCTTGTTATTCTTTTTTCAATTCTCTCTCCATCTCTTGAAATTACTAATTCAACTACTGTTCTTTCTTCTCCCATTATCTTGCTTGAAACTAGTGTTAAATCCATTCCTCTTATTTCTACTCCATCTACTGTTAAAATAATATCACCTGGTCGAAGGCCTACTTCTTCGGCTGGTGAATTCTCAATCGGAGACATAACTACTACATATCCTTCTCTGTTTGGTTGCATATATATTCCTATACCAACAAAATCCCCTCGGATTGCATTCATAGTAGTTTCAAGCTCTTCTGGCGTTAAAAATCTAGTAAATCTATCTCCTAATCCATCAACAAAACCTTTAACAGCACCTTCTCTCAATTTTTCTTCATCAATCTCTCCAAAGTAGTATTTATCTATGTATCTTCTTACTAATTCTAGTTTTTCGTCAAGCTCTCGTGTATTCTCAGAAATTCTTATATTATCACGGTAATAAGTAACTCCAAACACTGTTATAACAAATGTTACAGCTGCTGTAAATAACACAAGCATTATTGTTCCAAATATTTTTTCTCTTCTTTCAAAATCCATTTTTACCCCCGTATATAGCGACTTCGCTTATGAAACAATGAAAAGACTTGATAACTTGACATCATTCTATATAGTATATTATTCGATTCGCCTCTTCATTATATCTTTTTCGTATTCAAATTTCAAGGACTATACTTAGACTTATGAAGCACCTTTATCACACTTGTTTCCCCAAGAATCTATGAGTTCATTATCCTTATGAACACAAATTATTTCACAATTATTTGCACAAAAAGTACATTCTCTTCCTCTCGTCTCAAAATTTATTTCTTCTATATCGAATATAAAGTCTTGTTCTTTCCCACTAGTTTTTGCAAGTATTGCCGCTCCTAAAGCACCCATCAAGTGCGAATGTTCGTCCACATGAACTGGCTCTCCAATAGTTTCTTCATATGCCTTTATAACACCTATATTTTTACTTACTCCTCCTTGAAATATTATAGGGGCTTTTATTGTCTTCCCTTTCCCAACATTATTTAAGTAATTTGTAACAACAGCGGTACAAAGTCCAGCTACAATATCTTCTTTTTTATGACCTATTTGTGCTTTATGCACTAAATCTGATTCCGCAAAAACTGTACATCTTGCTGCAATTTTAACTGGCGTCTTAGATTTTAATGCCCAATCACCAAATCTCTCTACTTCTATTCCAAGCCTTTTTGCTTGTGACGATAGAAAAGAACCTGTCCCTGCAGCACACAATGTGTTCATAGCATAATCAACCACTATCCCATTTTCTATCAAAATTATCTTAGAGTCTTGTCCTCCTATTTCAAATATTGTTCTAGTATCAGGATACTTAGATAGCGTACCTATTGCATGTGCAGTAATTTCATTTTTTACAACTTGTGCCTTTAGTATAGTTCCAATAAGTTTCCTTGCTGAGCCTGTTGTACCAACTGCTCTTACTTTTATCTCTTGACCTTTCACTTGGTTTTTGAGATTTCCGGACTAAATTCTTTACGGCATTTATTGGGTTTCCTTCTGTCCAGATATAGCTTTCGGCAATAACATTATCTTGTTCATCTATAATTACACCTTTTGTTGATATAGATCCTATATCAACTCCTAAATAACATTCTTTCATTTATTTCTTCTCTCCTCTTTTCATTGTAAGCATATCGTGAAATGCTTCAAGCCTTGTTTTTATTCCAGTCTCTGAAGTTTGTGAATCAAAACTAAAATAGAGAACTGGAATTTTATAGTCACTACTTATTCTTTGTAGCATAGGCATAGCATTTACTTCTGGCATACAGCCAAATGGCTTAACATGTATTAATCCATCAAATTTTTCTTCAGCTAACATCTTTGATTTTTCAACAGTTTCTGTTCCATCAGCACCTATATGATACTTGATATACTTACTTGCTTCTTTCGCTAATCTTTCATTATGCTTTTTTCTTTTAGTCAGCAGATGTGATGCTGTAATAAATCTATGGACTTCCATCCCATATGCTGCAAGTTCTTTTTCAATAAAGTAATTGCTAAACGGTTCCATAAGTACATATAGCTCTCCAACTATCCCTACTCTAATAGGTTTGTCCGGTTTCACTATCTCTATTTTTTCAAATTTCTCTTTATACTTTCTATGGATTTCTTTTATCTCTCTTAAGGACTTTACCTTTTCAAGTTCATTCAAAAAACTTTTTTGCATTTTCTCAAAACTTCCCTTCTGTGCTTCAAATCCAATATTTTTACGAATATATTCCTCTACTTCATCCATACACTTAAGCATTTTCATAGTTAATAGAAAACTTTGCATAAACTTACTTATAGTTATCTCAGGATTTAAGTTCTTGAATGCTTTATATATTTGAATTATAGATGACCCTGCTGAAGCATCAAAACTCAAAAATTCAAACTCATAACCTAAGTCCCTTAATATTTGTTCTTGCACTTCTCCATAATATCCAAACCTACATCCACCACCTGCTTGAAACAAAATATCTGCTCCTTTTTCTAATGACTCTATATAATTTCCCAAATTATATTTAAAAGGTACACACACAGCTTCTGGACTGTGTTTAGCTCCAAGTTCAATTGTTCTTTTGGTAATCGGTGGAGGAGTCATCACTTTCATATTCAAGATTCTTTTTATAAGAGCCTTTACTACAACATGATAGTTTCCCATATGAGGAAAACTTGCTATCCTTTCGCTTTGTTCCACTATTTCTTCACCACTTTCTTCTTTTCTCTAATTATATCGATGAAACTTTCTATTCTAGTATGCAACCCCGCTTCCCCTTGAAGTTCATCTAATACTATGTTTATCATTGGAATATTCTTGATCCTTCTTAAACAGATCTCATTAACCATGGAATCAGGACCACAGGGAAAGGCTGTCACAAACATTATCCCATCTACTTTATTTTTATAATGCTCTATAGCCCCTATCAATTCTTTGTTATATGTCCAATATAAGCTTGAAGATAATTCCTTATACTTTATTCTCGTCTTTTTTGTGCTTGTGACATCTGCATATATCGGAAGTACATCTAGTTTTTCTACATATTTTACTATTGGCTCACCTATCAATTTGTCGTATATATTATACGGATGAGCAACTATCAATATCTTTAAACTATCACTTTCTTGTACTAATTTTTCTTGTTCTTCCGCTATCTTAGTTTTCTTTTCCTTGTTTACTTCTTTTGCTCTTTTATATGCTCTATATGTCTGCATTTTACTTTTTTTAAGTAACTTCCCCATCCTCATAAATGCCTTGAACTCAGTACATCCTTTCACACAATCTATATTGTAATCAAGGAGTTCTACTCCCTCATATGTGTTTCTAACTATATCGTACATAGCATTAAACTTTGTACATACTTTGTCACATTTACCAAAACTATCTATTCGTGGCATTAATATATAATCGCATTTACCTACTAACCACTTAACATGTCCCATATATACCTTAGCCGACAAACAACTCTCATCTATAGAGTTGTCAATTCCTTCTTTAAGTATCGCCTTATTAGTCATAGGACTTAGCACAATTTCACAATCTAATTCTTTTAAAAAAGTTTCCCAGAAGTACTTATATTTAAAGTACAAAAAACCTCTTGGAATTCCTATTTTCATTATTGCCCCCCTTAGCTTCTTACAAATTATCCCAAATGATTATACAACATTTTACACAATTTTCCATGCATTTTAGGATTTTTCTTAGACTTTTCATCGCGCTTTTCGACATTTTTCTCACTTTCTTTAAATTCACACTCCGAAATATTACAATAGTATTTTAATTATATTAAATTATTGTTACAATCCCCTATTCCCACTGTCTTACCTGTTATAATAGAGTTATAAAACTATAGGGATGAAAGGGACTAAATATGAAACTTTTGTGGATTGGAGAAGCAAGAATTAAATTAAAAAGATTTTGCATGGCAAGAAGACTTCCTGTGCTAGTGATTACTATTATTGTGATCTTAGCTATCCTTTTCATGTCAATGTCAAACTATATTTTTGCTTTAGGCAATAATCCTGACGAAGACATAACAGCCCTAAATGATACAGAAAAATTCGAACACTCAATGCCAAAACCAAAGTTTGAGCATGATGGTGGTTCAATTGATATTGTTGCTATACGCACTATGAATTCTGAAAGCACGATGAGTCAAGTTGTTCTTACAGAGGAAAGATTACTCAGTTTTCCTGTTGTGCGCTTAGAAAATGATAGTTTACCACAAAACGAAATAAGAGTTATACAGGAAGGTGAAGCTGGTATAGAACTAGTATCTATTAAAAGAACTTTTGTAAGTGGTCAACTTCTGGAAGAGTTTAGCATGGCAGTTGACATTCTTTCAGCTCCGGTAACAAAGATTATAGAGGTTGGAACTATGGTTCCTCCTGCTGAAGGCGGAAACGATATCATAACAAACATAAATGATGATCAAATGAGAAGATCTCTAGCATTTGCTAACCTAGGATTTAATATGGATTTAAGACAGCCTTCTGGCCTTTCTTTCGAGGATTTCAGAAGAATAATGGATAATCATCCGAGAGATTTAGCCAATGTTCTGTCAAGTAACATTGAATTTTTCTATGCAGCTGAACAAATTTATGGCGTAAATGGTATCTTTTTAATAGCATTAGCCATACATGAAAGTAATTGGGGAATGTCAGACATTGCAAGATATAGAAATAACTTATTTGGGTATGGTGCATTTGATTGGGATCCATTTAACCTTGCATTCCAATTCGATAATTTTGCAGATGGTATAGGTGTAGTTGCAAGAGCACTTTCAAGAAACTACTTAAATCCTCGTGGTACTCCTATATTCTATGGTCAAACAGCTACTGGAGTATTCTATAATGGACCAACACTAACTGGAGTAAATGTTAGATATGCTACTGACCCAGACTGGGGTATTAAAGTATTCAGAACTATGGAAGCATTGTATGGAAGATTGTTATGATATATATATGTAATAGAAATAGTATTTTCTTAGAAAGGGATACCAGGAACTATGGAATCTAAAAGGAAAATTATAATTGCTATCAGTGTTTTTCTTGTATTGGCATTATTATGCCTTTTTTTATTCATGTTCCTAAATAGAAATAGTGTTTATGAGGATGATGCTCCTGTTTTTCAAGTAAGTCAAATACTTCTATTTAGTAGTGCTGGAATAACAGATAATAGTGAATATGGGTTACTAGAATACTTAGATATCCACCATTTTACTGATATTGCTATCTTCATCGATAACACAATATATACTCAGGAGTTAACTCCTAGAAACACAATTAGGGAGCTTTCTATCTATAATATAAATATAAGTGCAACTTCTACTGTTGGAGAAAAGTTTCTGAGTTATAAAAATCCTTTCTTGCATGGTAGGTTTGCATACTTACCTCCTAGTGGAGATGTTATTAATTTCAATGTAGTAACTGATCCTGATGATCTTAGTATTGACTATAACTTGCCGACATTTGCTGCAGATAGCTCAAATCCGATCTCATTAGGATATTTAAATCTAGGTGTAGTGCAAAATCATAATATCTTAGGCAGAGTTAGATATGTTTTTCATGATGGTTCTATCCTAAGAGCTGTTGATGTTGGACTAGACGATTTAAGAGCAACTGTAAGCTTCAGAATAAGGATTGTGAATGAACTAGGGGAAGAGTTTTTCTCTGATATTGTAATTACTGAAATCGCTGGTAATAGTGCTTTATTCTCCGGTAATTATATTAGAGATATTTCACCTCGGTGACGATTTACTTTTTGTTCGTTATTAATTAATAGATGAGAAAAAACTACATTAAAAAAAGATATATTATTAAATGACCGCCTAGCAAACTGCTAGGCGGTTATTTTCTTCTTATTTAAATTTCAGTCTTTATTTAAATTCTCTACTTTATTTCTTTTTCTCTTTTAATATGGAAGCTGTTAATAATCCTAACATCGCTATACCTGCTAGTGCTTTATATCTAAAGATATTCGTATCATCGGCTGTCGCTACTACCTTGCCTGTTCCTTGATTGTTATTCTCTTCTGGACGATATTCTCCTTTTACTTCTCCGTCATCATCTTCATTGTTATTATTGTTATTGTTTCCACTTTCAGTACGTACTACATACATATACTCTGTATCATTCTCTTCGTCCAGTAAGTTAATGTATCCTATTGTTCCTCCTCCAAATGCTTCTGCATCTATTATCTCTGTTCTACTTACTATGATGCTTCCTATTCCTCCTTGGTCTGTTACTTTAAATGCTACTTGGATATCCCTATAATCTGGATTTCCTACTATTACTCCTAAGTCAGGATCAAATGCATCTATTTGATTGTTTTCTAAGTATCTTGTTCTTATTTCTACTGCTTCTGATGCGTTTGTAGTTACTTGTCCGCTTACATCATACATTACCCATTCATAGTTTAGATTTGTACTATGCATTGGTAAGAATTCTAATCCT
>WQVL01000026.1 GCA_009785865.1 Oscillospiraceae bacterium | reverse complement strand
TTGTCGAATAATATAATTATGTCAAAGAAAGGTACAAAAAATGGTGCGATATAGTGATGAATTAATAGGCCAAGTAAGAGATAGTTCCGATATAGTAGATATAATATCACAATATGTCATTTTAAAAAGAAGTGGTAGAAACTTTTTTGGAGTATGTCCTTTCCATAAAGAAAAAACGCCTTCTTTTTCTGTTTCACCGGACAAACAAATATTTCATTGCTTTGGCTGCAATGTTGGTGGAAATGTTATACATTTCGTAAGTAAAATAGAAAACATGGACTTTAAAGAGACTATGGAAATGCTAGCCGATAGGGCCGGTATTGTCTTGCCGACAGTAACTGCTAGTGCAGAGGATAATGTCAAATTGCTTTTGAAAGAAAAAGTGTATCAAATTAATGAGAAAGCAGCACATTTTTATCACGAAAAATTGTACAAACCTACTTCGAAGACGGCTCAAGAGTATGTTAAGAAAAGGCAATTAGGAAATCAAACATTAAAAACATTTTTGATTGGATACAGTGATGGAATAGACGAACTGTATAAATATTTAAAAGCAGAAGGCTTTTCTGATGAAGAAATATTAGCTTCAAGTTTAGTAAATAAAAATCAAAGAGGTCAATATATAGACAGATTCAGAAATAGATTAATGTTTCCAATTCAAGACATAAAAAATAGAGTGATAGCTTTTGGGGGCAGGATATTAGATGAAACTCATCCTAAATATATAAATTCACCCGAAAATATTGTATATAGCAAAAGTAGAAACCTATATGCTTTAAATGTAGCTAAAAAAAATAGCCTAGAAAAAATAATAATAGTAGAAGGTTATATGGACGTGATTTCACTTTATCAAAGAGGTGTAACTAATGTAGTAGCATCTTTAGGGACAGCACTTACAGAAGCGCAAGGAAGACTACTAAGAAAGTATTCTGAAAAAGCTATAATTGCATATGACTCGGATGAAGCAGGAAGGCAAGCGTCATTAAGAGGTTTAGATATACTTACAAACTTAGGCGTCGATGTTAGAATACTTCAAATGGAAGATGCAAAGGACCCGGATGAGTTTGTAATCAGACATGGAAATGCGAGATTCGAAAAACTAGTAGAGCAAGCAATTTCATTAGTAGAATTTAAAGTAAAGATGCTAAAAGGAAATCTTAATTTAGAAGCTACTAATGACAAAATAAAGTTCTTAAATGAAATAGCAAAGCTATTAAGCACAGTAGACAATAAAATGGAACAAGAGATATATATAGAAAAAATTTCTAGAGAGTATAATATTTCTAAAGAAGCAATATATGCAGAAGTGAACAAGCTAAGCTATTCAAAGAACAAAGGCAGTAAGATCTTAGAAAAAAATGTAAAGGCAAAACTTGTAAAACCACAAAACAATGAAATTTCTAAAAGTATTTTAGAAAGAGAAGAATTAATATTATCATTACTAATAAGTGAGCCAACAACATATGAAAAAGCAAAAGATATCATAGTTCCAGACGACTTAAAGTCACAAGAAAATCAAAAAATTCTTAAAAAATTGTATGAAGAACTAGAAAAAGGAAACAGTAATGTAAGTGACATGATTAGTTATTTCAGTGAAGAAGATAATGTTGTTAGTATTCTAACTAAAGTCATTGCTAACGACTATAAGATTAAAGATGCTGAAAAAGCGATCATGGACGTACTAAACATATACGAAAAAGAAAAACTCATACAAAGAAGAAATGAAATAATACATATGTCGAATAACGAAAAGTTAGATAGTGAAAAAGAAATGAAGTTGCTGAAGGAGCTTCAAGAAATCACTATTAAGTTAGCTAAAAAATAAGCGAAGTAAATTCTCTGTAGACTATTCAAAGCTTGTTACTGAAGAAATTGAAGAAGTAAGTTCGCGTAATAACGGAGGTATATAATAATGGGTGCCAAAAAAGATGTAGAAAAAAAAGAAATAGTTAAAGAAACTAAAAAGAATAAAAGTGGCAAAGTAGCAAAAGATACAGAAAAACTTGTTCCGAAAAAAACAAAAGGAGCAAGTGTGCCTGATAAATCGAAGAAAGCTACAACAAAATCTGCGAAGCCTGCTGCAAAAGAAAAAGCGGAGAAAAAGGTTACGCCTACTAAGCATGCAAAAAAGGTAGAAGAAGTTTCTGAAAAGACTAAGATGAAAAAAGAAAAAACAAAAGAGACAAGTGCGCCCGCTAAAGAGAAAAAAGCTGCACAAGAATTACCAGAAGTTGTTGCTGAAAAAGAAACAAAAAGTGCTAGCAATAAACGTAGTAAAACTACTGCGGATTCTTTGCAAGCTGCGGCTGAAGAAAAACAAGAAAAAGCTGCACTTAAAAAGAAAGAAAAATCTTCAGAAGAAGTTAAAGCAGAAGAAAGTGATAGTAAAGCTCAAACTCCAGCAAAAGAAGCAAAAAATGATGAAGCCAGTGCGAAAGTTGAAAGTATATTGACAAAAGCTAAAGCAAAAGGGCAGATCACATATGGAGAACTTGCTACTGAGTTAGGTGATACAAATGCAGAAGAAATAGATAAAATATTTGATGCTTTTGAAGAAATTGGTGTAAGCATATTAAAAGACGATATGGAAGAACCTGATATAGAAGAATTAGAACAAGTAGAAGATATTAAAGTAGAGGATATAAATTCTATCGGTTTTGATGGAATTAATATTGATGATCCAGTTAGAATGTATTTAAGAGAAATTGGAAAGATTTCACTGCTTACATTCCAAGAGGAATTAGATTTAGCTAATAAAATACTAGAAGGAGACGAAGATGCAAAGCAGAGACTTACAGAATCGAATCTGAGACTAGTAGTTAGTATTGCGAAAAGATATGTAGGAAGAGGAATGCTTTTCTTAGACCTTATACAAGAAGGTAATATGGGGCTTATTAAAGCAGTAGAAAAATTTGACTACACAAAAGGCTTTAAGTTTAGTACTTATGCTACATGGTGGATAAGACAAGCAATAACAAGAGCTATAGCAGATCAAGCAAGAACTATAAGAATACCAGTACATATGGTAGAAACAATAAATAAACTAATACGTACTTCAAGACATTTACTACAACAATTAGGACGTGAACCATCTCCTGAAGAAATAGCATCTGAAATGGAAATTCCAGTAGAGAAGGTTATGGAAATACAGAAAATAGCGCAAGATCCAGTGTCTTTAGAAACACCTATAGGAGAAGAAGATGATAGTCACTTAGGAGACTTTATACAAGATGAAGATAGTCCAGCGCCACAAGATTCTGCTGCATATACGCTATTAAAAGAACAATTAGAAGATGTAATGGATACTTTAACACCAAGAGAAGCTAAAGTATTAAAACTGAGATTTGGACTAGAAGATGGAAGAGCTAGAACACTAGAAGAAGTAGGAAGAGAGTTCATGGTAACGCGTGAAAGAATAAGACAAATAGAAGCGAAAGCCCTTAGAAAACTAAGACATCCATCAAGATCTAGAAAACTTAAAGATTACATGAATTAAAAGTTCACATAAAAAATTTGACATTTACTGTAATTTGTGCTAAAATAGATACAGAATTGTGTATTTTAGTAAAAAGCGAGGTGAAGATGCCATGGGAATGATAGCTAATTTTACTGCTAATTTTGCTGGAGGGTTGTTTGATGGGAACCCTGATGGTGCAAGCGTAAGAGTTGAGGTAGAGAATCAAGCTAAAGCAGCAGATGGATATGAATTTAATAGCTTGCTGGCAAGCCTTATTAATAGTGTCAAAAAAGGAAAAGATATGACTAAAGATGGAATAGCAGCAGCAATAAAAGAGATAAAAGACTGGGGAGCTAAGCAAATACCGGTATTAGTAAAAAGCCAAGATGTTATGGCAAAGATGGAGAAAGACATCTTCTCGCAAGATAAAGGAAAACCTTCACCAGTAGCATCTATCACTCCTGCAGCAGCAGCATATAAGAAGAAAGCTAAACTAAAAGGAAATACTTCTGGTGGTGAAACACTTGCAAGACCACCACAGATGCAAGAAGAAATGGGACCTGGCAATGATGAAATGGTTATTGACTCAGGAGACATTAGAGAAATATAAAAGGAAAACCAAAAAAAGAGGTAAAATAAAATGGAAAAAAGAGCAAATTTCTTAGAAGGATTAAAAGTTGATCCTGCAGGATTAAACTCTAATAAGAAAAATAATTGGAATGCTTCTAGTAGTACATCAGGAAATAACGGAAATGGTGGAAGTGGAGGATTCGGAGATCAAGGACTTCCAGACATGATGGACAGCGTAGGAGATAGATAAATTATAGAGATATGTATAAAAATAGTTCGTTTTGAACTATTTTTTGTTGATTTTTTACTGTTTATATTGACAAAGTTTCATAATCTTATTATAATGAAACATGCTTAACTTTTAAGCAATCTATGGCGATGTAGCTCAGTTGGCTAGAGCAACCGGTTCATACCCGGTAGGTCGTGTGTTCGAGTCACACCGTCGCTACCAAGGCGTAGGGCTATATGGATTTCAAAATCCAATTAGTTCTACGTTTTTTTAAATGAAACATAATTGTAATCTAAAAACAATATTGATGTAACAAAACATGAAACTAGTGTTAGAGTAACAAAGAGCATGATGGAAAAATAATTACAGAAATAGCAGATATTTACATGTTTTTATGCAAGTCGTATAATAAGTACAGATAAATGTATATATTTGCAGAAAAAAGGCGAGAGATGCAAATAGTAAAATAGAAGGCAGTCTTCCTTTTTATTATTGATAAAGGGAGTTGTGCGGTTTTTCTTTGAGATATGATAAGTATTATTGTGAGGAGATAGATTATGTATTGTACTAAATGTGGTAATAAATTTAATTCAATAGCAAAATATTGCAATAGATGCGGGGATACTACTATTCGTAAAAAACCGACTAATAAGATATTAATTGCTATAACTGCAATTATGAGTTGTGTTTGCATTGCTGTAGGTCTTTTGCTAGTTAATGCTGTAGTTAGTAACTTAACAGAGCACTATGTATTTGCAGATATAAGACAAGCGCATAGGGAAGAAAACCCTGATAGGTTTAGACAAAGAAGTGAAGAAGAAGTAGAAGATGAAGAAATAGATGTAGCAGGTACTAATGAAGATGTAGAAGTAATTAATCCAGTAGACTTTAGCTATGTTAGACTTAGTAATACCACTAATCTAAATGAAATGAGAATGGAACTAAGAGAAGTTTTTAGTATTCATGATAGGAGAATTAATCAAAATGTTGATTCCTTTTATAATCCATATATGGAATTATTGCGAAGACAGACGGGAGCAGAATATGTTTTTATAAGTGGAATGGATAGAGATTATATTAGGAGTATGATTCAGAGAATTGAAGACAGACTAAGTTGGTTTACAATTCTTGATTCTGCAGTGAGTGGAATTATAGTTGGCGAAGAGAATCCCGATGCATATGCTAGTTTTAGTGTAGTAATAATTGGATACCATAATACCTTTATAAATACTTCGTCAAGAATAATATTTAACTCAAACAAATTTGATGATTTTGAAAGGCTTTCATTAATTTATGACAGATGTCTAAGGGCAAACTTTCATCCACAAGGAACTATTCCGGAAGATATTATGATTCATGAATTGATGCATGCTTTAGATTTTTATCTAATTTTAAGGCACCATAATGTTTCAGGACATGTAATAGATGATTTTGCGCTATTTGCTCGAATTGCTAACGATTTTAATAATTTTTTAGTTTCCGAAGCAGTTACAACACAAGCTATAGAAAATATAAATAATAGAAGAATTGCAAATGGATTAGCACCTAGAGCGGCTTTTGACTTGAAAAATGAAGTTGGTGGATATGCAGCGATGATTGAAAATGGCAGAACAAACTATGCAGAAACGTTTGCAACAGCTTTAACAGATTATTTTGCAAATGGTGATAATGCGAGGGAGTTATCACTTGAGATGGCCCGGAATTGTTGCAGGAATGTTATTAGAGAGGTAAAGATAATGAAAAAAATTGTGATACCAATATGTATTGTATTAATAGTAGGAAGTATTTTTGGTTATTATTCTATAATGAATAATAATTTTGAACCAATTAGTATTGATTATAGTACTATAAATAGAAATTTTCTTGCAAGTAGGATTGCTAGTAAAACTTCAGATGAATTCATGATATTAACACCTGGTGATTATATTAATACTGATATGGAGTCTCAACGTGCTGCAATTGATGTTGCGCGAAATATGACTAATGAAATAGTGAATCTTGAAAACTATGATTTTATGGATACATTAAAATATTTTGTTAGTTTAGAAGAGCCAGAGGGTTCTGAAAGGGAAATTATCTATTTTCTGCGAGATGGGTTTGAATTTGGAGGTTTGGACTTCTTAAGTGAAGTGACTGGTATTGAAAGAGAGACTATAGACTTTATGATTGAAGGAGTTGACTTATGGGGACATTTGTTATTATGGTATAATGAACATGAACCAGACTTGTGGGTACAATGGTTATTATGGAGAAATAACCAAATGGAAGTAGATGAAATAAAAGATATTAGAATAACTTCACATACAGATGGTAGGTATATGGTAACAGTTTATTTGCAACATATATTTATTAGATATACTGATCGAGGAATGACGGAGTTTAACAAGTACATAGATGCCATACTTCACTATGAAATAGTTTTTGAAGAATCTAGCAATTCATATAGAGTAGAAGGAATGACTACTCAATGGGTTAGTGATATTAACGAGCATTTTCAAAGTGTTAATGTTGCGGAAAGGCAAGCTACCAGGAATAATACATTGGCCTTTAATAAATTTACACCGAGTAATGTAGAAGGACAAAATTATGGATTGATAGAAGAATTAGATGTTAGTATTTTAGAAGATATACATGAGAAAAATAAAAATAGAACTGTAATTATATCTGGTGTTACAAACGAATCATACGAAATTGGTCATGGGTATGGATTCTTTATAAGGGAAGGTGTAGTACTAACTAGTTATACTACTTTAAATAATATATTAGAGCCGGCGACGACCAGATTCCTTGCAATAACTGCCGACGGAGAAGTTTATACAATAAGTGGTGTTATTACATTTTCTTCTGCTTTAAACATTGCAATACTTAGACTAGAAGAAGAGGTAGGAGAACCAGTAGTTTTTGGGAATATTCAAGAACTAGATAGTGAAGAACCAATAGTTACAATAGGCAGTTCTTTAGGGATGACCTCAACTTTGAAAGTAGGTTTGTTTATAGGATTAGAAGGTAATAATGAAGAAATCATAAGAATGAGTTTACCACTTAGCATAGGAGATAGTGGTTCTCCGGTGTTGAATTTAGATGGAGAAGTTATAGGGATAAATGTTTCTCATAATAATCATGTAGCGAGTGACTTAACATTTGCCCTTGATATTAATACAATCAATGATATTACGGGAAGATTAAACAGTATGAATTTTGGCGATATCGAGTATGCTTCATTTGCTAGTATTAGAAGTGAGATAATGCAGGGTAATATTAATGTAACAAACACAATAAATGAGAGAGTATATAGAGATTTCATAGAAATATCAAATATTGAAACAGCTGTAGGACTCGAATTGGTGAGTGGACATGCTAGAGGAGGAGTATTATCTTTAAGATATAGAAATACTACGAATGGTTTACTTTCTAATGAAGAGTTGATGAGAATATACTCAGAGATATTATATAGAGATGACTTTCAATCTAGAAGAGTGGAAGATACCACTATATTTACGAGAGAGGACATTACTATTAGAGTAAAAGAAAGATTTGGATTAATATTAATAATAGTAGAGGGTGTAGTGTAGAATGAATAAAAAAAGAGTAATTATCTTGATTTTCATATTAATACTGATTAGTGTAATAGTAGGTCTTATAGTTTCTAGCAATAGGCGTCTAGAATTTAGGATACATGATCAAGATGGCATATATTTTGAATATGATAATACATGGAGATTGAGTAGAAACGAAAATAATATTAGGTTAAGCAATATTGGGAATAATGCGGTTATAAAAATTATTATTGACGAAAAACTGCCTATACTAAATAATCTTTCTACACATGAAGTGGCAAATGGTGTAAGTTATCAAATAATAGGAGATGCTAGTAGCTATCAATTAGTTTACCAAGGAATAGAAGCAAATTTGAATAGTAGTTATAACTTATTTAGCTATTTATATATAGATAATGATAATACTTATCAGATATATATATTAGTAGGAATCACAGATAATCATGTGTTTTCGTTAGTATATCAGAATGAAAACGAAGCATTTGATTTGCTATTAGGTAATTTTGAATCTATTGTACAAAGTTTTTATATACAAGGGACAGATTAAAATATTAAATTAATTATTCGTGAAAGGGGAAGTTATAATGAAGTGTAAATTTTGTGGAGAAGAATTAAAAGCATTAGACATTTTTTGCCAAAATTGTGGAAAGCAAACGGAGAATATAAGGGAGGCTAAAATGAACAATAGACGGATCTAGTGGAACTATAATAATTTTAGGAGTTTTAATTTCTATATTAATAATAACAGTAACCGGGTTAGTTGCATTTATACTGATAAGTAATATCCGGTGCAGATAATGATGAAGCAAGAACGGTAGGAGAACAAAGGGATACAAATAGAGATGGCGATAGGGAAAGAGATGATGAAGCACCACGTGTTGCACAAGCTGATTTGCAGCAGCATAATATAAACGGAATGAGATTTCAAACATCGGATGATTGGATAGTTGAATTAGATCGAAGTTCTCAAACGGTTATAGTTTCTGGAGAGAGAGATGTTTTTGAAGGTATATTGACTTATGATATGGTATCTTTTTCAGACCTTGCAATGTTCATGAGTGAGCTAAGAATATCATTTAGAGAAGAACATGGATTTAATTCTAGAGATGCAGTTGAAAGGACAGTGAATGGTAGGAGACTTTATATATTAGAAGGTGACTATCTAGGTAATCCTTCGCTTATGATATATGGTGAAATATCACTAACAGAAGTAGGTATGATTTGGGTCACATTTGAAGAGTCGAGAACTTTTGACCGAATGTTTGATGAGGTAGTAGAAGTGATTTCAACACTTGAAGTAAGCGTAAGAACACGTGGACTGGAGACATCTAGAATGCCAGTAATTCCATTTGCTGAAATCTTAAACAACATAGCAGAATAAATATAGAGGGGATTTTAGAAAAACCTAGTAATTACAAGGAAAATGTGATATAATAATTTAGAAGTGAGAATGTGGACGGAAGTGATTTAAGCTCCGTCCATATTTTTGTGAAGTTTAAAGAAAGTTTGAGATAAGAAAATTTAGAATGGAGATAAAGAGAACGAATGAGCAAAATGAAATTTAATGAATTTAAGATATCAGAAAAAGTACAAAGAGCAATAGCAGATTTAGGATATGAGTATGCTACAGAGATACAAGTTAAAGCTATGCCAAATATTTTAGATGGGAAAGATGTGATTGGACAATCACAAACAGGTAGTGGTAAAACTGCTTCTTTTGGGATACCAATTTTAGAGAAAATAGATCCTGATGACAAGAAGTTACAAAGCATAGTATTATGTCCGACAAGAGAGTTAGCTTTACAAGTGGCAGGAGAGATAAGGAAGTTTGCAAAATATACAGAAGGAATAAAAACATGTGCTGTATATGGTGGTTCTTCTATGGAAAACCAAATAAAAGAACTTAAAAGAGGAGCCCAAATCGTTGTTGGTACACCTGGTAGGATTATGGACCATATGAGAAGAAGAACTATAAAATTAGAAAATGTGAATATAGTTGTACTTGACGAAGCAGACGAAATGCTTAGCATGGGATTTGAAGAAGATATGGAAAGCATATTAAAAGATGCTAATCCTGATAGACAAACTTTACTATTTTCAGCTACTATGCCTAAGGCGATATTAAGTATAGCTAAGAAATATCAAAAAGAGCCTATACATATTAAAATTTCTACTACAGAAACTACAACTCCAAAAATTGAGCAAGTATACTATGAATTAAAAGAGAAAATGAAAATAGATACATTAATAAGGGTTATAGAAATTCATAATCCAAATTCATGTGTAGTTTTTTGCAATACAAAAAGAAAAGTGGATGATGTAATTGAAAGATTAAAGCAAAATGGATATTCTGCGGAGGCTTTACATGGAGACGTTGTACAAGTACAAAGAGACAGAATAATGAAAGCTTTTAAACAAGGGAAATTCCAGATACTAGTAGCAACAGATGTGGCAGCGAGAGGGATAGATGTAAATGATTTGGAAATAGTTATTAATTTTGATATACCCCAAGAGAAGGAGCATTATCTTCATAGAATTGGTAGAACCGGGAGAGCAGGGAAAACAGGAAAAGCATTTACAATGGTTGTAGGCAAGGAGAAAATCAAGTTAAAAGAAATTGAGAAATTTGCGAAAACGAAAATAAAAGCAGAGAAACTTCCTACAGTGGGGCAAGTATGTGAAGTGAGAAAGAAGAAAATAAAAAAACAAATATTAGATGTAATAAAGACTAATAAATATATTGAAGAATCAATAATTGAAGAATTAGAAAGTGAAGGAGTAGAGAGTCAAGATATAGCAAAAGCTTTACTTACAATGAAGATGGAAGGGACTACAGCAGATACAATTCAGACATTAAATTCAGATATAGTGCAAGATAAAAATGGAATGGTAGAAGTATTTATTAACTTAGGTAAAATGGATCAGATTAAAGCTAAAGATATAATTGGAAGTATAGCTGGAAATACTGGAATATCTGGAGAAGAGATTGGAAAAATCAATCTTTTAGAGAAATATTCTTTTGCAGAAATTCCGAAAGAATATATCGAAGATGTAATGGTGGGAATGAAGAACAAACAAATAAAGGGGAAAAGTGTGAGCTTAGAAATAGCTAATAAAAAAGAAAATAAAAAAAGAAAAAATTGAAACACTTGCAATACTTATACTTATTATAGTTAGTTATATTTAAAAGGCGCCTAAATCAGGCGCCTTAATTACTTATGACGTATTTACTGAAGTACTTATAAGTACTTAACAACAATCTCCAAATCCTGAACATGCAAATAATATAACTATTATTACAATTATCATCATTGAATTATCTCCGCCGAATAGATTACCTAAGAATCCTCCTCCGGCATCCACAACCGCAACCACGTCCGCAGTCAGGTCCACAACCTCGTTTATCTTCCATATATTAGCCTCCTCCTATTTCTGTTTATATATATTATGTAGGAAGGAAGAACTAAGTTACAATTATATTAAAATAATTGTAGAAAGATATTAGTTATTGTCAACCTGTTCATCAGGAGTTTTACTTTCCTTTTTCGTAACTTCAGGAATTATTATTGGTTTCTTTTTTTCATCTTCATTTTTAGGCTTAGGTTTTAGAGCAACTAAGTGCTCAAATACAGGGGAAAGCTCAAGCTCTGAACCATCTCCAGTTACAATTTCAATCTCTTCAGGTTTCTTATCTGTATCCATAATATTACACCTCTAAAGTTCATATTAGCATAGCAGATATATAATGTCAAATTTAGTTAGTTAAGGTTTAATAGCATATAAAAAGCTGGTTACAGTAATGTGTCGTAACCAGCCAAAACTTTAGGAATTAGGATGCATTTAAGTAATGCGTTGCTAATTCCGCGCAGAGTTCTTCATCGTCCGCCACACTTACTACCATGGCGAGAAGCTCTTCGTTTACCGAAGGCTTGAAGAGCGCTGCAAGAGCAAGATGCGGTTTAGCATCTTGGTTGGTGAAATACAATTGTAAAATTGCATTCACCGGGGCGTTCGATGTAACTTCCTTTAGCCGTTCCTCTACAGGCGGCTGTTTGATGTCGTCCATAGACACCTCCTAAGTTTTATTAGTAACAAACGAACTCGTTACTATATATAAATATACCATATTTTACATAAAAAATCAAAAATACAGCCTATATAGAACCTCTAAATATGTTGACAGTTGTAGGGAAATATAATAAAATCATTGAAATGAAGAAATTTGGGTTAGGAGAAAGACTTGAAGTGGAAATAGAACAGATAAAACCAATTATAGAAGCCATTTTATTTTCAAGTGGTAGAGTAGTTGAAGTAAAAGAATTGATGGCAATATTTGACCTTTCATATGAGGATATAGACAGTATTCTTCAAAACATGAAAGCATCATTTGAGATGCAAAATAGGGGAATAGAGATTATAAAAGTAGAAAGTGGATATCAGCTATGTACTAAGAAAGAATATTATGAGTATATATATCCTTTATTTGATAGTAGGAACAAACCTACCCTTTCTAATGCTGCGATGGAAACTTTATCTATAATTGCATATAATCCTAAAATTACGAGAAGTGAGATAGAACAAATCAGAGGAGTAAATTCTGACGGAACCATCTATAGATTGTTAGAATATGAACTCATAGAAGATGCAGGGAAATTAGACTTGCCTGGAAAACCAACGGGGTATAGGACTACAGAAGAGTTTTTAAAGGCATTTGGAATTTCATCTTTAGAAGAATTGCCAGAATTACCAAAGTATAGAATAGATGAGAATGAACAAATTGTAATAGATGAAATTGTAGAAACCTCCGAGGCTCCTACTCCCGAAAGGGAACATGAAGGAGAAGAATAAAGGATAACAGAAAATATATTTGGAGGTAAAAATTATGAAAATTAATAATTCGTATTTTTATACGATAAGAGAAGATGCAAAAGAAGAAGAAAGTAAAAGTGGTAATCTCCTCGTTAGAAGCGGTATGATTAGGAAAAACTCGGCAGGGATTTATATGTATTTGCCACTAGGATTTAAAGTACTTAAAAATATCGAAAATATTATCCGAAAACATATGAATAAAGCGGATAGCACAGAAGTTTTAATGCCAGCACTTGTTGCTGAAGACTATTATGTTAGATCTGGAAGAAAAGAAGCATTTGGTAATAGTGTATTTACCTTGAAAGATCGATTTGATAAACCATATGTTTTAGGACCAACTCATGAAGAGCTATTTTTAATTGCTGCTTCATATGGTGCCCAATCACACAAAGATTTACCATTTAACTTATATCAATTTCAAAATAAGTTTAGGGATGAAGCAAGACCAAGGTTTGGACTTATTAGAGTAAGAGAATTTATTATGAAAGATGCTTATTCATTTGATAAAGATTTAGATGGTCTAGATGTATCTTACCAAAAGATGTTTGATGCTTACAAAAACTGTTTTGATGAAATGGGCATTGATTATAAAATAATAACTGCTGATACTGGGATGATGGGAGGAATACTATCAGAAGAGTTTCAAGCGATTGCTGATATCGGAGAAGACACTTTAGTACTTTGTGATAACTGTGATTATGCTACTAATGTAGAGATAACACCACTTACCAATGAACAAGAAGAAGATAAGGATAGCAAACTTGAATATGAGGAAGTGTATACTCCTAATTGTAAAACCATTGAAGATGTTGGTGAATTCTTAAAACAAGATATGCACAAATTAGTAAAAGCATTAATGTTTAATGCTGATGGTAAACTTTGTATTTGTTTTGTTCCAGGAGAGAGAGAAGTTAATATTACTAAATTAGGCAAGATATTAGGTGCCAAAGAAATAGAGCTGGCTACCGAAGAAGAAATCCTTGAAAATTCTAACAGTGTTCCTGGGTTTACTGGACCAATTGGTTTAGATGTAAAAGAAGGCGTAAAAATAGTTGTAGATGAAAATATTTTGAAGCTTAGAAACTTTGTTGTTGGAGCCAATAAAAAAGATTATCATTATATAAATGCTAATATAGACAATTTCAAATATGATTATAAAGCTGATATATGTTTGGTTAAAGAGGGAGATAACTGTCCGGACTGTAACGGTAAATTACATTTTAAGAAAGGTATCGAAATCGGTAATACTTTTAAGCTAGGAGCAAAATATGCTGAAAGCTATGATGTTAAATACTTAGATCAAAATAATGAGCTAAAACCGATTGTGATGGGTAGTTATGGTATTGGTCCAGGCAGATGTATGGTTTCAATCATTGAGCAAAATAGTGACGATAAAGGTATAATTTGGCCATATAGTATAGCTCCATTTAAAGTGGCGATAGTGGTAATCGATACTAAAAATGAAAAGCAAATGGATTTAGGTACAAAGTTATATGAAGATTTTGAAAAAGCTAATATTGATGTTATTTTAGATGACCGAAATGAAAGAGCAGGGGTTAAGTTCAATGATATGGAGTTAATCGGAATTCCAGTAAGAATTACAGTTGGACGTAAGGCAGAAGAAAATATTGTTGAGTTAAAATATCGTAATGAGAGTGAAGTAACGGAGATTAATGAAAAAGATGCGATTCAAATTATAGAAGATAAATATTGTGATTCTAAATTATAAATGAACGCAATATAATATGTTATGGTTTGGTATGTAATGAAGAATGAACGCAAACAATTTTTTAGCAAAATACAAGTAAGCAACATGGGAGAGAAGAAAGTAGTTTGCGTTCATATTAATGAAAAGATTAAGGTATCTGATAAAAAGATAGGAAAAGTAGCTAAGAAGTTAGTTAGAACATTAACTCACAATAATGTTTCAGCTATTGTTTTATCTGAATGTTTAAAAGAAATAGAGATATTGGTAAATAAACTACATGAAGCAAACATCAATATATTAGATGGAAGGCTCTTATTTAATTATTTAATATATGATGTAATTCAATATGTGGCAAAGAGGCAAAAGACACCGATAGAGACATTAGAGATATCTGTTTTAACGGACGAAAATGATGATTTAGGAATAGAAAATATGGTGCTACTTGCTCAAAATGCAAAAGGTTTAAATATTATAACAAATAATATTCAAAAATTTAAAAAATTAGAAGCATACTTATATGAAGAAAAAGGAATACTTATAAAACTATCCAATAATAAAAGAAAAGCTTTATTAAGATCCGATATAATTATAAACACAGGATTCGAAGAGGAAGGAATTAACAAGTATACTTTGCCGGATAAATGTGTAGTCATTAATACCAATAGTGCAATCAGTATTAAGTCAAAAAGATTTAATGGGATTAATATCAATAATTATAGAATAAAAATTCCGAGTGAATATGAGCTAGATAAATTTAATGATAATATAATATATGAAGCAAAAATTGTAGAGGAAGCTTTTGAAAGTGGAATAGGAAAATCATTAGGAAAAGAGATGCTGAAAGACCTACAAGGAAACTCTAAATTTGACAATATAAGAGAAATTATGAAAAGAGATGAAATAGAGGTTATAAGCCTGATAGGAAGCTATGGGGTTGTTGATGAGCAAGAATATTACTTGACAAAAACCAAATAGTAAAGTAATATATGTAAAATAATGTATAAGTAAAAATATTTGAAGACTCTTCAAGTTTTTTTATTGAAGGGGACAAAAATAGTATTATCTATGAACAAAATGATTAAAGGAGTGCTTTAAAATGGAAGAAAAAGAAGTGTTGTTGACAAAAGAAGGGTATGAAAAATTGGAAGCGGAAGTTGAGTTTTTAAAAACAGAAAAAAGAACTGAAATTTCTGAAAGAATAAAAATTGCCCTAGGATTTGGAGATTTATCCGAAAATTCTGAATATGACGAAGCAAAAAATGCACAAGCTGCAAATGAAATGAAAATAGCAGAATTAGAAAATAAGTTAAGGTATGCAAGGATTATAGATGAATCTGAAATTGACACAAAAACAGTTCAGGTTGGGAATAAAGTTAAAGTACTAGACATGGAATACAATGAAGAGTCTGTATATACAATAGTTGGGTCAACAGAAGTGGACTTAGCTAATAATAAAATATCAAATGAGTCTCCAATTGGTTCAGCACTTTTAGGTGCTAAAAAGAATGAAATTGTTGAAGCAAAAACACCAGTAGGAATAGCACAATATAAGGTTTTAGAAATTAAGAAGTAAAACATATCATAATAATGAACTAACTGAAGTGAGCTCTAGTCAGAGTTTCCTCAAATTTTGGTACTAAAATGGGGAGTAGTAAATATAGTTAAAATTGCCATTTTATGTAGACAAAACCCTTAAAACGTAGTATAATAGTATTGTTAAAGTTATAAAAACTATTCTAAAGCATAAACGATATGAATAAGATACTTATATAATGTGCACTATGATATGTACATTATTAAAAGGGAGGAAGTAAGTTGGTTACAAATTATACGGAGAATAACTACTTAGTATTAGTAGGAAAAGTTACAAGTGATAAAAGATTTAGTCATGAAATTTATGGAGAAAGTTTCTATGTGTTTGACTTGGAAGTACCAAGACTAAGTGGGAACGAAGATATCATTCCTGTTACAATATCTGAAAGAATAATTGCAAATTTTGACTTGACTATTGGAAGAAAAGTATTTGTTGAAGGGCAATTTAGATCATATAACAGTTATGATAATGAAAGAAACAGATTAGTACTTACTGTTTTTGCAAAAGACATTAGAGAAGATGTAGAAGAAGTAGAAGACGGTGACGACAAAGAAGAGAGACCAAAAGCATCAAATGAAGTAATATTAAAAGGATACATTTGTAAGAAACCGATATATAGAAAAACACCTTTTGGTAGAGAAATTTCAGATATATTATTAGCTGTAAACAGAGCATACAATAAGTCAGATTACATACCATGCATAGCATGGGGAAGAAACGCAAGATTTTGTGAAAACATGCCTGTTGGAACAGAAGTAAAGATATCAGGAAGAGTACAATCTAGAATATATGAAAAGAAAATAGATGATGAGAAAGTAGAACAAAGAGTAGCATATGAAGTTTCAGTAAGTAGCTTAGAAGTAATAGACAAAAAAGAATCAGAAGAAACTGATGTAACTGCAGAAGCAATATAAATGAAGTTATATTTAGAAGTTAAAACAGAGTTGGAATAATACTCTGTTTTTTCTAAGAAACATTAAAAATGCCAGGAGGTGTAAAATGAGATATCCTAGGAATAAGCATGGTGGAGAATTGTGGGCTATTTTAGAAACACAAGCACAGTAAAAACCTCCTTTATTTAAATGAAATTGAAGTATAAAATAAAGGAGTAGAATTATGGATTATAATTATAAAGAAAAAAAGATAGTTGGAGTTATAGGCTCCAATGTAGAGCCATCAATAGCGTTAAATGTGATAGGACATTTAGCAATATCAATAGGAGCATATGCAGATAAAGATATAATGGGACAAGCTAATATAAAGGATAAATCTGGAGTAAATCATGTAGGGATATCAAAGTACCCATTCATTATAACAAAGGTGAAAATGGGTAAAGTAAGACAAGCAATAGAAACAGCAAAGCAAAATCCAAATATATTAGTAGTTGATTACCCAAAAGAAATGCTAACAACAGCTCATGATGAGGAGTTAGTAAAAGCGATGGAAGAAAAAGAAGAACAGCAGTTAGAATATCTTGGAGCGGTATTATATGGTGATGCTAAAGATATAGATGAGATTACAGGGAAGTTTCAATTATGGAGAATAGATTGACATTGTAATTTTGTTGGAGAATAAAATAGAAAATGAAAAACCGCAAATGTGGACCGTGCTATCGTTAATTGTAAAAAAACAGACTTGACTCAAGGAAAAGGAGAGTAGCCTAGGATTAATCTCTAGGCCACCCTCCTTTTTGTTACGATGTTGTTATGGCATCAGGGTTTTCGGTAACCGTTATAAAAACGTTACCTCGCCAGTTAATACGCACATCCACCTCAGCGGTGAGGTATGTGTGATGCTTGACGTGTGTGTCGAAAGCACGCCATAGGCGGTACCGAGTGTCGTAGAACGTTAGCCTTCTACTAGCACACATGTCAAATAGAAGCACTAGGTCCATTGTGATGTCTTGTTCCGGACACCAACCTCTTAGATCAATTGTGTTTCTTGTATTGCGGTGTGGGAGCCAATGAATTCTTTCTGTTGTTCCGATTTCAACTGCTCGCCTTCCCCAGCGTGATTCTGCATAGAATCTCACGTTGGATTCGTTGACAACGGTGACGGTGTGTCGAAACTCAATATGGGGGGATTGGCGGACTGCAAAAAACATTCCAAGGATTATCGCTGCCAAAACTCCCACTACTAATAGTAACCCCGCTAACGTACTTGTTTCCAGCATCTTGTTTTCCATCGTAAGTCTCCTTTTTTGTACCCTTACTTAGGGCGTATAATAATGTATTCACCGGGTTATAACTTCATTAAGACTATAACCCAGGTTGCATAGAAAGTGTTACAAAAGTGGAGCGTTTCTATGTTAAAAGGCGATTGCCTTAACAATAACATTATACCATATTTTACGTAAATTTACAAATTTGCCTAGTCAAATGTCAATTACAGGTATGGGAAAAAGAGAAGATAAATTTTATGTTAAGCATTGTGTTTTGCTAGGAAATAATATATAATCTAAAGAATGCACAGCATACAAGAAGTTTTTGTATGAATGTACAAATTCTCAAGAGGAGTGAATAGCATGCCAAAAAAGAGGAAAGCACGTGACGCAAGAAAGCTAGCTGCAAGAGTTAGTGCCAAGCAAGCTAAGCAAGCTCGGATGAAGAATCCCGCCGTGGATTGGGAAACCAAAAAGGCTAAAAAGCGATCCAATAACCCGGATGCTAACACCACGACTAGTGTATATACGGAAAGGCCGTGGTGGGATCGGTGATTATGGATTCTGAGCAACATCACTCAAAAAGGCTGTATCTAATTTGGTTTAGATACAGCCTTTTGCTATTATAAGTTATAAGTTATAAGTTATAAGTTTAGAATCTAACTGTAAGATACTCAAAAGCAATAAAATTCAATGAGGTCTATCTGTGATAATTTAAATTATGAATTCAGCATAAACAGGGTAGTGATCTGAATAATCAGTTTCAATTGTTTCAAACCTAGATAGTTCTAAATTTTTAGAATAGAAGAATGTATCAATGCATCCGTTTTTGGTCTCCTGCAAACCAAGTAGGGTCAGTGTTTTCAACTTTATTGAATCTCCCTTTTAGAATTTCATATTCTTTATATTCGTCTTGCTCTTTGAAAGAGTACTTATGCTTTCCTTCTTTTGAAATTCCGGCATTAAAATCTCCAGCTATAATAATTTTTTCATTATTTGGAATATTATTAGTGATATCGAGAAGCTCTTGACAAGCTAGTAATCTTTCGTCTTCATAAGTTGAAAGATGGACAGAATATAGGTTTAGTTTTGTAGTACCAATGAAAACTTTATTACATAAATGACTTCTTTGTTCACTATCTTTGTAAATTAAAGGAGATAAGAAGTTAACCGAATACTCAATTGGGAATCTAGATAAAATTCCATCACCATAGAAGCCTTCATTGTATTTAATACTTGTTCCCATAGACCTGTAAAGTAAGCGTGCATATTTGCTGAAAGAATATATCTGATTTTTAAAGTAAGCTCGCCTTGTATACATATCTATTTCCTGAAGAAATATAATGTCAGGTTTATATTTTTCAAGCAATACAGCTTGCCTTTTGACATCTATTTTGCCATCTAGACCTTCACCGATGACACATATTAAATGTAATAGTTTTTAATAGCATAACGAAAACCTCTCCTTTCATTCATTATATCAAAATTAAAGTAAAAGACAAGCACTGAACAACAATAACTTAATATTGTAAGAAAAAAGTTTCTGTGATAATATAGCTAATAACAAAACATAGAAATTTAAGGGGGAAGATACCTACATGCAAGACACAAAAACAAAGGTTAAATTCAATGTATTAGCTATATTATTAATTATGATATTCTGCTTTGTAATAACACCAGTAGCGTTTCAAAATGATACATTTTATACAATTAGGGTTGGAGAACATATAGTAAATTATGGTATAGATGGACAAGACCAATTTTCATGGCATGACTTGGAATATACATATAAGCATTGGGGATATAATGTGTTCACATATTTTGTTTATAGTGCAGGTGGTTTCACAGGGATATATATTGCAACCGCGATACTATGTATGATATTAGGGCTTGCTATATACTTTGCGAGTGCTAAGCTCATGAATAATAGAGTGTTATCACTTGTTTTAACAATAGGTGTCATGTATATGATGACAAGGTATATAGCAGCAAGAGCACAATTAGTTACATGCATATTCTTTGTACTTACAATATATTGCATAGAAATGTTTTTAAGAACAAAGAAAAAAAGATATGCTATCCGGCCTATTTATAATACCAATAATGTTAGCAAATACTCATGTAGCGGTACTTCCATTTTATTTTATTTTATATCTTCCATATATAGGCGAATATATAGTGAGGTTAATAGGGAACAGTGGCATCGCATTAAAGAAAAGGAAGCTAAAAAAATTATCCAAATATGATGAAAAATGTGGAAAAGGTAGTAATCTAATTTCACAGAAGATAGAGAAGCTAAAAGAGAGAATAGAAATATTAGCAAAGGGGAAGCAGAAGAGAGAAGAAAATCCATATAAGATAGTTATATCAAAAAATAATAATGTAAAATGGTTAATTTTAATAATGATGCTATGTCTGACAGCAGGACTATTTACACCATTAGGCATGGTGCCATATACATATTTATATAACACAATGCTTGGAGAGACCACACAGTATATTCATGAACATTTACCATTAACACTAATCCATAATCTAAACTTTATTATTGCACTTATGTTATTTTTAGCCATATTAATATTTACGGATACGAAGATAAGGTTATGTGATTTGTTTATGCTGTCTGGATTAGTTGTCTTGACTTTCTATAGCAGAAGACAAGAATCGCTATTTCTCATAATAACTGTATTTATATTAATCAGACTGATAAATGATATGTTTAAAAAATATGATCCGAAGGGACCTGAAAAACTAGAAAAATTTTTCACAAAACTTGCGGGAAGCAGCGTGATTCTCATAGTCGTATTACTAATATCATTTGAAATATATAGACCGAAAATAGGGGAAGCATTTGTAAATGAACATCTCTATCCCGTGCAAGCAGCTGATTTTATATTAGAGAATCTGGATATAGAGAATATACGATTATACAATGAATATAATTATGGAGCTTATCTAATATATAGAAGAATCCCAGTATTTATAGATTCTAGAGCAGACTTATATGCTCCAGAGTTTAACCCAGGGACAACAGTATTTAAAGACTTCATTAACATATCTGGACTTAGAGTAGATAACATAGAGGAATTATTTGACGACTATGGAATAACACATCTTCTTATGTTTTCAAATGCAAGATTGAGAATGTTCATAAATCAAACACCAGACAGATATATGTTAATTTATAATGATGGTAGATTTGTAATATATGAAAGGTTATTTAGTAATGGTGATGAGTATGAAGAACAAGAAGTACTTATGGATGACAGCGGGGATATTTGACTTAATAATTATTGATCAAATAATTAAATTTCTAATTATAAGACACTTATACAGAGCAAGCATTAGTGTTATAGAAGGAGTACTTGACTTAACGTACGTGGAAAATACAGGAGCTGCTTTTGGATTAGGAGCTGATGGAACAATTCCAATTATTGTACTTAATATAATAATTATAGCGATATTAATTAGGTTTGTAATAATTAAAAAAGAGAAATTGAGTAAGCCTACTATAGTCCGGATTAACTTTAGTTTTAGGTGGAGGCTTAAGTAATCTGATAGATAGAATTTTTAGAGGCTTTGTAGTAGATTATATAGACATTAACCCGCTATTTAGTTACCCAATTTTTAATTTTGCAGATATATGCATAGTAATTGGGACGGTATTAATTATGATACAAATATTAAGACCGAATAAAAGAGAACTCATATAAAAGAGAGGAAAGCAGATGAGAAAATACATAGTAGAAGACGATGAGAGAAAAAGAATAGATAAGTATATTTGTGAGGTGGAAGTTCATCTTACAAGAGTAGCTGTGCAAAGAATGCTTGCAAACGGAAAAATTCTTGTAAATGAGCAAAAAGTAAAACCATCATACACACTTGTTTTTAATGACAAAATTACAATTGAGGAAGAAGTTATTGAAGAAGTGGATATGAAACCACAAGATATAGCACTAAATGTAGTTTACGAAGATGACGATATTTTAGTTATAGATAAAGAAAAAGGAATGGTAGTGCATCCTCGGGAATGGAAATGAAGATGGAACATTGGCAAATGCAGTAATGGCGATGTGCGCTGATAGCCTATCTGGAATCGGAGGCAAGCTAAGACCAGGTATAATACACAGATTAGATAAGGATACATCAGGTTTAATTATAGTTGCTAAAAATGATATAGCACATGTAAATATAAGTGAACAGATAAAAGATAGAGCTGTAGAAAAAACATATATAGCACTTGTACGTGGGGTTATTCGTGAGAACGAACGGGACTATTAATATGCCAATAGGCAGAAGCAATAAAGATAGAAAAAAGATGTCAGTTAACAGAGATGGGAAAGAAGCAATAACAGATTTTAAAGTAATAAAGAAATATCAGGAATTCACTCTAATAGAATTAAAGATTAAAACAGGGAGAACACATCAAATAAGAGTGCATATGGCAGAAATCGGATTCCCAGTAGTAGGAGATAGCACTTATTCAAATGGAAAAAATCCTTTTAGTGTGAAAGGGCAGATGTTACATAGTTCTGAATTAACATTTGTACATCCAAAGACAGGAAAAGAAATGAAATTTAAGGCAGCCTTACCAGAGTATTTTGACGAGATAGTACAGCAGCTAGATAAAGGGTAGAAAAGCTAAAATGAAAGGACAAGATATGATAGAAGAGAAGGAGTTAATTCGCTTACAAAAATATCTATCAAATGCAGGAGTTGCATCTAGAAGGAAATGTGAAGAACTTATATTATCAGGTAAAGTCCGTGTTAATGGAAAAACTGTAACCGAGTTAGGGACAAAAGTTGACCCTGATAAAGATGTTGTTATATTTGATGGTAAAGAAATTACAAATAGTGAAGATAAGAAACATACATATATATTACTAAATAAGCCAATTGATTATGTAACAACAGTGAAAGATCAATTTGGAAGAAATACAGTTTTAGATTTGATAGTAGAAGAGAATCATGTTGGTTCTGTCAAAGAAAAAATGCAGACTAGACTAATTCCTGTGCGGAAGGTTAGATATGTATACATCGGGAGCACTCATTTTGACAGATGATGGTGATTTTATATATAAAATTACACACCCCAAGCATGAGATTACAAAAACATATAATGTAACAATAAAGGGAGAGATCAGCGCAGGTGAAGTAGAGAAACTAAAAAATGGAGTAGACATTGGAGCATTTGTTACAAGCAAAGCAAATGTAAGAATATTAAAGTATGATCCTGAGACAAAAAAGACTAGAATAGAAATTACAATACATGAAGGAAAAAACAGACAAGTAAGAAAAATGCTAGAAGCATTAGATAAAAGTGTATTAGCTTTACATCGAAGTAAAATAGGGAACATGGACCTACAAGGATTGAAATTAGGACAGTGGCGATATTTAAAGGCAAATGAAGTAAAAAGTTTGTTAAGAAACTAACCATAGATTCCTATTGACATTTGTAAAAAATAGGCATAAAATTAAAGTGCCTATTAGGGCATATTTATATTTACTAGTATAAATTTAATTGAATTTAGAAAGGACAAGTGATTAACTATGGTAGAAGATAATCAAATTAAAACCGAAATATCTCCATTCGCAATAAAAGAAGGGGAAGTAAAGACTTTTGACGGTAAAGACGGATATGTGTCTATGAATCAAATAATACGTAAAATTGATATAGGACATATTGCCGATATACATTTTAAAATAGTAGAATTAATAAATGATTTTGAGTTTATGACATCAAGGCAGATATACCAAATTCTTCAGCATCAAGGATCGGAGATTAAATCTCAAGATAAATTAAATAATAAATTAGAGCAGTTAGTTAAATCAAAAATACTAACGAGATACTATTTTACATCTGAAGAAGGTAAATGTATTTATAGAGTATATTGTTTAGAGAAGATGGGGAAATATATTCTTAGTTCAAGGGAAATAGAATGTAAATGGCAACAATCAGATAATACAAAACCAGTAGTTATGATTAAGAAAAGATTAGCTGGAAACCAAATTATCATTGCATATTTAAGAAAAGTAAAAGCATTTGATATTTATTCTATAAAGCCAGCAATCACAGCTAAGAAACTAGGAAAGATATTTAAGCCAGCGGCAGGAGTAAAACTAACTAAAGCAAGTAAATCAATTCATTTTGTGTTTGAAGCAGTAAGAAGAGAAGATGATTGGCAAAAGAAATTAGTTGAAAGAATGAAACTATACA
>WQVL01000025.1 GCA_009785865.1 Oscillospiraceae bacterium | reverse complement strand
GGATTGAGAAGTGCTTTAGGATGCATACTTTATGGGTAGACATTAAAAAGTTAATAAAAGCAGTAATATCAAGTCTTGGGTGGAATTTGCAAAATATTTTCCCGTAACAAGTTTACGCGATCGTGGATATTTATTGAATTGACAAAATTTTAGAAGAAATATAGAATAATTTGTAAGTAGGAGTAATCATTATGGATTTAGAAGTTATAGGAAATTTTAGTAATAAGGTTAATGAAAATGAGTTTGTGTTATTTAAGTATGGGGATGTTGAAGGAAAAAACAAGTGGAATTGTGTTTGTTCAGCAATGGATTGGATAAGACTATCGGCTAGAGTCATAGATAAAATTACATTCGATAATAAAGATATAGATATTAACTGTATGGAGCTATATAAATATATTTCTTGTATAGATATAATTTTAGAGTCAATACAGCAGTTACATAGAGTTTTCTTTGATGATGGTAGTTTGCAAAAATTCATAGATACAGATAATATTTTCAAGAACAAGATAGGTAAAGAAAGCGACAATAATTATTTTAAGACTATTCGAGCTTCTTTTGGAGCCCATCCAGTTAATCTTGATGAACCCAATTCCCCACAGGATAAAGGCTTAAAGAGATTTGCGAGTAATCCATTCGATAATAGAAGGAATTTGTGGAAAGATGGTAGAGATTTTTCAGTAAGACTCTATTCTAATATTGTTGGGGAAGAGGATCTTCCTTTTCCAATATGGATTTCTGAATTAAAAGAGTTTATTAAATCAAGATATATGTATTTAAATACTATATCAAAACAAATTGATGTAATATATGAAAAATTTGCTACAGAGAATAGAAAGCGAGTTATAGTTACATCAGAAGAACCACTTGAACAAATAGAAATATTAAAAACGGAAGTTAAAATAAGGGCAAACAACGATTACTATACTTGGATATTAGATGACCTTAAAATGGCATTTACAATTAATAGTGAAGATAAGCAGAATCAAAAGATACTAGAATGTTATCGCCAAAAACTACTTGATGTAATAAAAGATATAAAAGAAAATTTACAGAACATGATATTTACAGAGATTCAGAGTTATGAGGAATTAGAAGAGATACCTGATAACGTAGAAGTCCCTAGCCAGTTTAGCTATGCTATAGAAAAATTAAGTAATGCGTATTATGGAGGTTCTGAGATTCATACGCAATATCCGATAGAAGAGTTTTTAGAGGGTATTATAGATTTTACTAATCTTAGTTTAGAAGAAAGGTATGTATTAACACACGCTGGTATTTGCTATAAAATTAATAGTTAAAAAATGTCTGCATTTGTAAATAGGTTACATATTCACATAAGAGGATTGACGAGCTAATTGCTACTATAGACCTAATATAAAAGTGGGTCATACGGGTGTCTTGTGTGTGACATATCAGTAAAAATTCATACAAACGGAGAGGATATTTATGGAAAAAACGAAAAGAAAAAAGCTACTCGCTGTAGCGAATGTAGCTTTTCTGTAAAATTTCCGACTGGTATCGAAAATCGTGTGTAACTATCTTTTAGAGAATTGTGGAGCTTTTCTAGCCTTTTTAAGACCGTATTTTTTTCTTTCTTTCATTCTAGCATCTCTTGTTAAGAATCCTGCTGCTTTAAGTGTTGGTCTGTATTCTGCATTTGCTTCTATTAATGCTCTTGCTACACCATGTCTTATAGCTCCTGCTTGACCGCTTATTCCTCCACCAATTACTTTACAGATAACATCATATTTATCTAAAGTGTTAGTTGCTACTAGCGGTTGTCTTATAATAACTTTTAATGTTTCTAATCCAAAATACTCATCAATAGTTTGTTTGTTAACAGTGATTTTACCACTACCACTTACTAATCTTACTCTAGCGATTGACTTTTTTCTTCTTCCTGTACCGTAAAACATTACAGTATCTTTTTTCTTTGCTGGCATACTATTTTACCTCCCATACTTCTGGATTTTGAGCTTGATTTTCATGCTCGCTTCCGCTATATACTCTTAACTTAGTTAGCATTTTTCTTCCTAATCTATTGTGTGGAAGCATTCCTTTTACAGCAAGCATCATAGCATGATCAGGTCTTTGCTCTAACATTACTCTAGCAGGAGTTTCTTTCATACCTCCAACATAACCTGAGTGACGTCTATATAGTTTTTGATCTAACTTTTTACCTGTTAGAACGGTATCTTTACAGTTTAGTATTATTACATGATCTCCTGTATCTACATGAGGTGTAAAAGTTGTTTTGTGTTTTCCTCTTAATAATTTAGCAGCTTCTGCAGCTACTCTACCTAATGGTTTTCCTGTAGCGTCTAATATATACCACTTACTTTCTACATTTGCTTTATTAGCCATGTATGTCTTATTGTTCATTTTTTCCTCCTTGGAACAAATCCTTATTTGTTTAATATAGTTTTATATAAATTTACTCTAAATACATAAGTAGGCTACCGGGTAATATCCATCTAAGTATATAGACTAAATTATTAGCACCCCAATATTTTAATATAGAAAACTATAAAAGTCAACAAAAACACTTGACTTTTTAAAAAATCTAGAGTAATATAGATAAAGATTAAAGAAGAAGTATCCACTTCCACCTTAATATGATTAATATATCTAAGGTAAAATATAAGTTTTAAATTTATGTTTGTATATAATGGATGGCTTTTTCTTGAAGAAAAAGTTTTTTTATTTGCGATAAAAATCGTGATGTTAGAGGAGAGTGATTTGCATAAAACAAGATTTATTAATTAATGAACAAATAAGAGTAAAAGAAGTTCAAGTAATTGATGAAAGCGGAACACAACTGGGTACAATGTCTACCAGTGAAGCCATAGATATGGCTATGAGTAAATCTAAGGATTTAGTATTAGTTTCTGGGAATGTTAGTAATCCAGTTTGTAAAATCATGGATTATGGGAAATTTAAATTTGAGCAATCAAAAAGAGAAAAGGAATCTAAAAAGAAGCAGACAGTAGCTCAGTTAAAAGAAATCAGGGTAACTCCAAATATCGAGGATCATGATTTCAGTTTCAAAGCAAAAAATGCAAGAAAATTTTTAGAAAGTGGTGACAAAGTTAAAGTAACAGTTAGGTTTAGAGGGAGAGAATTAAATCATGCTAAACTAGGAGAAGCGGTATTAAACAAATTTGTGGAAGAACTAGAAGAAGTAAGTACTGTTGAAAAATCAGCAAAACTAGAAGGTAAAAACATGTTTTTAATACTTGCACCGTTAAAATAAAAAAGTAAAGAAAATTAGTACTATTTCAGTAAAGGGAGGAAACAATAATGCCAAAGTTAAAAACAAACAAAGCAGCTAAGAAAAGATATTCGTATACAGCTACGGGTAAAGTTAAAAGAACAAAATCAAATAGAAAGCATCTTTTTGCAAACAAAACTAGAAGACAGAGAAAGACAGGAAAAGTTCAAGATGCTTATGCTGATAAATCATGTGAAGCAACAATCAAAAAGTTATTACCTTATGGGTAAAGAGAAGAGAGTAAGGAAGGAGTCAATATAAATGGCAAGAGTAAAATCAGGAAGAATAACGAGAAAAAAACATAAAAAAGTATTAAAAAGAGCTAAAGGATATTTTGGAGCAAAAAGCATCAGATTTAGAAATGCTAAACAAGCAGTTTTAAAGTCATTATCATATGCTTATGTAGGAAGAAAAGATAGAAAAAGAGACTTTAGAAGACTATGGATTACAAGGATAAATGCAGGAGCAAGACAAAATGGATTAACATATAGCAAGCTAATAGCAGGAATGAAAAAAGCTAATATCAACATAAACAGAAAAATGTTAGCAGAACTTGCAGTAAGTGATAGTAAAGCCTTTGCAGAAATTGCAGAAATGGCTAAAAAAGCATAAATGGCGAATATTAGGCAGGTGTTTGGTTTAACTTTTAACCATAGGACCTGCCTTTTATATGCATAATTGAAGTGTACATAAAAGTATGATATAATAATAATTAAAGGAACTCACGAGTTCCAAATAATAATACTCATAGGAGGGCACCATGGAAAAAGTGTTGGCAACAGCGAAGTTACATTCCGGAGGAGAATTTTGCCGGAGTGAGGTAGTAAACGGAGAGGTTGTACTATATGCAAAATTTGCAAATGTGCAGCCGTACGAACTGAAAGGGTATAGCAAGATCATTATGGAGGACGGCAGATATTACTGCACAAATATTACGAGCAATCGTAAACTTGTGTGGATATCAACTTACGACCTCAATTACGGTTTTCTAGACACCTGGACTACGACGATGCCAGAAGAATGGGAAGGCAAGGCTCGGATCAATGAAGCCATGCGTAACAGGCCTGAAGCTGGTGGTTTTTGGACATTAGTCAATGCAACTAATGTTGCATTGGAAGATCTAAATCCGCGAGACAGAAAGACCTTAGATAGGCTGGAGGAAATAGCTACGGCAGTGGATCCAGCCAATGGAAGCAAAATCGCAACACCACACCATTGGTTTTTGTATCTTTATAGACTTCTGGTTGATAAAGAGGCAAAACCATACGAGGTTTTCGTAGATTCTTCGGAAATTGGTAAATATTCCGAGTCCAAAAATCCAAGAACTAAACTTGGAGGAATCTTGCATGCTATCGGAACAACGTCTAAAGTGTTTAAAGATGTTTTAGGTAATTTCTGGAAGGGTAGCGGCTCAGAGGTTAATGGAGGGAAACATTGTCAGGCTGGTGATGTGCGGCTTCGCAAAAACTCTGGCGACTGGGATAGAGTGGATCCATTTGTCGTGATTTAGCGCAGTTCGTTGTTACAGTGTTACACTTTTGATTCATCGAGTAAAACAAAAGGCGAAGTTTGGAGATTCCAAATTTTCGCTTTTTGTTTTGCTATTATAAGATAGAGTGACAATAGTTAATGGAGATGCATATGTTTATGATATAGGAGGTATAAACAAATGTATTCATATTATGATATGTATAATCAGTACTACAATCATCAAAGAACCTGGAGAAATGAGAATGAGAACCAATTAAGTGAGGAAATTATAACATTTGAACAAGCACTAGACTTAATAAAACAATCAGTGGCAGATGAAAAAGAAGATGAAATGTTTTATGATGAGTTGATTAAAACGGCACAGAATGAAAAAGAGAAGGATATAATTACAAGTATTAGAAACGATGAGAGAAGGCATAATCAGATTTTAAGAAATTTATATTATGAGTTTACTGGAAATATGGTAGAATCTGATGTGTTGCCTATGGAGGAGACTCCAGTAGCAATTCATGCAGAACGATTAGAGGAAGCTTTGTTTGGGGAACTAGAAGCAGTTAAAAAATATAGAAAAATAATGGGGGCTATGCCAGATGAAAAAAGCTATACTTTACTTATGTCTATAATGACAGATGAGATAAGGCATGCGAATAAATATAATTTTTTAATAGCAACACAGAAATAAAACATATTGTAGAGGCAGATCTGGCATCTGCCTTTTGCTAGTAATAGATTGCCAAGAGACTCCGTTATGATATAATATCGGTTAAGAGTTGAGGTGGAACAAGAAATGAAAGAAATTAATTATGAAAAGATAAAAGAACTAATTGCAAAACTAAAAAAATCCAATCAAACAATAGCTATAATGGAATCTTGCACAGGAGGAGGACTAGCTAATAGTATTACAGACATTCCAGGGGCATCAGAGGTTTTTGAGTTTGGAGCAGTAACATATTCCAATAAAACAAAAATAGCTTTAGGTGGAGAGAAAATGAACAGTGCAATTAATACATATTCTGTTTACAGTAAAGAAGTAGCAGAGATAATGGCAAGTGAAATCGCCAAATTTGCTAATGCTACATATGGGGTAGGAGTAACTGGTCAACTAGGAGTGGTAGATTTAAGCAATATAACTGGGGAGAGTGAGATAAACAAAATATATTTTTCAATATATGATAGTACTAAGGAAGTTCATCTAACTGTATGTATGTCTTTAAAAAAATTAGAAAGATATGAGAATAAATCTATTATAATAAATGAAATAATAGAGAGATTAATGGACTAACATAGAAAAACATAGAATTGTAAAAACACAAAGGATAAGCTTTGTGTTTTTTTATTGCTTTTTAATCTTTGGTTTAGCTACAAGAGAGGCGATATAGCCAAAGAATACAGCTGCTGCTATTCCTCCGGCTGTGGCAGCAAGGCCTCCGGTAAATGCACCTATTAGACCATCTTGGCTAACTTTATCAATAGCTCCGCCTAGCTAGGATATTACCAAATCCGTGTAAGAGGAACTTTTGCACCTGCGCCAGCGAAGTCAACTAGTTTATCATATACTCCGAAAGCCTCCGCAAAATTGCTCCAATTGTAACAAAAGCTACAAGTATTTTTGCAGGAGTTAACTTAGTTTTGTCTATTAATATTTGACCTATCACACAAATTAATCCTCCGGACAGTGAATGCTTTTAGGAGCATCATCCAATCCATGTTACTAAAAAAATCTTGCATTAATTTTCCTCCTAGAGATATGCTAATTTCTTAAATTTATATGCTTGAATTTATACTTCTATAGAGATTGCATGTGCAATTCCTGGAATGCTTTCCCCTTGACCTGAGGAAGTGGCATTAGTAAGAGCGCCTGTTGCAATTAGAAGAACTTTTTTCAAATCTTTTTGCTTTAACTTATTGAAAATATATCCTGAAAATACAGTAGCAATACATCCACATCCGCTTCCGCCAGAATGTGTGTCTTGCTTTTTTTTATCAAAAATTAGAACACCACAATCATCATAATTATTACTGATGTTATATCCTTTAGCTTGAGCCATTTCAGATAAAATATCTTTACCGATATGTCCTAAATCACCTGTGAAAATAGCATCATAGTAGCTAGGTTTTGTGCCTGTATCTTTGAAATGAGCTACTAGGGTATCAAGCGCAGCAGGTGCCATAGCCGCTCCCATGTTAGCTGCATCCTTAATTCCCATATCGATTATTTTACCGTACAGTCATATTCTTTATATAAGGGCCGTTGCCACTTTTTGAAATAATGGCACTGCCACTACCAGTTACGGTCCACTGACTAGTTGGTGGCCTTTGAGTACCTAACTCCAAAGGAAATCTGAATTGCTTTTCTGCGCTACAAAAATGGCTGGAAGAAGTACAAATGACATGCTCAGCAGCGCCTCCATCTATAAAGCTAGTGCCTAAACAAATTGACTCTACAAAAGTAGAACAAGCTCCAAACACTCCGAAGAAAGGTATATTTAATTCACGAAGTCCAAAGTTAGAAGATATACATTGATTTAATAGGTCCCCTGCAAAACAAAAATCTATTTGTTCTGATGATAGCTTGGATTTTGCAATATTCATATTTACAGTTTCTTTAATGATTTTACTTTCTGCCTTTTCCCAAGTCTTTTCGCCCCAAAATTCATCTTCTAAACACTTATCGAAATATTTAGCTAGTGGGCCGTCAGCCTCTTTTGGTCCGGCAATAGAAGCGGTTTCAAGAATATTAATAGGATTATCAAAATGTACGCTTTGACTACCTAATTTTTTCATAGTATTCCTCCTTGTAATAGATTTTAAAGACCAAAGACAATTACTTAGGTAAAAATGAAATATACAAATCCGACTAAAATTGATGTAGAAATACCATAGACAAGAACAGGACCTGCAATTGTAAACATTTTCCCTCCAACACCCATGACATATCCTTCAGCTTTGTGTTCCATTGCAGGTGCTACAATAGCGTTTGCAAACCCGGTGATAGGAACAAGTGAGCCTGCTCCAGCAAATTTACCAATTCTATTATATAAATTTAAAGCTGTTAGAAGTGCAGCTAAAAATATTAATGCAATAGCAACAATTGTCCCGCTCATGATGTCACTAAGCCCTCTATATTTACAAATTTCAAATATAAATTGACCAAGTGTACAAATTAGCCCACCCACCCAAAAGCTATTGAAACAGTTTTTGAGAACAGGTGATTTAGGTGACTTTCTATCAACATAATTTTGATAGTCCTTTTTTGTGTTAATAGTTCCGCATTTTTACCCCCTATCATTATCTATTAAAAATGTTAGATCTATTGTAGTGTAATATTCAATGATTTTGTTCCCATCAATTTTGGCTCTTTGTTCTAGAACCGTAACGTCAGAGATATAATCGATGGTTTTAGAAGCTTCACTTATAGTTCCGTATAAGTGCATCTTTCCAAGAAATATTAGAAATCCCCGTTAACTTCAAATGCTTTTCTGTAGCCATTTTAAACAACCTCCATTTATATAAGTGCTATATTAGTTTGAAAATATTTTTTCCTAAATGTGAAAAAATATACAAACTTTTAAAATGTAAAAAGTCGAAAAAAGCATGGGGAAGGAATAGTTTGCGGAGATATAGGAAAAATATTACGTAAATATTACACGGCAATTACAATTGAAATACAATTGACTGGAACATATTGACTTATAAGGAATTCGATATAAAATAAATATAGATTTTTATGTGTAAATACAATTAAAGCAATGTTTGTAAAACTAAAGCAATCTTCATGTATTAATCAAAAAAACATTGTAAAAAATATATGATAAAGACTAAGGAGAAAAGATATGCCTAGTTGTTTAGGAATTTATGTAGGAGAGAATGTAATTAAATATGCTAAAGTTTCTAAAGAACGTGAAAGGGTAAAAGTAGAAGCCGCAGGAGTAAAATTTTACGAAAATACGGAAGAAGCAATTAAAGAAGTAATTAGTGAAACATTTAGTGATAAAACACCAATTAGTATTAATCTAATTAATGAGAAATATGTTTATGCAGACGTTAAAGATGATCCTGATAAAGAAGAGTTAGAGGAAGAAATTAATACAGAATTTGAACGTTTATGTGATGAAAATGGAGAAGATAAGAAAAACTTAGAGTACAGAAAGATATTAGCAGGACATCTACAAGATGCAAACAAAAAAAGAGTTATATATAGCTATGTAAAGAAGATAGATTTATTTGGAAGAGTACGGACAAATAGGAAAAGCTAATTTAGTTTCTATATCACCAATGCCATTAGCATTGGCAGGGCTAGAAAAATTTGAAGAAAAGGGAAACAGCCTAATTGTTAATATAGAGAATAATACGACTATAACAACTATGCTTAATGGTGAGATATATAAGGTTAATACTATTGAAAAAGGAATGAAAGAAATTTTAGAGAGTATAGAAGCTAAAGAACTTTCATATGAAAGAGCATATGAGATATGTAAAAACTCAACTATATATAGAACAGAAATAAGAGATTTAAAAACAGATGGAAATGAATATATGCATGTAATACTTCCCGTATTAGATGATATAGTGCAAAGCATAAAAAAACTCATATCAGTAGATGGGATAGAAATCGAAAACATATATATTACAGGAATGGGAGCAGTGATTAATAATATTGATTTATACTTCCAAGAAAGTTTTACAGATCAAACATGCGAAATAGTAAGTGCATATTTTGCAAAGAAAGTAAACGTTCAAATAAATGTAAAAGAATATATAGAAGTAAATTCAGCAATAGCTTTAGCTCTGCAAGGATTGGATAAAGGGCAAAGGCCGATTAACTTTGTTAAACAGCAAAAAAGCCTGGAGATAGAAAAGGATCCCAAAAAGTTAAGTATATATAGATTTAATTTAGGAGAAAGACTAGATAGGACAGAAAGAAATTTGATTAGAAGTGCAGTAGCTTTGGCAGCAGTAATTGTAATATATATAATGTTTGTAAATGCTATAAGGACACAAATGGTAAGTATAACTGCAGAAATAGAGGAATATATAGATAGAACTAATGAGGAGATACAAATTGTAAACGATTATACAAGATTAGTGAAATCAAGGACTAGAAATTACGAAAGAATAATTGCGAGATTACAAGAAACTCCTGAAAGCATAAGTCTAGAAATGGCGAGAAGAAATGCGATACCAAATTTATTAGACAATCTAATGACTGCAATTCCACAAGAGATACAATTGGTGAATTTATCTAACTTATCAGGAGATCGAGTTATAATAGAAGTTAAGGCAGAAAACTATCAGTATTTAGGACTTTTACTAGGAAGAATCAGGGATGACGAGGTTCTGTTTAATGTTACATCTACAACAGGTGTAAGAGATGGGGATTACATCATGATTACGATAGAGGGAGACCTATTTGAATAAAGGGAAGAAATCAAAAAAGGGAGAATACCAAAGTGAAAAAGATAATAATAGTTTCAGTGATAATAGTATTAGTTATACTTTTGTGTACAGTACTCATGAATAGCATTGTTATTCGGGTCTTTTAGTATTGATAGCTTAGGCACCATTAGAGATGCAAATCGTGAATTAGATGCTAAGTTTTATGAAGCTTCAAAATTAGAAGGAGAAGTCCATCCGTCTGAAGTAGAGAGGTTTAGTGTAGCTGCTGATGAATTTGAGAGAGTGAGAGAGTTATATCAAATTGCCCTTGATTCTGCTCCAGCAGGAATAGATTTAAGAACACTTCAAGTGGAAACATACAGAATAGATTTTTTATGGATGGTTATAGGACAATATGCGGGGACACAAGGACTAGTCCTTACCATTGATTTAACAGAAACACAATATGAAAATGTTTATGATTTAATATTTACAGTAAGTGGAGAATATGCGGGAATAGCAAATTTTATTAGAAACTTAGAGAATGATAACAGGCTGCAATTTAGAATAGAAAACTTTGTAATTGCACCAAGTAGCATGTTTGAGCAAATTGCAGATATAGTAGGACATAATCATGCAGAAGAATTGCCAGGAGAAGCAACAGCGATGTTCAAAGTATCAGAGATATCGATATTATTAGATTAAGAATAAGAAAAGGAATTTAGAATGATAAAAAGAATTGTCAAAGAATTAATTATATTTGTATTACTTGTAATTACAATGGCTTTATTATTAGGGTTGTTGTTTTATGACTATATACCATATAACAGAGAAGTCCCTCTTAGGGTAGAAGAGTTCGTATTACCAGAGAATATAGAAGAAGAGCTGATTTCTAGTGAAGGAGAACAAAGAGAGAGAGCAAGAACATTTTCTACTATTGTTCTTGAAGAATAGACAGAAATGTTGTAAAATAATTACAAAGTAGTCATTAATTGATTTAACACATTAATTTTAGATATATTATAGGAATTAGAAGGAGGTATAAATATGGGTGGACAAAAAGGAATTACATTACTGACTTTAACAGTAACAATAATTGTTTTACTAGTATTAGCGGCGGCATTAATAGCAGTAATTGTAAATGGAGGTTTTTTAGGGCTGCAGGATGATGAGATAACACCTGCTGAACAAAATGCTCAAATTAGAGACTCAATTGCAATTGTAATGGGAACTTATTTAACTGATGTACATTCACCAGGTTTTAAAGATAGAAGTACAGGGAATGAAGCGTCAGATATAGCATTGAGAATATATGAGGACTTAAGCAGAAGGATTGAATCTGAACATGTGGAGCATACTCCAGGTAGCAATGAAGTTAGAGTTTCTTTTTATGAAGTGCCAGGTGCTGGTGATGAAGGACTAATAACACCTGCTACTAGAGTTATAACAGTACTATATGAAGAAGAGACTGAAGAGGATGAAGAAAGAAATATAGTTATAAGAAATATAGCTGTAAATATAATAAATGAATCAGAAGAGAATTAATATAGCAAAATTAAATTACAAGGTATATGCAAAATGGTTGTATATGCCTTGTATGCTACAAACGAAACACAAAGGAGAAATAAATGGAACTATACATACTTTATACAATCATATTAATAATAGGAACACTTTTTGGAAGTTTTCTCTCTCTCGTAATGCATAGAGTTACAAAGCGGAGAAAATGTAATTAGTAAAAGATCATATTGTACAAGCTGTAATCATAAGTTAGGTTTTTTTGATCTAATACCTATTTTAAGCTTTATAACATTACAAGGAAAATGTAAATATTGTAGTGCAAAAATTGGATTCAAATATCTAGCTTTAGAAGTAGTGTGTGGAATAATATTTTTATTAGCTGCTATATCTTTCAACATAGATATTCTTTCGTTAAATATAGAAAGGATAGCATATTTACTTATTCAACTTTCATTTATATCTACACTTCTGCTCATAGCTGGAGTTGATATAAAAAGACATACAATAGCAAAAGCAGTCATGTTAACAGGTTTAATAATTAAGTTCTCATATGTAATATATCTATACATATTAGGAAACAATGTTCATGGATATATTATATATATAATCGCTATCCTATTACTGCTTATAATAGACACAATTTACTTAAAGAAAAGAGGCAAAGAAATATATCCGGTTTTGATACTTACATTATGTATGTATATAGCTCTTTGGGCACAAGAGGATATTACGATACTTTCTATTATGTTAGCATTGTGGGCAATAGTTATAAGAGGCATACCTATTAATCCTAATAGAATGAAGAATAAAGAAGTAGGAGAAGAAGCAGATAAACAGAAGATGACACGAATTCCCACAAAGATACCAATCGGAGCATATCTCTGTTTATCAAGTATAGCGGTTGTAATATTTAGTAATTTTGTCAGGTAAGAAACCTATTAGAAATTTACGAACCAGTATTTTGCGAAGCTCAAGCAAAGTACTGGTTTTTACATATAAAGATTTGTAAAATAGTGAAGCATAAAATTAGATGCAAAAACAATTCAGAAAAAGCTATACAAATTTAATTATTTTAATGATATAATCAACCTGCGGTTGATTGAAACGCTTAGCTGAATGATACATTTTGTGAACGGCAAGCGTATAATGAGACAAATATTAATTGTTGTGGGGGAAGTATGGGAAATATAGTACTGTTAGATGAACTAACTATAAATAAAATAGCGGCAGGAGAGGTTATTGAAAGACCAGCATCTGTAGTTAAAGAGTTAATGGAAAATAGTATAGATGCAAAAGCAACTAAAATCACAGTAGAAGTAAAGAGTGGTGGAATAAGTCAAATTAGAATAGTTGACAATGGATATGGAATGAAATCTAATGATTTAGGTATGGCATTTGAAAGACATGCTACTAGTAAGATAAGACATGCAGATGACTTAGAAGCAGTTAGGTCTATGGGGTTCAGAGGAGAAGCATTAGCTTCTATTGCAGCAATTGCAAATGTAGAGATGATATCAAAAGTTGAAGATGAAGAAATAGGGAATAGAATTGTTGTAGAAGCGGGTAATGTTTTAGAAACAGGAGAAGCAGGAAGCCAGACTCGGAACCACGATCAATATAACAAACCTATTTTTCAATACACCTGTTAGATATAAATTTTTAAAGAAAGATTATACAGAGTTAGGATATATAGAAGATGTAGTAACAAGATTAGCACTTGCACATCCGGAAATATCAATAAAATTGCTAAATGAAAGTAAGACAATAATACAAACTAATGGAGATGGAGAACTCAAAAATGTAATATATAGTATATATGGAAAAGATGTAGCGCAAGGGATATTAGAAGTAGACTATACATATGAAGATATAACTGTTAAAGGTGTTGTGGGCAAGCCAGAAATAGCTAGAAGTAACAGAACACAGCAGATGTTCTTTATTAACAATAGATATATAAAAAATCCAACTTTATCATCTGGAGCAGAGCAAGCTTTTAAGGGACTGCTTCAGGGACGGAAAATTTGGATTCCTTGTTTTGAATTTAGATATGGACACTAGTAAGATAGATGTTAATGTGCACCCAGCTAAATTAGAAATACGATTTAGCGAAGAGCAAAAAGTTTTTAAAGCGGTATACCACGCTATAAAAGAAAGTTTACTCAAAGCAAATTTAGTTATGGACGCAGGAGATATAGGAGAAGAGGTTACAGATGTTGGACAAGAATCAGCAAAAGAGAATCCTTTCTTGGTGGCTGAAGTTGTATTGCAAAAGCCAGAGCAAAGTGAAATTAAAATAGAAACTCCAAGTGAAGAAACAGTTGAAGCTCCAAGTGAAGTTCAAAATGAAATTCCAAGCGAGGATGTCAAGCCGGCAGATAGTAGCTTTTCTGATCAAGCAACAACTGTGATTGGGCCTATAGTGCCGACTGCAGGAGAAACTGTTGGTGGTGCTATTCCTGTACCTGATGCAACAAATCATATTGAAGCACTATATAACAAAAAGAATTTAGAACTTTTTGGGATTAAGTATGAGACAAATACAGAAGAAAAAGCTATGGAAGAGACAGCTACTTATGATTTAGAAGAACTGAAAGTAGATATTAATAATACTAAAGAGGATAAAGAAGATAGTAATGTTACAAAGACAAGTAGTGATACTACAGAAGACAAGATAGAAGAAGGTGAACCTTCGCCAGTAGAAGAATTGTCTGTAGAAGAACAGATACAAGCTACTACTCATAAATTTTCGGATATGTATAAAAAAACATTTGGAAAACTTTTACCCAAACCAGAAACTGCTAAATTTGAGGAAGTAGAAGAGGTGTCTGTAGAGACTTTAAAACAAGTAGAAAACATCTCTCTTTTCCAAAATGAAAAAACTAGTAGTATACCATCTTACAAGTATGTAGGAGCGTTGTTCTCTACATATATTGTAATAGAGATAGAGAGCGAAATATATATTATTGACCAACATGCGGCACATGAAAGAATTATGTATGAAAAAGTTAAGAAAAACTTTTATAATGATGAAGAAAAAGATTCTCAAATAATGCTATTACCAGATATAATAACGTTAACGCATAAAGAAAAATCTATAGTAGTTGAAAATGTAGACCTATTTGCGAAAGCTGGATTTACATTTGAAGAGTTTGGTGAAAATACTATTAGGTTAATTGGTGTTCCGACAATATGCTTAGATTTAGAGACGAAAGAAATGTTTAAAGAAATATTAGACCAAGTAAATACGGTTCCTTTAACAGCACTTCAAGAAAAGGAAGAAAAATTTATTAACACAATAGCATGTAAAGCGGCAGTTAAGGCTAATATGAAACTAACTGAAGAAGAAGTGAAAGATTTAATGAATGGATTGCTTTTATTAAAAAATCCATTTACATGTCCACATGGTAGACCAACAGCAATCAGGATGGACAGAGCGGATGTAGAGAAAAAATTCGGAAGGAGATAAGTCTAAAGAATATTATGCAAAAACCAAAAGTGATTGTAATAGGTGGCCCAACAGCTTCTCGGGAAGAGTAATTTAGCTGTAGAATTGGCAAAGAAAATTAATGGTGAAATAATATCAGCAGATTCCATGCAAATATATATAGGCATGGATATTGGAACAGCCAAAATTACAAAAGAAAAAATGCAAGATGTGGAGCATCATATGATAGACATTATTTTGCCAAGCCAAAGGTATAGTGTGTCTTCATATAAGAAAGAAGCTGAAAATAGGATAGAAGAAATATTAGGCAAAGGAAAAACGCCAATTATAGTTCGGAGGAACAGGGCTATATATAGATTGTTTAATAAACGGAATAGACTTTGAAGATGAACAAATAGATTTAGAATACAGAAAGACTTTGAGCAAGATAGCAGAAGAACAAGGACTAGAAAAACTATATGAAATGGCAATGGAAATAGATCCGGAAGCGACAGCAAAGGTTAGCAAAAATGATCAAAAAAGGGTTATTAGAATTTTAGAGATTTTTCATAAAACAGGAAAGACAAAAACAAAGCAAGAGCTCGAATCTAGGAAAAAAGGAACAAAGTATGAGTATAAGTTGTTTGCAATAACAAATCCAGATAGAGAGAAACTATATGAGAATATTAACGACAGAGTAAACCTAATGATTGGACAAGGTTTAATTGAAGAAGTAGAAACTCTATTGAAAGAATATGAGGAGTTTCCTACAGCGATGCAGGGACTCCGGGTATAAAGAAGTGGTAGAGTATTTAAATGATAAGATAACAAAGGAAGAAATGATTGACAAGATTAAAATGGAGTCAAGGAGATATGCGAAAAGGCAATTGACATGGTTTAGAAAATATAAAGAAGATATCATTTGGCTCGACAATACTAATACTGTTCAAAATAATGTAGAATGCATAATAAAAGCAAAGTAAAATGACATCTGCACTATATTTTATATGCTAAGAGGGGTGAAATAATTGCCAGGGCAAAAGAAGAAAAAGACTGTTGTAAAAAAGAATAAAAGAAGATTAAAAATCATAAAAAAGAATGCTATAAATACAGCGATTCTATTAGTTTCTATGGTTTTGATATTCTTTGTCGCGCGTGGAGTTATTAGGCTGATTATGAACCCAGCCCAAATAGTAATGATTGAAAGAGGCTTTGTAACTTCAGAGGAGCATGTAACAGGATATATAATAAGAGAAGAAGTTGTTTTGGATACAGGCGAAGGGAGTAGAGTTGTCCCAATAAGAACAGAAGGCGAGAGAGTAGCAAGAGGAGAAGTTGTATTTAGACACAATAACAATGAAGAAGAAGCACTAAGAGCTAGAATCAATGAGCTAGATATAGAAATACAAAGAGCTATAGGTGGAGAAATAAATATAGATTCGCCTGAAATAAGAACATTAGAAAGACAAATAGAAAACAGAGTAGTTAGTTTAAGAGACAGAAATAACATACAAGAGATTCAAGAATATATAAATGAGATAAATAGATATGTAACAAGGAAAGCACAAATAGCAGGAGAACTAAGTCCGGCTGATTCTCATATAAGAGAGTTAGTGGCACAAAGAACAGCTTACGAAAATCAAATACATGAAGGTTCAGAATATGTTGTGGCAGTTAGAGGTGGTGTCCTTTCATATAGAATAGATATGCTAGAGGATGTTTTAACTTTAGAAAGACTGGATGAGCTGAGTGGAAGAGAATTAGAAGAACTTAATTTGAGAGTAGGGCAGAGAATTCCAAGCAATGAGAATACAGGCAAAATAGTAAATAACTTTGCTACATATATAGCTACAAATGTTAGAAGCGAAGATGCAAGAGAAGCAAGCGTAGGACAGAGAATAAGATTAAGATTGCCAATAGGAGAAGTGGTTAGAGGTACAATTCATACCATAAGAGAAGATGAAGATGGGAGCATGTTTGTAGTATTCAGGATAACGGAACGTGTGGAAGACCTCATAGAGTACAGAAAGATAAACTTAGATATAATATGGTGGGAGTTTGAAGGATTAAAAGTACCACGTTCAGCAATAGTATTTGAAGGTGAATTAGCGTATGTTGTAAGGAACAGAGGAGGAATACTAGATAGAATACTAGTAAAAATACTAAGGGAAAGTGAAAATTATTTTATAGTGGATAATTTTAGCACAGAAGAATTAAGAGACATGGATTTTACGACAGATCAAATTAATAATAGAAGAATTATATCTATGTTTGATGAACTAGTTTTAAGACCAGATTTGAGTGAACTGCAATGAGTTTTCATAATAACAAAGCATGGTGACATAAAATCAAATGTTACAGAAATGTGACAAACGTATTAAAATTATATTACAAACATAAAAAGTATTGACAATAAACTTAAAAAGATGGATACTAGTACTAAATTAAAGAATACAAATGAAGAAATTCGGGGAGGTTATTTTAAATGGCAGGAGCAATAATGAACAAAGTTTGGGATTTTCTAGGTGTGGATACAGCAGAAGAAGAAATGGACAATGAAAACATTTATGAGAATAGTTTTGATGAGGATATGGATGACATGTCTGAAGTAGAAGGAAAAAGTTTTTTTAGTAGAAAAAATAAAATAGTAGGAATGCCACAAGCACAACATGTAAGAATGGTTATAACACAACCAACTAATTTTGATCAAGCAGAGGAAATATGCCTGTATTTGAAAGAAAGAAAATCTATCATACTTAATTTAGAGTATGTTAATAAAGATGTAGCAAGACGTATTATTGACTGTGTAAGTGGAGCAGTAAAAGTATTAGATGGACATATGCAAAAAATTTCAAACAGCATACTGTTAATAGCGCCAGATAATTATGATATAGACAATGAAGTAGCAAGAGAAGAAATTAAGAGTAAATTATCAGTTTCTTGGTTAAAATAACGTTAACTGTAAAGGAGAGATGAGATGATCACCCCATTAGATATAGAAAATAAAAAATTTTCAAAGCAAATGATGAATGGATACAATGTAGATGAAGTAGATGATTTTCTTGATGAGCTTACTGTGGAGTATGAAAAACTATATAAAGAAAATGCAACATTAAAATCAAGTGCAGAAGAGATGAATACTGATATGGGACAATACAAGAATATAGAAAGTACTCTTCAAAACACACTTATTATGGCTCAAAAAACAGCAGATGACATACAAGCAATTGCAAAACAACAAGCTGAGCAAATAGTGAGAGATGCGGAATTTGCTGCAAAAGCTTCAGTAGAAGAATTAAATCAGCAACTTACGATTAAGCAAAAGGATTATAATGATCTTAAACAACAATTTGATGTATACAAAGCAAAAATGGAATCACTACTAATTTCACAATTAGAACTTATAAAAGATATGAATGACGGAGTATAAATATAAAATTAACAAAAGACGACCTAAAGGTCGTCTTTTGTTAATTTAGGGAGAAACCTCTGGCTATGCTTCATTTTGAAGTTCAAGCAGCAAAACTTGTAGCATTATGTAAAACATGGTATAATTATAGTTACAAATCCTTGGTAGGACACATATAATACTCGTCTCTACCGATCCACTTTGCTAATTATGAAAGAGGATGTAGACGAGAACGCTTTTCCGATTGTACGGAAAAAGAAAGGGGGCCTAACAAGAAGTCATGAGATTATGACGATGGATGTAGGCAATGGATATTAGTTGTTCACATGAAGAACAGGGGGACTAAAATGAAAAAGACATTTAGCAACCGGGATGAGATTAAGAGAACAAAACGCATTGTCTTAGTGATGGCAATAGTTTTGCAAATGTTTATTCTGAATCTAATAGTCAGGAGTGATATCCTAGGTAGAGTAGCAGAGAGGTATAGCTATAGCCATAGAGAAATATGGGCGGTTATAATGGGTTTTAGAGAATTGATGAGTACAGCACTAAGACCGGGAAATTCTATTGAGTATATCGTTTCTTTCTCGATGATGTTCGTGGCAGCAGCTGGGATTCAGACAGCCATTTGGCTGCTTCTCAAGAGCGATGTTATTTCTTTATTTCAATATACCATTTGGATTGAAGATGGCAAGGTGATTTTTTTGTTGAAGTATCCGAAAGAAGAGCAGATAATGTTAGATAATAAGCTTAGGATACAAGAAAAAACGGATTGCTATATTAAACTAACGGATGGAGTGAAAAGTGTGGAAATAAGACATCATGAATTGACATTAGAATATCTTGAGGAGAATGTAGCTTCATTTTCATTATCTCCAGACTTGCATGAGTAACTAATGTTGATGCCATCAGGCATATGAAGTGACTGGGCCCATATTTTAGCTCATCATATATATCGATATATGGTGCATTAAGATATGTATCTTGTCAAAATAAATGGTTACCGCTTTAAAGTGGTAACCATTTATTGTTATTTTTCTTAAAATGTGATATATTAAGGCAAAGTAAACGAGGGAGAAAGATCAATGTATTTGATTGTAGGACTTGGGAATCCAGAAAAAAAGTATGGGAATACACGTCATAATATAGGATTCAAAGTAATTAATAAAATATCCGAAGATTTTGATATAAAGGTAGCTCATTCTAAATTCAAAAGTGAGTATGGAATGGGTGAAATATTAGGTGAGAAAATTATTTTGGTAAAGCCACAAACATATATGAACTTAAGCGGTGAAGCAATTATTCAGTTCAAGAAATTCTACAAGATTGAAAACAGTAAAATTATAGTGATATATGATGATATAGATGTAGAGCCAGGAGATATAAGAATAAGAAAAAATGGTGGATCAGGAACACATAATGGAATGAGATCCGTTATAGAACACTTGAAAACAGAAGAGTTTGCAAGAGTTAGATTAGGGATAGGAAAGCCGGAGTATAAGGATGATATAACAAACTATGTAATAGGACCTATTCCAAAAAGAGAAATAGATATATTGAATGAGAGTATTTCGAGGTCGAGTGAAGCAGTAGCAGAAATATTAAAAAATGGAATTGATTCTGCGATGAACAAATTTAATTGAGTAGAAGAAAAGATGGAGGAAATATGTTAGAACTACTAATAAACAAACAATCAGATAAGACAACAATAATGTTAGTACAAGCTGGAATATTGCTTGAAAGACATGAAGAATACACGAATAGAAAGAGGCTAGAAGGAAATATATATAATGGTAAAGTGCAGAATGTAGTTCAAGGTATGGAATCTGCTTTTGTTGACATAGGAGATAGTAGAAATACATTTATAAGGATAAAAGATATACTTCCGAAAGTAGACGAAACAAAAAAAGATAGTAATTCAAATGAAGAAAAAAGTATAAATATTAAAGATATAGTCAAAGCAGGAGAATATATAACAGTACAAGTAAAAAAAGATGGAACAGATAGAAAAGGTGCTAGAGTTTCTACACATATAAACTTATCTGGAAGATTTGCGGTGTTTTTACCTAATAGTGATTTTGTAACAGTGTCACAAAAGATAGAGGATGAGAAAGAAAAACAAAGGCTAATAAAAGCAGTAGAAAGTATATTGCCCAAAAATACAGGAGCGATAATAAGAACATCAGCAGAAGGTATGGATGAAAATAGTGTAATAAAAGACATGGAAGTACTGATAAAGAAATGGGAAGATATTAAAGGGAAAACGTGCTTAGAGGGACAAGTAACACCAAAAGAACCAGAGTTATTGTATGATAATAGGGCACTTTTAAGAAGAACAGTTATTGATGTGATAGACCAAGGATTAAATAAAATTATTGTAAATGATAAAACAATATATGAAGATGTAATAGAGATAATAAAAGACATGTTAATGGATAAAAAAATAGAGATTGTTTTAAAAGAGAAAGAAGATTTATTACAACTGTATGAAATGGAAACTCAAATAGAGAAAATAGAGAATAGAAGGATATGGCTTAAAAGTGGTGGCTTCATAACAATTGATAGAACAGAGGCACTTACAGCAATTGATGTTAATACAGGGAAATTTGTGGGAACAAAGAACCTAGAACAAACAGTGTTTGAGGTAAATAAAGAAGCAACAGAGGAAATAGCAAAACAATTAAGACTTCGAGATATAGGTGGCATTATAATTATAGATTACATAGATATGCATGATAAAGAAAATGAACAAAAAATACTAGAATTATTGGTTAAATGTTTGAAAAAGGATAGAATGAAATGCCAAGTAGTAGGCTTCACGAAGTTAAATCTTCTAGAAATGACAAGAAAAAATATTTGCAATAATGAAAGCCATTAAAAAAGAGTCGGTTAAGAAGAAGGAGATAGTAGGAATGAGTTATATTATAAAATACAGTATTTATGCAGTTGTTTTTTTCGTAGGATTTATATTACTTTCTTGGGTCCTTTTAGGAGAAGTAAATTTCATTACGAACTCGATATTTACTGCAGCTTGGGTTTTATTGCGAATTGGAAATGACTTTATTCCGGAGAGAAGGAAAGACGAAGAATGAGAGTAGGTTTTATATCATTAGGATGCTCAAAGAATTTAGTAGATACTGAGATGGCGATAGGAGCATTCAAAGGAAACAATTTTAAAGTTGTAAATTCACCTGAAGAAGCTGAGGTGCTTGTAATTAATACTTGCGGGTTTATTGAATCTGCAAAGCAAGAAGCAATAGATACAATATTAGAAATGGCAGAGTATAAGGAAAATGGAATATGTAAGTATTTAATAGTTATGGGATGTTTAGTGAAAAGATATATTAAAGAGCTAGAGAAGGAAATGCCAGAAGTAGACTTATTTATCATGCCTGACGAATATAGTAACTATTGGGAGAAAATACAAGAGCTGATTAGGGAAGATGGAAACAACAATAATGATGAGAGTTTAAGTATCCGTGAAAGACGTCCTTATGAATTAGATTATCAAAACAGAGTTGTTACTACAGGAGGTAGAACAGCATATTTAAAGATTGCAGAAGGATGTAGTAATAGATGTACATATTGTGCAATTCCATATATTAGAGGACCATATGTCAGTAGAAAAATGGAAGACATATTGAAAGAAGCAAAAGGGCTGGCAAAAAACGGCTTCAAAGAAATTATAGTTATTGCACAAGATACAACCAAATATGGAGTAGACATATATGGAGAACCAAAATTAGCGGAGTTATTACAAGAGCTATGCAACATAAAAGAGTTCGAGTGGATTAGATTTTTATATGCATATCCAGAAAGCATAACAGATGAGTTGATAGACACTGTAAAGAGGAACGAAAAAATATGCAAGTATTTCGATATACCAGTACAACATATATCAAATAAGATATTAAAGTTGATGAATAGACCAATAGGAGAAAAGGATAAGAATGATTTAGATTCTCCAAATCAAAACATACAAGACTTAATAAAGAAGTTAAAAACAAAAATTCCAGATGTTATTTTAAGAACATCATTAATAGTAGGATTTCCAGGGGAAGAGGAAGAAGATTTCAATATGCTATACAGTTTTGTAGAACAAGCGAAGTTTGATAAGATTCGGAGTATTTACATACTCAAAAGAAGAAGGAACACCGGCAGCAAAGCTAAAGAATCACATACATCCGTCTACAAAGAAAAAAAGATACAATAGAATAATGAAATTAGCACAAAAGATATCTGAAGAAAATTTGGAGAAACATTTAGGAAATAAATATAGAGTATTAATAGAATCAAAATCATTTGATGGTAAATACTATATCCGGAAGAAGCTATATGGATATTCCAGATACAGATGGATTAGTATTTATAGAAGCTATCAAATCTAATTTGGAAGGAAGTTTCGTAGATTGTGAGATAACAGGGGTAGATGGATATGATTTGTTTGGAAAAATAGAAGATTGAAAAAATAGTAATTCTAAGAAAAAATATTTGAGAAGACTGTACATATTTGGGAAGCTACATTATAAGCAAAGCTTGCATGCTTACCTGCAAAAACACAATTGACTTTGTGGGGTTGGCTACGTTATAATATGAAATAACAAAGTATAATACGAGAAAATAACAAAAGAGGAGGAAAAGAAGTTGAATAAGAAGGTTCTAATAATAAGTGGAGTAGTAATTGCAGTAATAGCAATTATAATATTAGTAGTATTTCTAGTAACCAGAGAAAGTGTAGACAATAGAGATTTAGTAGCAACAAGAGATTCTGCAGGGGTTATAGAAACAGTAAGAATAACATTTGACAGGAGGGGAGAAATAGAAGCAGGAAGAATTTCGCGTGAATTTCCGACTGTAGAAGAGGCAGAGGCTAGCTATAATATTTTAAGGCTGGCTCATGAAGATATTTCTCTTACAGGTAGAACAGTAGAAAGAGCTGCTACTGAAGATTATATTGCGGAAAGACAGAGAGAAGAAAGAGGACTAAGAGAAACTATAAAAGAAGAATATATGAGAGCAGGATGGACAGTAGAAGATTAAGTATAAAAGGCGAGCTGAGAGAGGCCCGCTTTTTTCATGTTGTAATGATGATGGAGTTATGATAATATCGTAATTATAATACAAGAGAAAATAATGGAAGAGGACTAAGAGAAATTGTATAAAGAAGTAATATATAAGAGCAGGATGGACAAACGAATAGGAGAAGAAAATGAATAAATGCAGAGGATTTGAAGTCGTAAAGGGCTTTGAGAATCAAGAAGTAAAAATGCCTGTAAGAAAAACTAAACATTCAGCAGGTTATGATATAGAAGCAGTAGAGGATTGTACTATCCCAGTTTTTGAGCCGGGAGTAAAACCAACATTAATAAAGACAGGAATTAAAGCATATATGTTAAAAGATGAATATTTGATGCTTTGTAACAGAAGCTCGAATCCATTTAAAAAAGGATTGGTTTTAGCAAATAGTGTAGGGATAATTGACTGCGACTATTATGGAAACTTGGATAACGATGGACATATTATGTTTGCATTCTATAATTTTGCGTCAAACCCTACAGAAATAAAGAAAGGTGAGGCGATTCGGACAAGCTATTTTTCAAAAGTATTTAGCTTCTGATAATGACGAATCTCAAGCAGAGCGTACAGGAGGCTTCGGTTCGACAAGTTAACAATAAAAATTCCCCTAAATTGGGCTAGACTTCCATGGTTTTTTATGGTATAATAATTATGGTAGTAAAAGAGAGGAAGGGGAGCGGTAAATGTTTAATATAGGAGATAAAGTTGTGTACCCTATGCATGGAGCAGGCACAATAGAGTCAATTGAGAACAAAAGTATTTTAGGAGAAGAACAAGCTTATTACATAATTAAGATGCCGGGAGAAGTAAAAGTTATGGTTCCAACAGCAAAGGCAGAAGAAATTGGTGTAAGAGATATTATAGATGAGAGCACTGCGAGCGACGTGTTTAAGATACTAAAAACAGATTCGACAGAAATGTCAATGAACTGGAATAAAAGGTATAGAGATAACATGGACAAAATGAAAAGCGGAGATGCATATGAAATAGCAGATGTTGTAAGAAACTTAAGTTTTAAGCAAAAAGAAAAAGGTCTTTCAACAGGAGAGAAGAAAATGCTATTAAATGCAAAGCAAATTTTAGTAAGTGAGTTAACATTAGCTGGAACTCAAAGCAAAGATGATATAGAGGGGTTAGTTGATGACACAATAAATACTTCCTTTGCAGAATATAGTAAATTAACATTAGGAGAAGTAGAAGCTACTCCAGTAGTAAAAGAAGGAAATGTAGTGAAAAAATTTATCCCATTTGATCAAGGTTAAGAAGATAACAAAGGACGATTGCACTTCAAAGAGTTCAATCGTCTTTTATATTGTCTTCAAGAAGGATTTTAAAACTGGTTGTCGAATAATATAATTATGTCAAAGAAAGGTACAAAAAATGGTGCGATATAGTGATGAATTAATAGGCCAAGTAAGAGATAGTTCCGATATAGTAGATATAATATCACAATATGTCATTTT
>WQVL01000024.1 GCA_009785865.1 Oscillospiraceae bacterium | reverse complement strand
TTACGGGTAGGTAAGAGTGACAAAGGCAATTGGCAAAATAAAAAAGCCCCCATGTGGGGGCCGCCTGTAACATGCCCTTATAGGGCCTATTAAATACCACGGGTTTTACCCGTGGATATTTATGTTTTAGCATAAAAAGATAAATTATAATATGCAAAAACATATCCAGTATCCATTGATATTTCAACAACAATAAGGTAATATAAGTTGTGAATAGCAACGATAAAGATACTAAGTTCAACATACAGATATACAATAGTAATTTTAGGAGGTACCTATGGAAAATGCAATGATAGTTCTAGCATATGTTGGGACTGGAAAAACAGAAATGGCAAAACGCTATGATGGAGTCTGGAATCCGAGCTCTGATGACTATAGATATGTTTGGGACAAAGATATTCCATATGAACAAAGAAAAAGTAATCCAAATCGTGTTCAAAATCCCGATTTTCCAAATAATTATATTGATGCTATAGCGACACAGGTCGGAAAGAATTTAATTTTGCTATCACTTACTGAAAAACTGTTTCCGCTGTATGACAGCGAGGAGTTCAAAAGCAAAATGAAAGGTGCGAGGATGATTCTTGCCTGCCCTTTGAAAGATAGTTTTGAGATGTATGAAAAACGATTCATAGAAAGAGGCAATTCTGAAACCTTTATTGAGAATCGCCGTAAGGAGTTTCCGGTTATCATGGACAAATTTGAAAATGCACAAGGATACGAAAAGGTCATAGTACATCAATATCTTGATGAAGCACTTATTAAATACGGAATAAAGTTGAAACAAAAGTAAAATGGTAATATATCGAAGATTTTTTGAAATAACTACTAACAAAATGTAAGTTGGTAGTTATTTTGTGTATTATAGTTATAGTTTAGTTGATATCCATACGTTATAAGATATAATAATAAGTATAGAAGCTTTTATATACAAGGAGGTGTCAGATGATAATAAAGAAAGTAGTTGATCCATTGAAAAAGGAAATTGAAATAACTATTTCAGCAAATACTGATGAAGAGATCGACAATATAGTTGTTGCAATAACTAATGCAAATAAAACTTTGCTGTGTACTGATGATAGAGAGACTGTTCCTATAAAGTGGAATGATATTTTTTACTTTGAAAGTGTTGATAAAAAGCTATTTGTTTATACTAAAGATAAAATATTTAGTAGTAGTAAAAGACTGTACGAAATAGAAAGTGAAATGACTGACAAGTTTGTTAGATGTTCCAAGTCATGTATTATAAATCTCTCTAAAGCAAAGCAGTTTAAAACATCATTTGGCTCAAGGCTAGAAGTCGTTATGACTAATAATGAAAAAATTATAGTTAATAGAAACTATGTAAAAGATATTAAAAATAAAATAAGTGGAGGTTGATGGAAATGAAGAAAATTATTGAAGTAGGTGTAAATATTAAAAGTTTTGCGGGCATGGTGTTTATGGGAGCATTAATCATATATATGATCGCAAAATCAATATTAGGTATATATGAAGTGAGTTTTATAACTATTATAGGTTTAGCTATTATGGCAGCATTAATTTCTGGGGTGATATTTCTGTTTGAGAGTGACGTTATAAATAGAAAAATTAGTAGGTTCCACAAAATTGCAGATCAATATTTAGCAGTATGTATTATTGTTTTTGCTACGAACCATATATTTAACTATTTTATATTAAGTGGCATTCAATATTTATATTTTTTACTTTTTATTACTGCGTGCCATCTTGGTGGGGTATTAGCATTTTATATAATATCAAAGATGGAACTTGATGTGCTTAATTTTAAATTGAAGAAATATAATTCGGGCTTATAGATATTACTATAAGGAAAAATAACTTCTGAAGTTCATTGATATTTCAATAGAAACAAGATATGATAAATATAATATAGAAGTCGAAAATACAAGAGGGAGATTTGTGATTATGAAAAATGCAATTATTATTCATGGTACAGAGGGTTATCCAGAAGAAAACTGGTTTCCGTGGTTAAAGAATAAACTAGAAGAACAAGGCTATACAGTAAGTGTTCCACAATTTCCATCTCCGCCAGTTGTACCCGCGAAGATTTCAGAATGGTTTAAAGTTTTAGAGGGCTATGAAATTGGAGAAGAGACAGTAATCATTGGACATAGTTTGGGAGGAGTGTTTACGCTACGAATTCTTGAAAAACTTGAGTATCCAGTTAAGGGAGCCTTCCTTGTCGGAACCCCAGTGGGTATAAGACCAATTAAAAATTACGAACGTGATGTATCATTTTGTGGGTTTGATTTTGAATGGAATAAAATTAGGAAAAATGCTAAACGCTTTGTGGTTTTTCACTCAGATGATGACCCGTATGTTGGACTAGAGAATGGTCAAAAGTTAGCAGAAAAACTGGGTGTTACATTAAGTTTTGTGCCAAACGCAGGGCATTTTAATATGAGTGCGGGATATACTGAATTTCCAGATTTGTTTGAAGAGATTGCTAAAGAATAGCGAACTTAGACAAAGAATGTGATAACTTATTTATTTATCGAGACGATTCAGGATGCGAGGAGGAAAATTGAATGTCTAAACAAACTATTCAATTTAATGATTTTTTAGCTATAGCAGGAGTCCAACATGAAGGATTTATAAACCAACTACATGACTATTTACTAAAAAATGGTTGTATTACAAAAATGAGAGAAGCAGCAAATGGTTATGTTGTTTCATATTTTCATAAACCCACTGCTAAAACGGTGGCAACTTATGTTTTTAGAAAGAAAATGCCAATGCTTCGAGTATATCCCGATAATATGGATTCGTATTTAAATAGTATTTCAGATTGGCCAGAAGAAATGAAAGATGCTATTAAAATGGGCGGAAATTGTAGTAGATTGATTAATCCTACTTCTTGTAATTCTCGTTGTTTGAAGGGTTTTGATTTTATTTTAGACGGTGAACGTCAGCAGAAGTGCAGATGTCATAATAGCTTCACCTTCTTTCTAAATGATGAAACAAAGCCATATCTTACCGAAGTTATGGAACTTGAAATGAAAGAAAGAACAATGAGGGCAATATGATAGGAGCAAGTAACTCTTTCCCAAAAATTGAAGACGTAAAATAGTTTGAATTTATGATCAAGTTTAAATATGAGTATGAAAATAGAAAAATGAAAAGATATATATAATGTCATGTACAATGTTTAACTGTACATGACATTTTCATAACAAATTAGTGACATATATTTACAGGCATGTCCGCAAAACATATAATAACGTATAATGTTATAGAGAGTATAGGGGGATTATGATGGATGAAGAATTTGAGATAGGAAAAGACTTTAAGCCTACAGAAGAGCCTGTGCCTGAGGAAATTAATGAAAAAGAAACAATTATGGATAAAAGCTTTGTAGAAGAATTATTAGAATTTGAGGAAGAAAGCGTTAGTGTAAAAGAAGAACCTAGAGATAACAATGTAGAGGAAACAGTTCCAAAACACAAAAAAGATGAAACAAGTGTATATGCTATAACAATAATTAGTATAGTTACGGCAATTATTATACTAGTAATTATAACGATTGTTTTAGTATTAATGGCACTTGGCAATATGCGCGAAGCTTCAGAACAAACTGCAATTGTTATAGATGAAACAACGATGCAGGCGGTAGAAACTCTGGCTTATAATTTGAGAAAAACATAGGAGAAGTTAAGATGGACGAAGAATTTGAAGTAGGAAAAGAATTTAAGTCAGCAAAAAAATCTGTGGTGGAAAGGATGGATAAAATACAAAAAGAACCACCTCAGGCTATTAAGAGAAACAGTTTTGGAACGATTCTTTTGCTAATAACAGTGATTACTATATTAATATCAATAGTAGTATTTGTAATTATATTTAGCAATACAAGAAATGGCACTACAAATAATAGACAAAATACAAATGGACAGACAGGAAGTGGTAGAGACAATAGAGAAGAAGGAACAAACAATAGAAGACCATCAGAGGAACGAGAAAGACAAACATACTCCGTCTCGACAAATAGTCAGATAGTTGGAGTGTGGGAAGGAGATGGTTTTAACAGCCGCTTTTATGTTTTTAATAGCGATGGAACGGGAGGCCAGGGATTTGGAGAACCTAGAAGAGACGCACTCGTAGATAGGTTCGAGGAGTGGTTTACATCAGGCTCTCATTACTTAATAGTTCACACTGGCTCAGGAAGTAGGATAATGAAGTATACTATAGAAGGACAAAGACTTACTTTATATTACATATTTGAGGGAAGAGAATTTATATATAATAGAGTTGGAACCGGAGTCAATAGACAGGATGAATTAGAAGATTTTTCGGGAGTAGAAGAGCGTGAAATGATTACAAGATATTAATTGAAGAAGAATAAGGGAGGAATACAAATGGAAATAGGAGGAAGTTCAAATATTTCACAAGAGGAGTTAGATAGAAGCATAGAAATGCTTAAGAAAGTAGATGCATATTATAATGAAAAAATCGTTGGGCAAAAGAGGTTAAAGTTATCGCTTATAACTACATTTCTTTCAAATAGCCATATTTTAGTTGAGTCTGTGCCAGGGCTTGCTAAAACTACAGCAGCCAAAATGCTTTCAGAAGCAGTGTCTGGGAGTTTTTCTAGGATTCAGTGCACACCAGACTTGTTGCCAAGTGATATTATTGGAACACAAATATTTAATTATTCTACGAATGAATTTGAAACAAAATTAGGGCCAGTATACGCAAACTTTGTATTACTGGATGAGCTGAACAGATCTAGTTCAAAAACTCAGAGTGCCATGCTTGAAGCAATGCAAGAATATCAAACTAGTATAGGTGGAGTTTTATATAAAATGCCAGAAGTTTTTATAGTAATAGCTACACAAAATCCTATTGAGCAAGAAGGTACATATTTACTATCTGAGGCACAGTTGGATAGATTTTTGCTTAAAGAAAATATTAGTTATCCTACCTCTGAAGAAGAGTTAGAAGTACTAAACAGGTTTGAAGGAGAAGTATTTGTAAAAACACCTAGTGTGTTAGAAATAAAGGATTTAATTTGCTTACAAGAAACAGTAAAGAGAGTATATATTGATGATGCTATTAAAAAATATATTGTTGACATTATTCAAGCAACAAGAAATACTGAAAAGGTAATTTCACAAGATTTATCTAAGTATGTAGATTTAGGATCTAGTCCAAGAGGGGCAATAGCTTTCATGCAAGTATCTAAAGCAATAGCGTTAATGAATGGAAGAACGCATGTTACACCAGATGATGTAAAGCTACTTAGACATAGTGTATTAAGACATAGAATAGCATTAAATTTTGCAGCAATAGCAGATGATGTTAGTGTAGAAACTATAATAGATGCGATAATAGGAGCGATAAAAACGCCATGATAATGAATTATATAACCAAAATAAAGGCTCATATAACAATACATTCTAGTAAAAAAACAGCAAACATTTTAAATGGAATGTATGCTTCTATTCATAAAGGTAGGAGTATGGATTTTGATGACCTTAGAAGCTATGAAATAGGTGATGATGTAAAAGATATTGACTGGAAATCTTCAGCTAGAAGTGGACACATGTTAATTAGGAGATATATTGCGGACAAAAAACATAACATATTATTAGTGTTAGATACAGGAAAAAAAATGCTTGCAGATACGCGTGCTTCTGAATCAAAAAAAGAAGTTGCACTTATGAGCGCAGGAATATTAGCATATCTAGCTAATAAAAATGGTGACTATATTGGAGCGATTTATAACAAGAAAGATAAAGTCAAATACTATCCTTTCAAAACTGGGTTATATAATATAGAAAGAATAATAGCGAATTATGAAAAGGATATTGAAGAAGAGTCTTCTCCGAGCATAGAAGAAACTTTAGAGCATGTGATGAAGCATATAAAAAAGAAGACAATCATGCTTATATTTACAGATGTTGAAGGAATGGACGGATTATCAGAATCAATATTAAGAAAAGTATCTATGATTCATGATGTTATGATTGTTAATGTAAATGATGCGTATATGACAGGAATCGAAGACAATTACGATGTTGATAACAGTTTTTATATTCCAGAGTTGATTGCTAAAGATACAAATTTGTTTGAGTTAGAAAAACACATAAGAGATGAGCTTTATTCAAAGTGTGAAGAGAAATTAAAAAAATATAAAATTTCTATAACAACAATAGATGCTGTAGAAGAAATTACTGTTAAGCTTATAGATTTATTAGAAAGGCACAAATATGCACACACAAACTGAATTACAACCACCATTTTCATATTCTATATCTCCAATAGTTATTGTAGTACTAATTTTAATAATGCTAACTATTTATCTTGTTGTGGAAAAGAATATGAGGGGAAGGCTAAAAAAGCTTCCAGCAGTTAAAAAAATTAATCTCGAAGATCTTAATACTATAAAAAGGAAGTATCTAAAGCAATTAGAAGAACTTAATATTAAGGTGAATAACAACAAAATAACTACAAGAGCAGCTTATCAACATATTAGTAAGATAGTGCGTTTTTTTGTATATGAAACGACATCTATAGAGGTTCAGAATTACGCTTTAAGAGAGATTCAGCAGCTAAATATGCCAATGCTATCTGAACTTATTGAGGAATATTATACTCCAGCGTTTGCTTACGAGTCTTTAGGTGATATTAAGTCTTCAATAGAAAAAACTAGAAAGGTAATTGAGAAATGGAATTAGGATATCCTTTAGTCTTATACATAGGTGTTCCCATTACGCTGCTCATGCTTGTATCAATATTGATATTCAAAAAAAGAAATGCATATAAAAGAGGTAGCAAAGTAGCAAACACCAAATACATAAAAAATACGCCCCATTATAAAAGTGTATTACTAAAATATAGAATATGGACTTATGGAATCATAGGAGTATGCACCATCTCTATATTTTTAGCATTATTTATTTTGGCTAGGCCAGCAAGAGTAGAGGTAGTAGAAAGACAGTTATATAGTCGTGACATATTTATAAGTATGAATGTAAACAGTTCAATGAACGATATAAATGAACACCTCATGGCTAACTTGATAGATATGGTGAGTAGACTTGAAGGAGAAAGAATTGGGATTACACTGTTCAATTTAAATTCTGTCCTATTAATACCATTAACAGATGATTATGGATATGTACTAGATGTCTTACATCATTTGGGGGAAAGTCTTATGGAGTATAATGATGTGCCTTGGGAAGAGTGGGGCTTCGGATTTGATTACCCTAAGATTGAAGGAGATAGTGTATTTAGGCAAGAAAATCCTAGAATGCACACAGAACGTGACTGGAATTTGGTTCTTTTTATAATGGAAGGACTTAGCCTTCATCGTGGGCAGCCAACAATATCGTCAGCAGGAGAAGGGCTTGCGACTACTATATTTAGTTTTCCTGATTCAGATGAAGAAAGAACCAGAATTGTAATACTTATATCTGATAATGAGTTAAGAGGAAACATGGAGCCAATAATAACTACTCGGAGAAGCAGCAACAATAGCTAGAGAAAGAGGAATAACGATTTATGGTATAGGTCCTAGATTTATAGAAAATGAAGATGAATTAATACAAGCAATTCAAACAACAGGGGGAGAGTTTTTCATAGAAGGATATGAGACGACAGTAGATGATATTGTAGAAAGAATAGAACAGCATCAAAGAACAGTGATTGAAGGACAAGCAGAAACTATAAGAAGAGATATTCCACAAATTCCATTTATAGTGCTAATAATATTAATACTAATAATATTATTATTAAGTAAAAAGGTGAAGTTATGATAATTAATCCAATTATACCAATATGGCTTATGATAGTAGTTTGTGCTATATTTATTCTTCTTATAGTATTAAGAAGTAAGAGTATGTATAGTATTATTAGGCGAATCATAATTATTAGTTTGTTGTTTATAATTAATGTTAGATTTATGTTTCCGTCAGATAATATTCAAGTGACAACAAGTAATTTGAATGTGTTATTTGTAATAGATACGACTTTAAGTATGCTGGCAGAAGACGGTAGGAGAGGAAACACAAGATTTTCTGGGATGCAATCAGATGCATTAGCGATAGTTGAAGAATTAGAAGGTGCTAATTTTTCTATAATTACATTTGATAATCATTCTCGAACACTAATACCATTTACAAGAGACATGCGCTTAGTTAGAGAAACTATAAATACAATTAGCATAGTAGATCAAATGGGAGCCGTGGGGACTGCGTTTGATGTGCCTGTTAACAATATGCTTGAAGCAGTAAGAAGGTCTAACAATATGGGAAATAGAAAGACAATTATATTTTTAATGACAGATGGAGAATACACAATAGATGGTGTGATACAATCGTTTAGAGAAATAAGCAGATATATTGATGGTGGAGCAGTATTAGGATATGGAACCCCAGGAGGACGGACATATGTTGTTTTGGGAAGGGGGGACGCTATATATTATGGACCATACAAGAGAAAGGAACTGGTCAAATCCTATTCCTTGTGAGGCTAGGGGTTGCAATAATACGAATTGCTCATATGCTATTTCGCATTTAGACGAAGCAAACTTAAGTCAAATGGCAACAGAAATGGGAATTTCTTATATACATATGGATAGTCCATCTAACATAAATAGCAAGTTGCAAGAAGTGCAAAGAGGAGTAGTTATAGATATAAGCGATGACGAGACACAGGGGTTTGAGGATACATATTTTATATTTGTAATACCTCTATTGTTATTATTAATTTATGAATTTATTAATTTTCGAAGGAGACTTATAGTGCGATGAAATACTTGAGAATAGTAATTATTGGATTTTATATTATATTAGTATTAATTTTAATTAATTTACTAGTTACTTTTGTTATAAATGAAAATTTCATATCAAGATATAATGATGGAAACTATGATTCCAGAGATGTATCGGGATTATTTGTTTTTAACGTTTTTGAACCATATGTTGCATACTATAATTATGGAAATATTTTATATCACAACGGAGATTTTCATGGTGCTATCGAAGCGTATGAAAGAGCCCTGGAATTGTCGCCACCAGCAGATAGAGAAAGAGATATCCTAATAAATTTAGAGCATGCAAGAAGAAGACTAGAGGAAGAAGATATTGTAGAGCAGGATGAAGATGAAGACGAAGACGAAGATGAAGAAGAGTTTGTGGATGAGGCTCAGACTCTAGAAGAAGAATTTATAGAAAGACAGAGGGAAAACACAGATCAAAGACAAGAAGAATTAGAGAGAAGGCAAGATGAACATGAGGTAGATTTTTTTGACCGAGGTAGATTTTGGTAATTACAAGGAATTAACATGAGTGTCGTGTGCAATCTTTAACTGACATGACATTTTCATAACAAATCAGTGACATATATTTACAGAAACAGACATAAACCATATAATTATCTAAGAAAAGCATGGGAGGAATAGAGTATGAATGAAGAATTTGAAAATGAAGTTAAAGTAGAGGGAAATGTTGTGCAAGAAAGTAACGCGCAAGTAAAAGAAGAAAAGCCTAAAAAAGAAAAAGGCGTTAAAGTTTGGGTGATTCTATTTATAGGAATAGTAATTTTCTCGATATTAGCAACTTTTCTATTAATATGGATAATTGATGATAGAGAGCCTGAAGAGCCTACAAGAAATGAACAAATAAATGATGAGCCTGATGAATATATTGAAGAAGATGATATTGATGAGTTGCGGAGAAGAAGGGTCGATGGAAGGGTTTTTAAGAGAACTTGAAGGAGACTTAGAGCTTATCTTTATAGCAATGGGACTATCAGCTGAAGAAAGAGAAGAACTGTTGGATTTAATACAGTTACTAGAAATAGATGAATTAATGCTATTATTGAGTTCATTAGATATGGAAGAAATGGTTAGAGAAGCTGAAGCAATACTAAGAGATTTTGCAGAATTAGAGAATATGTTAGAGGAACTAATGAATCTTCCAGGATTTACTCCTGAAATGTTAGAGGATTTTGACCTTGATCTTGATATGTTAAGAGAACTTGGACTTTTGGATTAAATTAACCAAATGAATATTTAAGATAAAAGAGTAGGAGTAGTAAAAATATGAATGAAGATTTTGAAATAGGAAAAGAGTTTAATGCTGAAGAGAATTTAGTAGAGGCAAGTGAAAAACCGCAAGGAATTGAAATTAATAATTTTGGACAAGAAGAGGGAGCAAAAGTGGCTGAAAAAAGAAACAACCCATTTCCTCTAGTTGCTATTATAATAACGCTTGGATTCATGCTGATATTACTTTTAGTTATCATAGTAATATTAGTTGTGGGAGATACAGAAGAACAAGAAGAGACTCAAACAGCAACAAGAAATAATATTGTTCAGGAAGTTGAAGAATATTATGAAGATACAATGGACGACATAGATGAATATGTAGAAGAAGTAAACAATCAATTAGATTTAGATGTTATTTGGGAACTTATACTTGAAGAGATGTTGAGACGGTAATGATGTTACAGAGGAAGAATTAGAGGAGCTTGTTAATAAGATTGAGGAAATAATACGAGAGCGTGAAGAGGCGCTAGAAGAAGGATTTTCTCATATGCCGTTTGAGGAAAGGTTTGATGAGATTACTAGATTGAACGATAGAGTTTCAGAGGTGTTTAGAGAGATTGCTGGAGATAATGATGACTTATGGTGGCTTCTATGGGGCTTGGTGATCTAATGCTAGTAAGCAGAGAAGAGATTATAGAAGTGAATTTGCATAATATGCATGTGCTTGAAGCAAAAGCTTTTCTAGAGTTAGAAGTATCAAGAGCATTACCAGAAATAAAAGAAGTACATGTAATACATGGATATAAAAAAGGACAAGCAATATTGAACATGGTTAGAAGAGAGTTTAGACATAAAAGGGTAACTGGAATGAGGAAAACTTTTTTTAATCTTGGAATGACTATATTAGAGTTATACTAAAAATTAAACAAAACCTCTTGTAATATATATATAATTGTGTTACACTATTAAACAGTGATTTTAGAGCAAGCAATGTAGGAGGTGCTAGAGAAAATGGCAAGGTGTGGAATTTGTGAGAAAACAGTAAGTTTTGGAAACAAGATTAGCATTACACGTTCTAACGTAAGTAGAAGAACATCAAGAACATGGAAACCAAATTTAAGAACAATAAAAACAATGATAGATGGGCAACCAAAAAAAATCAAGGTTTGTGCAAAATGTATACGTTCTGGAAAAGTTCAAAAAGTGTAATTTTTTTATCTATGGTATCTTTGATGCGTATAGATAAGTTATTTATGGATTTGTTAAATAAAATACAATAAAAACGTGTATGTTTCAGCATGCACGTTTTTGCTTTTAAGTATAGATTATTTAATACCAAAGATTAATTTCACAAATCCTCTTAAAAATTTGGGAACTTTTTTTACAACTATAGTCATTTTTAACACTCTCCTTTATTTTTCGGGTAGTACTCTAACAAGTAAGCCACGCGATTCCTACTAATATGAGCGCTATTCCGCACTAGAAATAGCCAACCTACGAACGGAAGTAGAATAACACATAGGAGACCAAGGCCAAATCCTATCAAACATACTGCTAAAGTCTTTTTGAACAAACCAAACATAATATTTACCCCCTACATGCTGTTTACCGTAATCTACTATTAATATATTAGAAACTAATCAAAAGTGTGACCCCGGTCAGGAGAGATTATGAAAAAAGATGAAGTGATAGAAATAATTGAAACTCTAAGGAAGACATATCCAGATGCAAAATGCAGTTTGGATTTTAATAATGCATTCGAGCTAGGTATAGCAGTGGCGCTGTCAGCGCAGTGCACTGATGAGAGAGTTAACAAAGTAACTGATAATATGTTTAAAGAGTACAAGACGCCAGAAGATTTTGTGAATATAGAGATATCAAAATTAGAAGAACTCATTCATTCTTGTGGATTTTATAAAAATAAGGCTAAAAATATAAAGGAATATTCTAGGCAGGTATTGGAGAAGTATAGTGGAGAAGTGCCAAAAGATATGGATGAACTGATGACATTAGCTGGGATAGGAAGAAAGAGTGCGAATGTAATAATGCTAGAAGCTTTTGATGAGCCTCAGCGGAATAGCTGTAGATACACATTGCAGAAGAGTGGCTAATAGAGTAGGATTATCAAAAGAAGAAGATCCAAACAAAATTGAACAAGATTTAATTAAGGCTATTCCTAAAGAATACTTTAAAGATGTTAATCATCTATTTATCTGGCATGGAAGATATACATGTATCTCTAGAACACCGAAATGCAATCTTTGCACTATATCGAAGTATTGCAAACATTATTCGGAAAGTTTTTTAATTTAAAATTATTAGACTTAAAGTGTTTAAAAAATAATTCCGGCAAGTTACAACCTGCCGGAAATTTTAATGAAAATCACCACCTTTGGAAAAATAGTATTTGTCTACTGCGATATTATGATGGACACTGTGTTCTCGTCCACAATGTGGATCCGCGGCCTGTACTGCGATGGAGCACTGCCCCATACGGGGAACATTAACAAGGAAACGTCGTGACGGTTCCTGTCAAAGTATACAAGTCCATGCCCTTCGTAGTTTTGGTACGTGACGGTCATGGTAACTTCGGCCCCTATGCGGGTCCGGGTCCCAGTTCTTCGCTCTTCCCCCGGTTCGATAGTGAGCTGGTGCCTCCTTGTTTCGCCGAGGTGGGGGGACTCGAAATCAATAGTAACAACATAAGGGCTGTGGTTTTCGATATAAATTGCTGTATTGCGCGCTGCGACAGTTTCTACGATCATAATAACGGCTATTAGCAAATACATCCCTATCAACAGTCTGACTAGGGAGTCCATGTTCCTAAACTTGCTCCAAAGGCTTTGTTTTTTCATTGGCTTTTGCATAGTTTTTCCCCTTTTCGGTAGGACTATATTCTAAGTCCTAATTAACTTATTTGTATATCTAGGAGATTTGCTCAACCAGATATACTGCGCACTTACGTCTTGCCTATCTATTCACAACGCCAAAGGCGCCGGTAACATTGAAGTTATATAATTGTCACAGGGCAATGCCCCAATAAGGTCGGAGTTTAGCTATGCTCATATAATATGAGTATAAACCCGTTATATCCATATTATATCACATTTTGGCCAAAAATTCAACAATTCTATCACGTTTTTGCTTAAAAGTCAACATGTTTTTGCAGGCTTTTAGATGTTGTTAGAAAAACAAAAAAATGAATAAAAAAACATTGCTTTTTTGAAAGAAATGTAGTAATATAGGGAACGGTGATAAGAATGAGAGAAAGAAGTGAAGGGTTATTAAATGAATCAAACTACATGTGGAATATTCTACCTTTATTTTTTATTTCTATTTTTATTTCTAATAAAGCACTAAATTCAGTTTAGTGTTTTTTATTATGTAATTTTTATTTTATAAAAGGAGGAGTTCAAAAATGAACAAAATGATTGAAGCAAACACAAAAAGTGTTGCAAAAGGATTTATTTTTTTAGTACTAATGATAATAGCAGTGGTACTTTTAACAGGATGTTTTGGAAATGACGACGAAGAGGTGGATTTAGAAGCGCTAATAGAAGCAAATGCACCAGAATTCGCATCAGTTGAAGAAATGAGAGAGTTACGTATAGGTGGAGTTAATGCTCCTATAGTACATACTATTAAAGGGTTAGAATTCCCAGATGCAGATACAACAGAATTCAACCAAAATGTAGACATGATAGCTGCACTACAAGCAAGACAAATAGACGGATTTATGGTATCTAAACCAACAGCATTCTTTATTGCAAGAAGCAATCCAGATTTAGCAGTTCTTGATGATGTATTATGGCCAAGTCAAGCTGGAGTTGGAGTTAGAGCAGGGAATGTAGCGTTATTAACACCAATTAATGAACTTATAAGAGAATTAAGAGAAGACGGAACACTAGATGCAATGGTAGCTTTTTGGTATAACGACGATGTTCGTAACACTGAATTACCAGACCTAACACTTCCAACAACAGGAACACCTATTAGAATTGGAGTTGCAGAAAATTTAGAACCATCTTCATTCTTAGATGCAAATGGAGAACTTACAGGACTTGATATTGAACTTATTCACAGAATAGCAATACACCTAAACCGTCCAGTTGAGTTTGTTCCATTATTAATGGCAGGTTATGCAGCAGCAGTACAAGCAGGACAAGTTGATATGGTTATAGGTAACTGGATCATAAATCCAGAGTTAACAGGGATAGACTTTTCAGAGCCATATTTCGATACACCGTTCATGATGGTAGTTAGAAGAGGAAACTAATATGAAAACAGTAGATAAAGGATTTAAATGGAGAAAAAACCATAGCATTATTTTAACAGCAATCCTTCTACTAATTATAGTCTCAGCAGTAGTAGTGGTTTGGTTTTCACGCCTTGCCACTACATTAATTGAGATTGATGTACAAGGCTGGATTAGACCTGAATGGTCAATCAGCCAAACTACATATGAAGGATTTGCGCCTGAAAGATTTGAATTTTCTAAAGATGGAACAGGAATAATAGTACATTCCGATGATGAATATGAAGAAATGACATGGCGATTTGAAGGTAGAAGAGGTGGAGACCGTTTGGTTTTAGCCACACTTGATGGCACAGAGCAAGTATATGAAATGAGAAGAATTGATACAAATATGATTCTAACTACTACAGTAAATGTAGAAGTAGTATATGATGAGTATGGAGAAATCATAGAAGAGACTGGTACAGAAGTAATTATGAGAGTAGGGAACTATTTTGATACAAGATTTACGTTAATAGATAGATTCTCTCAAAACATTTTAGAAGAAGGTAGAATGACTCTGATATGGAATGGAGTTCTAGTAACATTAAGGCTGGTATTGTATACCTGCTTATTTGGAGGGCTACTAGGTTTTGCTATTTGTGCTGCAAAGATGTCTAAGTTTAAAGTGATTTCAAGAGCGGCGACAGCATACATATATTTCTTTAGAAGTATACCAGTACTACTGTTACTTATATTATCGTTTTTTGTAGTTTTCGCAGGAAGTGGTTTTAATGGAGTTACTGTTTCGATTATTGCGTTTAGTGTATATCATAGTGCATTTGCAGCAGAAATTTTCCGTTCAGGGTTAATATCAATAAAGAAAGACCAACTTGAAGCAACTACTGCAATGGGATTCACAAAGAGACAAGCATTTGTTTATGTAATACTTCCTCAGGCAGTACGTGTCGTGTTCCCAATATATAAAGGCGAGATGGTAAGACAAACTTCTATATCTTCTATAGTGCGGATTCATAGGGGTTCGTGACTTGACGAGTGCAACCAATATAATAACAAGTCAAACATTTGATTATTTCTTCCCGCTTACTACAGCACTTATTCTGTATTTTATAATGATAGGTGGATTTACATTAGTTTTAAGTATAATTGAGAAACTAATAAATCCTAGAAAGGCGTGATGAATATGATAAAACTTGAAAATGTAAATAAGTCTTATGGTGACCTTCATGTCTTAAAGGATATTTCATTAGAAATAGAAAAAGGCGAAACAGTAACCCTTATAGGAGGATCTGGTGAAGGAAAGAGTACATTAATAAGATGTATAAATATGCTTGCAGTACCAGAAAGCGGAGAAATATATATTAATGGTAAGAATATTAAAGATACTAACTTGATGAAAACAAGACAAAAAATTGGGATGGTATTCCAAAGCTTTAATTTATTTGATAATTTATCTGTTATGGAAAACCTTACAATAGCACCAATTAAAATATTAAAGCAGAAGAAAGCTGATGTGAAAGCAAAGGCGATAGAAATGCTTAAACTGGTTGACCTTGAAGAGAAACAAAATTCTATGCCAGCAGAGCTTAGTAACGGACAAAAACAAAGGGTTGCAATAGCAAGAACTCTTATGATGGATCCGGAGATAATTCTGTTTGATGAACCTACAGCAGCATTAGACCCTATAATGACAAATGAAGTTCTTGAAATAATATATAAGTTGTCTCAAGAAGGAATGACTATGGTAATTGTTACACATGAAATGAACTTTGCAAAAGTAGTATCTGATAGAGTTGTATACATGGAAAAAGGAAGAATTATTGAAGTAGGTACTCCAAGACAAATATTTGATCCAGGATTTAACAAGAATGAAAAAACAAAAAAATTCGTAGAGTCTGAATTAAGACAATGGGAATTGAAAAAGTTCAAATAAATTTGGGTTATATGTTTAGGGAGGAAAAATTGATATGATTATTGTAAGTGCATGTTTGGCAGGAGTTAACTGTAATTATAAAGGTAGTAATTACAAGATTGAAAAAATCGCAGAATTAGTGGAAAATGGAGAGGCTGTAGTGGTTTGCCCAGAAGCGTTAGGCGGGCTGGGAGTGCCAAGAATTCCCGTTGAACTAATAAATGGAAGAGCTATTAGAAAAGATAATGAAGATGTAACTGATGCTTTTCTAATAGGTGCAGAAAAAACTTTAGAATTTTGCAAAAAACACAATTGTAAAAAAGCAATATTAAAATCTAAGAGCCCATCTTGTGGATGTGGAAAAGTATATGATGGTACTTTTACAAGTACGATTATAGATGGAGATGGAATAACTACAAAACTGCTTAAAGAGAATGGGATTGAAGTTATATCATCTGATGAATTTTAAGAGGAGGAAATGATATGGAAAACGTTTTAGACCACCCGTTAATAAAACACAAAATGACATTGTTAAAGGACAAGAATACAGGGACAAAAGAATTTAGAGAATTAGTAAGTGAGGTTTCAATAGAATTAGTTTTTGAGGCATTAAAAGATGCTAAGCTAGAAGATGTAGAAATTGAAACACCTCTTGCAAAAACAACAGGGAAAAGGTTGAACGAAGACAACTATGCCTTTGTTCCAATTTTAAGAGCTGGTACAGGAATGCTTGATGGAGTTATAAAAGTAATGCCAAATGCTAAAATAGGACATGTAGGACTATATAGAAATGTAGAAACGCTAGAACCAGTAGAATACTATTTCAAGGTTCCAAAATGTATAGAACAAAGAGAAGTAATAATATTAGAGCCAATAGTTGCAACTGGAGGTTCTATAATAGCAGCGGTTCAAATGCTGAAAGAAGCTGGAGCAAAAAGTATAAAAGTATTATGCTTAATAACTACAGTAGAAAGCATGAAAAAAGTTGCAGAAGCTCATCCTGATGTAAAAATATATACAGCGTCAGTAGAAGAAGAATTAACAGACAAAGGATATGTTGTTCCAGGACTGGGAGATGCAGGAGACAGAATATTCGGAACTAAGTAATGAGTTTAAAATATATAGTATTGATTATGTGAGAGCGCACTTTCAAGTGCGCTTTACTAAAAAAGGAGGATGACCAATGGATTGGATGTTCATTATAGTACAAGCATTAGGAATAATTAGTTTAATATTAGGCGTAATCATGGTGCAACAAAAGAAAAAAGAGAATCTTTTGATTTTGATGGCCTTAATGTTTGTTGTGCTTGGGATACAGTATATTCTAACCAATAAAATTACGGGTCTGGTTATTGCTATAATAATTATAGTTAGAAATATGATATATCTGTATTATGCAAAAAAAGATTTGAAACCCTCCCTTACGGTTTTGCTTATATTTCAAGTAATTCTATTTGCATCTATATTCCTTACTTGGCAAAACGCATTTAGTCTTCTTCCTGCTACAGGAACTATGGCTATTACGTGGGGAACTTGGCAGAATAATATGAAACGTAATAGAGGATCAATATTATATGGTAAAATCTGTTTTGCTATTTATGCTCTTATTGCAGGAATGTATACTGCAACTTTGGGACATAGCTTAGAAGTTATTTCAGTTTTAATTGCAATGTGGAAGTATGATCGAAAGAAAGCAGTTGAATCTTAAAACAAAGTTAAATCAAAAATATTGCCGGCGTTCCTGTCGGCTTTAAATTTTCAAGAGGAATTTATGTATAAGGGCTAGGAATGGATGGTAAGATAACATGTTTGAAACTATCATTAACTTGTTGTACCCTAATGTATGCGGTTTTTGCAATACAATAAATAAAGAAGGATTATGTAAGAAGTGTGAATTAAAACTCAAGAAATATGAAATAAATAATGTATATGGTGATGTAATTAGTGTTTTTAAATATGAGGATATAATTAGGAAAAAAATAATAGAATATAAGTTTGGAGGCAAATCATACTTATACAAAACCTTTGCAAAAAGCATATTAAATAACAAAAAAATATATAGTATTTTTGAAAAATATGATATAATTATTCCGGTTCCAGTTCACAAAAAAAGAAGGGCTGGGAGAGGCTATGATCAATCAGAATTAGTTGCAAAAGAAATTGCCAAAGTTATAAGTATCACATTGGAATCAAACGTTTTAATTAAAGCAAAAAATACAGATGTTCAAAGCCTACTTACAAGAAAACAAAGAAAAGAAAATATTAAAGACGCTTTTGAGGTAAGATATAAGGAAAGAATACAAGGTAAAAAAATCGTTTTATTAGATGATGTATATACAACAGGAGCAACAATCAATGAATGTAAGAAGATATTAAAGGAGTCAGGGGCAATACAAGTTTTAGTAATAACGATAGCTAAAGATTAAGTAATGTACATAGAGTGCATTAATGGATAACAGAAGAAAAGTAAGGGGGAACCTTGAGTGGAAGATTTAGTTGAAAGCATATTAGATTATATAAGAGCAGATTATACAGATTATGCAATTATGATAAATGGAGAATGGGGAAGCGGGAAAACTTATTTTTGGAATAATAAAATAAGAAACAAGATAGACTCATTAAGATTGAATGGTAAACAATATACTACAATATATATGTCGTTATATGGTATTTCTAACTTAGAAGATATAAGTAAAAAGATATTTATAGAAACAACACAACTTATGGATAAGAACATGAAGAAATATATGACAGCAAGTGGACAGAGTACAATACCGGAATATGCGAAAACAGGTTTAGACATGGCAAACCTGTTTGGGGTTGCTCAAAATGGAGATAAAGTAGATTATTCTAAATTTTTCTCTACAGGAGATAAGGTTCTTTGTTTCGATGACTTAGAAAGAGCGAACGTAGATGTTATAGACATACTAGGATATATAAATAACTTCGTAGAGCATGACCATATTAAGACAATAATAATTTGTAACGAGAAAGAACTTGCTACAAAACTAAAAAGTACAAATTTAGAAATGAAAACATTTATTGCAACATATCTTCTAGATAAAGAAGGCGATTTAGCTAAGACAGATAAACCAATGGTTGAAAAGATACAAGACAAGATAGAATATGTTTTTGATAAAGCAAATGATTATGAAAGAATAAAAGAAAAGCTAATTGGAGAGACATTTGAATATGCCCCTGAGTTCACTTATATTATAAACGGAATTTTGATGCGATACGAAAACAACAAGGACCTCATAAGATTCTTAAGAGAAAACACAAATTATATTATATCCACATTTAATAAAAGTGGAACTAGAAATTTAAGAATATTAAAACATGCGTTAAATGATTTTAAAAAAATATATGAATCAGTAAATAAATCATATCCAAATACCAATTATAGGATTTTGCAAGCTATGCTTATCTTCACAATTGCGATTTCATTTGAGATAAAAGCAGGTAAAGTGACTAAAGATAAATTTATTAGCATTGCAAATAATGAAGAATATAAATCTATTCTAGTTTCTTCTAGGGTGCTTATGGATAATAGACAGTTTTATATTAAAGAATTTGATAATAACTATTACTATAATTTCAAAGTAGAATACAGATTCTTTAAATTTATAGAAATATATATAAGAACTAGAATATTTGATATGAAAGCTTTCAAAAGTAACATGGAAGTAATTATAAATACAATAGATACAGAAAAGTTGCCAGGACATAAGAGGCTTCTTACAGAAGAATACTGGAAAATTACTGATGACCAATTCCCAGGAGTTATAGAGGATGTTATAAAAGATGTTAAAGAAGGTAAATTAAACTTGTTAGATACAGTTAAACTTTTCATATACTTTACCTATTTTATAAAAAGAGGTTTAATAGAATATGACATGGAAGGAATAAAGAAAACTTTTTTTGATGGGATGAAAGAAGCGGCACTTACTTCAGAATACTCAGAGAATGCAGAAGAAGAGCTTAAAGGAGCAATTGGAGGAGAAGAAACTGCAGAGTTAGAAGGAATTTTATCACACTTCCATGAAATAAATGCTACATTAAAAGATAAGATGTATGCTGAAAAAGCAGAAGATATATTTAAGTGTATACCAATGAAAATGGAAGCATTTTATGAAAGATTTGATCAAGAGTGTATGGATATTCCGATATTCAAATATTATGAAGCACATCAAATGTTCCAAAGAATTTCTTGTGCAAGTAATGAAGATATAGTAAGCATCAAAGAAAAATTGTTAGATAGAGCAGAAAAGTATACTAAAGAGATAGAACCAGAAATGAAAAATATTAAGACTCTAAAGAAAGTTATTGACGACTATGTGAAGAGCAAAGACATAGGAATAAAGATAGTAATGCTAAAAGAGTTTTCAAAGAGTTTAGGAACAATATTGGAGAAATATGAAAAGTAAAGGAGAGGATTTATGAAAGAGCTAGAAACAAAGTACTATTTTCAAAATTTAGAAAGTTTTGAGCATAAAGAATTATTTGAAGGATGCATATATCCATGGGAGGCATTAATTAAAGTAAAGGAATACTTAAAAGAAAAAGTGGTAGAGCCAGATTTAAAAGTAAATAAGGCAAAATCTACAGCAGAGAATTGTACAATTACAGGAAACTACTTTATAGACGAAGGGACTGTAATATCTCCAAACGCTATAATTGAAGGTCCAGTGCACATAGGTAAAAACTGCAAAATTAAGCCAGGAGCATATGTAAGACCGGGAACAATAACAGGAGATGATGTTGAGATTGGATATAATGCAGAAGTAAAAAATAGTATTGTTCAAAATGGATGCAAAATAGCAAGCTTAACTTTTGTTGGAGACAGCGTGTTGGGTAAAAGTGCAAGAATTGGATCAGGAGTAGTTACAGCAAATAGAAGATTTGATCAGGCGAATGTATGGGCTAAAATTGGAAAAGAGCAAATAGACATGGAAATAGATTTTTTCGGAGCTGTAGTAGGAGATAATACAAGATTAGGTGCGAATGCTACAACAATTCCTGGAACATTTATAGGACCATATTCATGGATTTTTCCAACATGCCAAGTAAGAGGATTTATTCCTGCAGAAAAAAGAATGTTGCCAAAAGAAGAATATATTATGATGGATAATCCGAGAGTAGAATTAAAGTCATAAACAATAAATTAGCAGAGATTAAAGAAGAATATGGAAAATATTTATATTAGGGAGAATGAATTTGAAAAAGTGTGTTAAAACATTAGTTATATTAATACTAATGATACTTATGCTGATAACTCTAGCAGGGTGCGGAAGTGATGATGCTAGTGATAATATTTTAGTAGCAACATTTGAGCGTGAGAGCGTGAATATTGAGAATAAGGATTGGGGTAATGTTTTCCAAACAAGAACCGTAGAAGTAACGTTCGATAGTGAGAATAGAGCGAGCATATGGACATCTATCATGATAATTGAATTTGAAGATGAAGAAATTGCAGTCGAAGCATATAATGAAACTAAGTCTGATTTGAGTGTATATGAAGACACAGTGGTTATTCGTTCAGGAACAACAGTGACAATAACAAGAGCAGAGAATGTAGAAGATGAGATCATTACAAGAGAAGAAGTTATAGAAATATTTGATGAAGAAGGCTGGACAATTAAAAAGTAAAGATACCCATTACATTACTAAAGACGACCGTATAAAGGTCGTCTTTAGTGCTGTATATAGCTTTTCAGAATAAGAGCTATACGGTTAGGTATGAAAGAATTTATAGTTCGCATTGTTTTCGAGTATAATTTACACAGTATTTATTACAATACTTCTCCTTTTTGTAATACTTCATAGCTTGTCTTTTCTAGAGAAAAAACTAGCGTCCCATCATATAAGTTTCGTGCAGTAGAGTTGCTTCTTCTGCGGTAAAGATTCTGAAACTAATCGTAGTACGAAGATCACGTTCAAAATCATCTAAATCTTCGATATTCAGTAACCAGTGTTTTAGTGTTTCAATTCCGTCCAAGCAAATTATATAGTTCATAAAACTCATCACTAGATATGCGGTTATGAGCATATATACTATATAAAATTCTAAATCGTGTAATATAGTATTGGTTTTCATCCCTTATTATTTCTAAATTATCGTTTAGATTTTCTAAAGGAGTGGTTCCTCTCAACTGTAGTTCCTCTCTTCTAATTTCATCTGGTCTAAACCAACGCACATAAATAGCTATTGAAATCAGTAATACAATTGCCAGAATGCCTAAAAGTGAAAACAATATTTTTCTATTCATAATCGCTCCTTTTTTACAATATTTATCTATTGTCTTTCTTAGAGAAAAAACTAGCGTCCCATCATATAAGTTTCACGTAGTAGAGTTGCTTCTTCTTCAGTAAAGATAGCAAAGATAAGAGTCTCACGAAGATGGTGTTCAAAATCAGATAAATCTTCAATGCTCAGCAACCAGAGTTTTAATGTTTCAATTCCGTCCAAGCAAATTATATAATTCATAAAATTCATCACTAGATATATCGTTATGATGATATATGCTATATAGAAGAGTGAATCGTGTACCATAACTATAGTTTTGATTTTCATCCCTTATTGTCTGTAAATGCCAGTTTAGCATTTCCGAAGATGTAGGAGTGACTAGAACACCACTATCAGCTTTGCTAGTTTCATTCATTATAGGCCAAAACATATGAAGAATTGCTAAAATTAGTAAAATAATTGCTATAATACCTAAAAATAAAAGCAATATTTTTTTATTTTTCATAATTTCTCCTTTTTTTGTAATATTTAAGTACATATTACCATAATAAATATGAAAAGTATATATATAAGTAAGCAAAAGCCATAAAAGGAAAACATTGACAAAACATACAAATTATTATAAAATTGTGGGATAAAATATAGAAAGGAGTGGTGTTAAGTAACAGCATTCAAAATAACTAAATAGGAAGGGTGATGTGGGCCTAGTTGGTAAAGCACTTAACAATAGTGCTAGAGTGTCAGAGTAAGATTGTTTCTGTAATACTAAAAAATAAAGTTATGGAGGTAACATCGTGAAAAAAACTAATTTGAAACAACGGGTTGCTATTTATGTGGTAGCAATAATGCTATTATTCTCTGTGGGAATGCCTACAATAGCAAATGCAAATGTTGGTTTTGAGGAACAGTACGAAGAAGTGTTTGATGAACTAAGTGAATACTGGGAATTTAGTTATGACAATTCTGGTAGTATGCTTAGCGACGAGGAAAGTGATGAATTAAGTGATCGAATTGCACAGTTATTTGATGCTAGTCATTCAGAATTTAATAGACTGGATTCTGATTGCGATTCGGCGACTTCTGAAGTACACCTTCTGGTTGTTAAAACCTTTGTAGAGATGGACTTCTCTGAATTAGGCGCAAAGCAAGTCATATGTTGGTTTTATAGAAAAACCATTTTAGAGTTTTCGTCGGAAGATGAAATGCTAACAGCATATGAATATTTGTCGCTATTGCCGAATGTAGAATGGGTTGAAATTGATAGCTATCTACCTTGTAGAGATGACTCTGATATTTTCAGCTATATATCAGAATGGAATCATTATGGGGTAGAGAGACATAGTAGTTTCGAGCCGTTTGTAACTAATTCTTGGGGAGTCGGAAGAACAAACAATGACAGATTTGCTGAGTATGTGCTTCACAGTGGATTTGCTCGAAATGCTATGATTGTAGCTGTTATTGATAGCGGAGTTGATACTGAGCATCGCATCTTTCGCAATCCTGATGGTAGTAGTCGAATATATGGAGGACGAAACTTTATAGGAACTGCAAGTGACCTTACAAATAGAGGTGATGCTGAGCATGGCACAGCTGTGGCGGGCATAATCGTAGACAATACTCCAGGATTAAATCATGTTCAGATTATGCCTATAGTAGTAGATGGAGCAGGGGGAACTCCTATAAGAGTTGCAGATGGTATCAGATGGGCTGCTCGTAGGGATGGAGTTCAAGTGATGAATATGAGCTTTAGAATTCGTGGCGATGTTAATGTGCTAGGTGTTAATACTATAGAAAGCGCAATACAATATGCTGTAAATCGAGGGATTACAGTAGTTGTAGCTGCAGGAAATGAAGGAAGAAGTATAGACCCTGCTGTTCTTGGTGAGGTGGTTCTTGGTGGTGTGTCTCCTGCTCGTATGCCAGGTGTAATTACTGTTGCTGCTACTACTAGAGATAACGAACGCTGGATACTTACTAATTGGGGTAATAGAGTAAATATATCTGCTCCTGGGCATGCGGTACGAACGAGCTGTCATATTAGTGGAGAATCTGCAGCTTTCACTGGAACTTCGATGGCAGTACCTCATGTTTCAGCAGCAGTGGCTATGTATAGAATGCGTGACCCTGAGTTATCTTCTGCTACTGTGCGTCATCGGATAGAAACAAGATATGTCGAAACTCCTGGAAATTGGAGGAGAGATCGATATGGGAATGGAATTCTTAATATGGCAAGGGCAATTCCGGCCGGTTGGCAGCCGCCAGGAGGTGGAACACCTCCGACTACACCGCCAAATCTTCCAGTTCATACAGTGACCTTCTTTCCGAATGGAGGAAGTGGAGGCTCGGCGCGGTATACCCAGAATTTTGTCCATGGACAAGCTCAGAATTTGAGAAGGAATACCTGGACAAGACCAGGATATACTTTCATGGGATGGGCATCGATTCCAAATGGAAATGTTCACTATACAGAAGGCCAAAGGGTAAATATCTTAGCTAGTCACCATCTATATGCAGTATGGCAAATAGTTCATACAGTAACATTCTGGCCGAATGATGGAGGGAGTGCCAATCGTTGGTATACTCAGACATTTGTCCATGACCAAGCTCAATATTTGAGAAGGAATACCTGGCAAAGACCAGGTTATGCTTTCGTAGGATGGGCATCGATTCCAAATGGAAATGTTCATTATACAGAAGGCCAAAGGGTAAATATCTTAGCTAGCCATTATCTATATGCAGTATGGAGGCCAATAGGAAGAGCTACAATAACATCTGTAACTACTACAAACAATGGAAGAGTAACAGTAAATTGGACTAGCTCTGGAAATGCAACAAATTATGATATCTATCTGATCC
>WQVL01000023.1 GCA_009785865.1 Oscillospiraceae bacterium | reverse complement strand
TGGCATATGTAGTTCCACAATTCTTCCGAGGACATGGCATAAAGTTGTTATTCGGATCTTCTGCATTTATTCTGCATTCCATGCTATATCCTCTATACTCTATATCACTTTGCTTATATGATAATTTTTCACCATTTGCGATTCTAATTTGTTCTTTTACAATATCTACATCTGTTACCATTTCTGTAACCGGGTGTTCTACTTGTATTCTTGTGTTCATTTCCATGAAATAGAAATCTCTGTTTTTATCTACTAAAAATTCTATTGTTCCTGCATTTACATATTTAACATATTTAGCTGCTTTTACTGCTGCCTCACCCATTTTATTTCTTAATTCATCTGTTAAAACAGTAGACGGGCTTTCTTCTACTATTTTTTGGTGTCTTCTTTGTATAGAACAATCTCTTTCTCCAAGGTGTATGACATTTCCATGCGTATCTGCTATAATTTGAAACTCTACATGCCTTGGATTTTCTACAAACTTCTCTATGTATATACTATCATCATTAAACGATGTTCTAGCTTCTGTTTTTACAAGTTCATACGCTTTTATTAACTCTTCTTGTGAATATACACGTCTGATCCCTTTTCCGCCGCCTCCGGCTGATGCTTTAAGCATAACAGGATATTTGATTTTATTTGCTACATCTATTGCTTCTTCTACTGAATCAACACATCCGTCTGAACCAGGTACTGTTGGTACTCCTGCCGCCTTCATTGTATCTCTAGCTTGTGATTTGTTCCCCATCACATCAATTATGTCATAATTAGGCCCTATAAATATAATGTCTGTTTCTTCACATATTTTTGCAAACTTAGTGTTTTCAGATAAGAACCCGAAGCCTGGATGTATTGCATCAGAATTTGTTAAACACGCTGCTTCTATTATATTTTTTATATTAAGATAGCTTTTGGGTGAGGGCGCAGGTCCAATACAAACCGACTCATCTGCTAAAGCTACATGCAATGCATCTTTATCTATTTCTGAATATACCGCGACCGTTTTTATGCCCATTTCCTTACAAGCACGAATTATTCTTATAGCTATTTCACCACGATTAGCAATCAAGATTTTTTTTATCATTTTGCACTCCTTTATTTCATATTTATATTTAGATATTTATTTCATATTTAAACATTTGCTTTTTTTGCAATTACTCCCGCAACAGCTACTTTTACAATTTCATGTGGAATGAATATTAGAAACCCATTCATAAGTGCAGCCCACACTGTTATACCTGTCCCTGTTATTGCATTTAAAAGTACATATAAGTAAATTGTACCTAGACTTAATTGAACTACTACTCCTAGTAAACCAATGCTCATAAACTTTTTAAATGTAAGGTTCTCTTTTTCCACTTTTTCTAAGCTTCTTCCTAACATGTATGCCATTACGATAAATCCTATAATGTATCCAAACGTCGGACTAAGAACATAACCTAGACCTCCACCATTAGCGAAAATTGCTGCTCCGCCAAGTCCATATGTTAAGTATATTACTTGTGAAATACTGGCTAACCTACTTCTCATTACAAATGCTGATAATATTACAACAAATGTCTGGAGGGTGAATGGCACTGGAAGTGCTGGTATTCTCACGTGTGCTGCAACAATCATTAATGCTGCAAATGATAATATTACTATTGTTTGTTTAACTCTATTTCTTGTGTATTCATTTGAATCTATATTTTCTATTCTTGTATTATTCATATTCCTATCTCCTTTTTAACCTATAGCAAATGTCAATTCGCCTACTACTGCTGTTTGACCATCAACTGTTGCTGTGGCTTTTCCCACTCCAATAGGTCCCTTTCTTTTAATAATTTCTACTTCTAATTTTAATATGTCTCCTGGTATTACTTTTCTTTTAAACTTTAGATTATTAATTCCTGCAAAATATGCAATTTTGCCTTTGTATTCTTCCATAGAAAGTATCGCTACTGCTCCCGTTTGTGCTAATGCTTCTACCATTAACACTCCTGGCATAACTGGCTCTCCTGGAAAATGTCCTTGGAAAAACTCTTCATTCATTGTTACATTCTTATATGCTACTGCTCTTTCTCCCGGAACTAACTCTTCTACTTTATCTATTAATAGAAATGGATACCTGTGTGGAATTATTTCCATGATTTGTTTTATATCTAACATGTTCTTACTCCTTCTATTTAATTTTAAATAATGGCATTCCGTATTCTACCATTCCTTCATTTTGCACACAGATTTCTACAATTTCTCCATCAAATTCTGATTCAATTTGATTCATTAACTTCATAGCTTCTATTATGCACAATGTATCACCCTTTTTAACTTTGTCTCCTACTTTTACAAATTCCGGCTTATCTGGCGCTGAACTAGTGTAGAATGTACCAACCATTGGTGATTTAACTATTTGACAGTTTTCTAAGTTAGCTTCTGTCTTTGGAGTAGCTGGTAAAGGTGCTTCTTCTCTAACATTTTCTACAACACTAGGTATTGATACTACACTGTCATTTGTTACTTCTATTCCTGCGCAAGTATTCCCTCCATTATTTGTGTTTTTCTTCATGCTGATTTTTGTTCCATCTGGAAATTCAATCTCTAAAGAACTTAATTTTGAATCTTCCATATCTTTTATTGATTGTCTGAGCTCTTTGTATTCCATTTTTCTTTTCTCCTTTCACTACTTAATATATTTCTTAAACAATATGCTTCCATTGTGCCCGCCAAATCCTAATGAATTTGACATCGCATATTTAACTTCGGTGTTTATTCCTTTATTCGGCACATAATTCAAGTCACATTCCGGATCAGCTTCTTTGTATCCTATTGTTGGTGGCACAAAATCATTCTCTATTGCCTTTACACATGCAATTGCTTCAACCGCACCTGCAGCTCCAAGCAAATGTCCCGTCATAGATTTTGTAGAGCTTACCAACACATCTTCTGAAGCTTCCCCTAAAGCCAATTTAATTGCTTTTGTTTCTACTCTGTCATTTATAGGCGTTGAAGTTCCGTGTGCATTTATGTATGTTATTTCTTCTGGTTTTGCTCCTGCTTGTTCCATTGTCATTTTCATAGCTCTTGCTGCACCTATTCCATCTGGATTTGGAGCTGTTATATGATAACTATCTGATGTTGCACCATAACCTACCATTTCAGCATATATTTTTGCTCCTCTTTTTTGTGCATGTTCTAATTCTTCTAATATTAATATTCCTGCACCTTCTCCCATTACAAATCCGCTTCTTTCCTTATCAAATGGAATGCTCGCCCTTAATGGATCTGTTTTTACACCGAGTGCCTTTATATTTGAGAAACCTGCTATACCAACTGGTGTGATATTACTTTCTGTCCCTCCACAAACTACAACATCTTGCTCTCCATATTTGATGTATCTATATGCTTCACCAATTGAATGGGTCGAACTTGCACATGCTGTTACTATAGCCATTGATACTCCATTAGCTCCTAATTCAATCGATACATCTCCTGCAGCCATGTTTAATATCATTCTAGGAACTACCATGGCAGGAACTTTTGATGGACTTTTCTCCAAAATTGTTTGTGTCGCTTCTTCTACTGTCTCTAGCCCACCAATTCCAGAACCTATTATAACTCCCACCCTATCTCTATCAAGTTCTTCCATATTTATATTTGCATCTTTAATGGCTTCTCTTGATGAAAGTATTGCAAATTGCGTAAATCTATCATAGTTTCTAAGTTCTTTTCTATCAAAACACTCTTCCGGTTTATAGTCTTTAATTTCTGCCGCAATATGTACTGCATAATCTGTAGTATCAAATACAGTTATAGGTGCAATTCCACATTTGCCTTCTTTCAACCCTTTCCAATAATCTTCCATGTTATTACCTATAGGAGTCATTGCTCCCAATCCTGTTACTACTACTCGTTTCATTTTTTCTCCTCCCTACATTGCCATTCCGCCATCTATCTTAACTGTTTCTCCTGTAATATATGTATTTTCTTCTGACCCTAAGAAATATACTAACTTTGCTACTTCACTTGGTTCAGCTTGCCTTTTTAAAGGTATTTGATTATTAATGCTTTCCTTTACACTATCAGATAAAACTTCTGTCATATTTGTATTTATAAAACCTGGCGCTATACTATTTACTAATATGTTTCTAGCCGCAAATTCTCTAGCACATGATTTTGTAAGACCAATTATCCCCGCTTTTGATGCTGCATAATTTGCTTGACCTGCATTTCCTACAACACCTATTATTGAAGCTATGTTTACAATTCTTCCGCATCGACGTTTCGACATGTATGGAATAATATTTTTTGTTACGTTAAATGTTCCTTTAAGATTCACATCCACCACTGATTCAAAGTCTTTTTCACTCATTCTAAGTATCAATGTATCTTTTGTAATTCCCGCATTGTTAACCAATACATCAATCTTTCCAAATTTCTCAATTACTTCTTTTCCTATTTCTTCCCATCTTTTAAAGTCTGTTACATCCCCTTGTACAAATAATGTCTCTACGTTATACTCTTCTAACTCTTTCTTAATAAGTTCTAGGTCCTTATCTGCAGCCATGTAATTTATTACTATGTTATAACCTTTTCTTGCAAACTCAAACGCTATCGCTTTTCCTATTCCTCTTGATCCTCCTGTAATTAATACAACTTTATTCATAACTTTTCTCTCCCCTTCTTAATTGTTTATATCTAATACTAGCCATTACTTTCATATGACACTAACTGTTCTAAACTCTCTAAATCATTTACATTCGCTGTCTTTACTTCTTTGCTTGCTCTTTTGATAAATCCTGTAAGGGTCTTTCCTGGTCCTATCTCTATAAATGTATCTACTCCATCATTCAGCATATATTTTATTGTTTCATCAAACCTAACCGGACTTAGCATATGCCTTGCAAGAATATCTCTTATATCATCTTCTTCACCGTATGTGCGTCCATCTATGTTTCTGACTACTTCTATTTTTGTTTTTCCGATATTTACTTTTTCTAATTCTTTTTGGAATTCTTGTTTTGCTTTCTCTAATTTTATTGTATGAAATGGTCCGCTTGTATTAAGTAGAATGGCTTTTTTTGCTCCTCTTTCGTTCGCCATATCAATAACTGTTTCTATAGCTTTTTCTTCTCCTGATACCACTACTTGACCAGGACAATTATAGTTTGCAGGTTTGCAAAAACCTATTATCTCATTCGCTTCCATACAAATTTCTTCTACAGTTTCATTCTCTAGCCCTATTATTGCAGCCATTTTCCAGTTGCCTTCCGGAATATTGTTTTGCATAATCTGTCCTCTTTTTCTGATTAAACTTATTCCATCTTCTATACTTATAACTCCTGCATATATTAATGCTGTGTACTCTCCTAAACTTAGTCCTGCCACTATATCTGCTTCTATATTATTTTTCCTTAATACTTCTAACATCGCCAAACTTGTTATTAAGATAGCAATTTGTGTGTTTTCTGTTTTGTTTAATTCTTCTTCGTTTCCATCAAAACATAGCTTTGCTACATCTATATCTAATATCTTACTCGCCTTATTGTATACTTCTTTTGCTTCTTCGTATTTTTCATATATCTCTTTTCCCATGCCTACTACTTGAGTACCTTGACCTGGAAATAAGAAAGCTGTTCGATTCAATCTTTTCACCCCTCCTATTACGGCTAGACCCGCATTATATCAGCCTTAGTAATAAGCTTTGTAAATCTCCAACAAAATTCTACGCTTATACTTCAGTATGTACACTATATTAAAAAACCACTCAGTTGTCATTGTTCTGAGTGGTCAGTATGTAAATCCTCGCAAACGCACTAGTCAAGCTTAATATACTTGAGCACATGGTATTCCATTTCTAATTTTAAAATCTGTTTATCTTCGTTTTCATCTCTTAGTTTATACATTAGACTACTACATAATAGTCCAAATATCTGGTCAGCAAGCATTTTAGAGTTTTCAATTTGTTTACCTTCTTGCTCTCCTGCCTGCACTATGATTTTTTCAATTGTATTAATATATTTTCGCGCTTCTTCTCTGCAAATAATATTTCTAGGTTCATCTCCCCACATTTCACTTGCAATCATTCTAATAAAATTTTCATACTTAATTACAATTTTTACTTGCACTAATATAATTGCCTTTACTTTTTCAGATAGTGTTTTTGCCTTTGAAGCTTTTGCTATTGTGCTATTACTAAACAACCTTACACTTTCTTTTACTAAAAAGCTAAATAGCTTTTCTTTCGTTTCAAAGTGGTAATAGAAAGTACCTTTAGCTACCCCTACTGATGCTGTTATTTCTTCTATACTAGTAGCATCATATCCTTTTTTTGCAAACAGCTCCATCGTTTTTTCAAATATTCTTCTCTTCGTTTGATTCATTTTCTCTCCTTTAAAATCTATGTAGCAAAAAGGCGGATTAGCTCATACACTCTACAAGTATCCTCACAAAATCCGCTCTATATGTTTTCGAAGTCAATAAATGTTTCTATTGATTACTTTTTATGTACTCTACAACATCGCCTACTGATTTTATTCTTTCAGCTTCTGCATCTGGTATTTCTGAGTCAAATTCTTCTTCTAATGCCATAACTAATTCAACAATATCTAATGAATCTGCTCCTAAATCATCTATAAACATTGCATCTTTCGTAATTTTTTCTTCTTCCGTTCCTAATTGTTCCATTACTATCTCTTTAACCTTTTCAAATATTTCTTCTGAACTCATCTGTTAAATACACCTCCTATTCCAAATATCTTTCAAATTAATATTATTTTATTGCTTTTCTATTTGCCTTAATTTCATTAATTATTTTACATTATAGTTTATAGACTTACAATTGGTCTAAATGGTCAGTTTAGAATTGCACCTATAATTTGCTATTTAAAATTTCTTCAAATCTATTCAAAAACTCTGCAATTATTTCTTCTCGAATAAAAGTTTTGTTAGTTTCTTTTTTTAAAGATGTTGCAATATCCATTAACTCTTTCGGAAACTCTTCTTGATTTATATTAATGCCTATTCCTATAAATAAGTTTTTAACAACTTCTTTTTCTAAAATTGTTTCCGTTAGTATTCCACCCAACTTTTTATTATTAATTATAAGGTCATTTGGCTCTTTCACTTTTACTGCTATTCCGTGTAGTTCTTGAAAAACATCCACTAAGCATTCTGCAATATCTATTGTCATACCTTCTAACTTTGCTATATTGCATTCTGGGTATATTATTAATGTCATTAATATATTAGAATTTTCTTCTGCTATCCATTGTCTGCCATGAGTTCCTATACCTTTAGTTTGCTTTTCTGTCACTACAATAGTCCCAGTTTGTATTTTTTGTGCAGCTAATTCTTTTGCTTTTGCTTGTGTAGATTCTATCATTTCAAAATATGCAATATTTCGTCCTAAATGCTTTGTTTTCAAATTTCTTTTAATCTTTTCTATCTCCATCTCTATCCTCATCTAACTCTTATGCTAAACATTTTTCTGTTTCATTTACGAGTTGTTCCATCAAGCTTTTAACTGGTATTATTTCTTTTATTCTATAACTGTTACTTCCACAGAATAATAACGCTTCATCTACGTTTCCTTTTACCGCATTTACTAATGCATTTGTTATACAATATGGTGTGCTTTTTACATCACATGTTTGGATACATCTAATACATTTGTCAATTTTCGGTCTTTCTTTGCTTACGTTTTCTATAAACTTATTTTTTATTGCTCTTCCTGGCATTCCTACCGGGCTTTTAATTATCTCTATATCTTCTTCTTTGGCATCTACATATGTGTTCTTGTATTCTTCTGATGCGTCACATTCATGTGTTGCCACAAATCTTGTTGCCATTTGCACTCCGACTCGCTCCTAGTCTCAACAATCGAGCAATGTCACTTCCGTCATAAACACCTCCTGCAGCTATCACTGGTATTTTTTTATTCGTTTCTTCTTCTACTTTTTTCATCTCTTCTATTACTTCTTTTGTTATAGTCTCTAAGTTTTTCTTTTTGTCTTCTTCAGTCAACTCTTCTATGGAAAAACCTAAATGTCCTCCTGCTTCTGGTCCTTCAACAATTACTAAATCCGGAACATAATCATACTTCTTTCTCCACATTTTTGTAATTAGATTTGCCCCTCTAGCAGATGATATTATTGGTGCAATTTTTGTTTTTGTTCCCTTCACAAGTCCAGGCAATTCTTTTGGAAGTCCTGCGCCAGAAACAATCAGATCAACACCTTTTCCTACAAGATGCTTAACCATTTCTGAGTAATTAGTCATAGCAACCATTACATTCACACCAATTATTCCATCTGGGCCTGCTATTTCTCTTGCCTTATCTATTTCCAAACTCATAGCTCTAAAGTTAGCTTCTTCTGAATTCTTCCAAAAGTCTGCTTCTCTATATCCAATATCTGCTGAAGATAGTATTCCTATCCCTCCATTTTTAGCTACATTTCCAGCTAAGCTAAATCCTGATACTCCAACACCCATTCCTCCTTGAATTATTGGATACTTTGATACTTTATCACCAATCATTATCCCTTTTAAAGCCATAAAACTTCACATCTCCTTTTCTATTTATCTTCATCTGGTTTCGAATACCACATTAGCACGTATTGAATAATATGTCAATAACTTTATTATATTCTTTTTCAGCAAATACTAACACATCATTTTCCTAGAAATATATCTATATCGCATTAAAATAGGTGCTAATTTGTAGAATATTATTTTAATAAGTTAATTAAAATACAAAAACAAGACATTGTTTCTAATGTCTTGTTTTAACTTCTATATTCTATCTTTTCTCTTTTAGCTTCTTGTAAATATTTCTGTCTTGCCGAAAGCACTTCTACTATCTATTTATCCAATGTAGAATTATGCTAATGATGGTGTCTATTGCAAATAGCCCTATTAAAATAATGGAAAGATATCTTATTTGTATGTTTTTCAGTCTTAATAGTATATTCCTTATTACAGGTTCTGCTAAATATAAATAGAACAGTCCCGCTACACCGAAAAGCAAACTTGTTCTTAGCATAATTCTTCCATGCAAGTGGAATACTTCATATCCATAATACCACCATGTTCTGTCAAATACTAATTCTAAAAACCAACTAACAAAATATTCTAACACAGTAGTTAGTACTACAACAGATATAAATACTAGTAGTGGTGTTATGTTTATACTGCCTACTTTCGTCTTGTTTTTCATTAACTGTACTATTATCTTATCTTTCAGCAATCTTCTTAGCGCAAAATATATTAGTAGTGATCCAAAAGCATATATAGGTACAAATGGTCCAAATAGGAATCCTCTGTTTACAAATATACCTAATCTTAAAAACGATTCAGTTACTTCTATTATCCATCCTGCAATTGCAAGTATGAAAAAGCAAATTAGGTAATAGCAAAATATAGTTAACTTATCTAATTTCCTTTCTTCTTTTTGTTCAGGTGGTTTTTCTTCTTCTGATTTTATTTTTGATTTTGCCATTTTACTTCTCCTTAAAATATGGTTATTGTTTTATTTCAAATTAGTTAAAGATTTCTTCTTTGCCCTCTACTTTTGATTTATCTTTATCTTCTTCATTTGTTTTTTCTTGTTTCTCTTCTGTTTCTTCATTTTCTATATGCGTCCCTGTCTTTTGTTTCATTTCATATTTTAAGTTTTCTTCAGCAATAGTCATAAATAGTTTTAGTCTGTTTATCTGATTAGAATTACTTGCACCTGGATCATAATCAATAGGTGCTATATTTGCATTTGGGAAAAGACTACGTATAGTTTTAATAACGCCTTTTCCTACAATATGGTTTGGTAAACATGCAAATGGTTGTACACATACTATATTAGGAATTCCATTCTCTATATAGTCAATCATCTCTGCAGTTAGGAACCAACCTTCTCCTGTTTGATTTCCAGAAGACAATACTTGACTTACTATCTCTTCTAAGTGCCATATATCACAAGGTGGTAAGTAGTTTTTATTAGATTTCTTTAATGCCTTATTTACATCTTTTTCTATAGAATTTATTAGTCTAAGTAGTAATTTTGCAACAAATGCAGATAATGGCTTTATCTTTAATTGATTATTTGTAATTATCTTATTTGCTACCTTGAACTTTACAAATCCCATAAAGTCAGGCATAACTACTTCTGCACCTTCATTATGTAAGAATTCAGCTACATCATTATTTCCAAAAGGATGATACTTAATTAGTATTTCCCCCACAACTCCTACTTTTGGTTTAGAAATAGATTCATCTAACTCTATCTTTTCAAAGTCTTCTACAATCTCGTGTAAGCTCTTCTTGAAGTCCTTGCCTGAACCTGCAGTAATTATCTCTTTACACTTAATCATCCATTTATCATATATTTCTTTAGTCTCTCCTATATTCTTTTCATATGATCTATTTTTGTTATATAGCTTCTGCAGTAAATCTCCATAAACTGTAGTCCTTATTATCATCTTAAGCATATTTAATGTGATTTTAAATCCGGGTGATTTCTCTAGTCCTACAAGGTTGAAGGAAATTATAGGTACATTAGGGAACCCTGCATCTTTTAATGCTTTACGAATAAATCCGATATAGTTAGTTGCTCTACATCCTCCACCAGTTTGAGACATAACTACAGCTGTTTTATTAATATCATATTCACCAGATTCTAATGCTTCAATTAATTGACCAATAGTTAATATCGAAGGATAACACGCATCATTATTAATATACTTAAGCCCTGTATTAACTGTCTCAGGAGTACACTTATTTAATAGTTTAGCATTGTATCCACAAGCATTTATAGCTGATTCTAATAGTTCAAAATGAGTTGGAATCATTAAAGGCATAAGTATTGTATACTTTTCCTTTCTCATCTCTTTAGTAAATAACACTCTATCTCTATTATGTTCTCCACTGCACGGAGCACAACCTCTTTCAGCCAATCTTTTATTCATACTAGCAAGAAGGGATCTTAATCTTATCTTAATTGCTCCTAGATTGTTTATTTCATCTATTTTTATTAATGTATATAGTTTGTTATAACTAGCTAAAATTTCTTCTACCTGGTCAGTTGTAACAGCATCAACACCACATCCAAAAGAATTAAGTTGGATGAGTTCTAGATTATCATTCATTCCAACATATTCTGCAGCAGAATACATTCTAGAATGATATGTCCACTGATCAACAACTCTTAAAGGTCTTTTTACTTTCTTTATTCCAGATACGCTATCTTCTGTTAAAACAGCTAATCCTAAAGAAGTTATTAAGGTATCAATACCATGATTGATCTCTGGATCTATATGATAAGGCCTACCTGCTAACACAATCCCCTTAACATTGTTTTCTTCTATGTATCTAATAGTCTCTTTTCCTTTATTTGAAATATCATTCTTAAAAGCTTGTTGTTCCTTTTCTGCATTATTGGCAGCCTCTAAAAGCTCTTTCTTACTGAAGTGGTATTTTTCAAACTCTGGCAATTCTAATATTCTTTTTACAAGTCCTTTATTATTAAAATGTAAAAATGGGTTTAAGAAAGTAATATCATTTAACTCTTCTATATTATTCTTTATCGCCTCTGGATAAGAAATTACTATAGGACAATTATATGTATTATTACTATTCTCATCTTCCTTGTTTGTATATGTAATACATGGATAGAATATAGTTTTTACACCTTTTTCTATCAAATCCATAATATGACCATGCGACAATTTAGCAGGGTAACATACAGACTCAGAAGGCATTGATTCCATTCCTTTTTCATATATCTTCCTATTACTTGTACCTGAAAGCTCAACTCTAAACCCTAACGATGTAAAGAAAGTAAACCAAAAAGGATAATCTTCATACATGTTTAGTACTCTAGGTATACCAATAGTTCCTCTAGCTGCATATCTCTCTTCTAAAGGTTCATAATTAAATACTTTATTATATCTGTATTTATATAAGTTAGGTAGCTGATTTTTCTTCTCAGTATTTCCACTTCCTCTTTCACATCTGTTTCCTGATATAATTCTTTTGTTTCCATTAAAAGTATTAATTGTTAACTGACATTTGTTTTCACAAGCTTTACATCTTGTAAATGCAGTATCTGCTTTGAGTAGCTTTAACTCTTCTTCATTAGATAATGTAGAAGTATAGTCATAATCATTTAACTCCTTAAATCTTTCTGCGCTCAGTAAAGCTATTCCATAAGCTCCCATCAGTCCAGCAATTTCTGGCCTTATAACCTTTTTACCTACAACAAGTTCAAAACTACGAAGAACTGCATCATTATAGAAAGTACCACCTTGAACTACAATATGGTCTCCTAGTATCTCTGTGTCTCTAATCTTCATAACTTTTTGAAGTGCATTCTTAACAACAGAAATAGATAATCCTGCTGATATATCTCCTATTGTAGCACCTTCTTTTTGAGCTTGTTTAATTTTAGAATTTATAAATACTGTACATCTTGTTCCTAAATCTACTGGTCTTTTACTATCCAAAGCATAATCAACAAAATCTGATATTGGAATATCTAAACTGTCTGCAAGCATTTGAATAAATGACCCACATCCTGAAGAACATGCTTCATTTAGCATTATATTATCCACATTATTATCTTTAATCTTAATATACTTCATATCTTGCCCACCAATATCAATAATTGATGAAACATTTGGTTCAAACTTCTTCGCTGCTTCATAATGAGCAATTGTTTCGATTTCACTTGTGTCTATGTTTAAAGCTGTTTGAATTAGCTTCTCTCCATATCCAGTTATCCCACTGTATCTAACAGTAGCTGTTTTTGGAATAACGGAATATGCTTTTTTAAGCATATTAATTACACTCTTTAAAGGATCTCCTTTGTTAATATCATAAAGTGAGTATAGTAAGTTTCCTTCTTCATCTATTACTACTACTTTACTCGTAGTAGAACCAGCATCTATACCTATAAAGCAATTCCCTTCATACTTAGATATATCTACTTTTTTTAAAGTCCCTTTTGCATGTCTTTCTTTAAAAGCTTCTAACTCTTCCTTCGAAGCAAAAAGAGGCTCTAATGCTTGACTACTATTATCTTCAGAATTTATGTATTTCTCTATTCTTTCAGTTAATGATTCTACCGATATATGATCATTATTTACGGAATCTATAGCCGCTCCTTTTGCTACTAACAAATGTGAATCTTCTAAAACAATTGCTGTTTCATCTGTTAAAGCTAAAGACTCTATAAATCTAGCTCTAAGTTCAGACAAATAGTTTAAAGGCCCTCCCAAGAATGCAATATTACCTTTAATTGCTCTACCACAAGCTAATCCACTAATAGTTTGGTTTACTACAGCTTGCAGAATAGAGATTGCAACATCTTCTTTTTTTGCACCTTCATTTAGTAATGGTTGTACATCAGTTTTAGCAAAAACACCACAACGTGAAGCAATAGGATAAATAGTTGTGTAGTTTTTAGCAAGCTCATTTAGCCCTGCTGCATCTGTATTTAAAAGAGATGCCATTTGATCAATAAAAGCGCCTGTACCACCAGCACAGGTTCCATTCATTCTCTGTTCTATAAATTTATCAAAATATATTATTTTAGCATCTTCGCCACCAAGTTCAATCGCTACATCTGTTTTTGGTATGTATTTTTGAACTGCATTTCTACAGCTAATCACTTCTTGAATAAAAGGTATGCTTAGATACCTGGCAGCAGAAATTGCCCCAGATCCAGTAATTGAAATAGTAAATTGATAGCTAGAATAATTCTCAGCTAAATCTTTGAGCATATTACATAATGTATTCTTTGTATCAGAATTATGCCTAATGTAGTTTGAATATATAGTATTTAATTCACTATCCATTATAACTATCTTAATTGTAGTCGAACCGGACATCCAGTCCTACATGTAGTAAATTTTTCATAAGTTACCCTTCCATAATCTTCTTTTTTTGAGCAGTGTATTAAGTATTAGTTTACAATCGCTCCGCCTTCTTTTAATGCTTTTTGAGGTAATAACATCTTTAAGCTTCTATCTATCTTTATTTCATATTCTAATTCTTGATTTGTATATTGTTCTCCATCTATGCACCAAGGTTTTCTTAAATAGCTTCTAAAAGTTATCTTCAAGTTATCTGTTCTAAAAAACTCAAATCCATCTGCATTCCTAATATTTGATGAAGCCATTGCAAATAATGCTTTAACTATTTCACTCTTCTTCCTTAGCCTACAAAGTAAAACTTCAAATTTTCTGTCATTTATTTTAACATCATCATATATATTCTTAATTCCAGCAATCCTATTAGCATTTGATATTAATGCAAATGAACAGTTTGACTGGTACTTCTTTCCTTCAAATTCATAAACAATCTCATACAAATGTGTTTTTCCTGTAAAAAAGTCTTTTATTCCATTTGTTACATATGCAATATATCCCCATCTCTTCTTAACATCTCTAGTAGTCTCATATGGTATATTCATAAACTTCCCAAATCCAGCAACATACACAAACGGTTCGCCATTTATATCACATATATCAATATCACGAACTTCACCTTGTAGTATTAACTCTAGGTTCTGAGGCATATTCTTGCCAAGACAGAATATCGCTCCTAAATCATTAGTAGTCCCTTGTGGTATGTGTGATAGAACAAGAGGCTTTTCTCTTTTTAAATTACCGGCTACTGCTTCATTAAAAGTTCCATCACCGCCAATAGTAATTACTAAACAGCTATCCTCCAAATCTTGTATAAGTTCAGTGGCATGCCCTTTATATTTTGTCTTTAGATATTTGCAATTATAGTTATTTTTTCTTAATATTTTCTTGCATTTCCTTAAGTCAAGTATTCGTCTTCTTCTACTTACACTTCCACTAACCGGATTATGTATTAAAACTATGTCTTTCAGCTAAGCCACCTCCCATTCATATATCAGTCTGTTTTTAATATTCTTTATACTAGCTTCTCATATCTTCATCTTCTATTATTCTATACAGTTACTTCGTCTTCACTTTCAACGCTCTTTTCATCTCCAATTGGTTTTTCTAAAAGTTCTGGCCTTTTTAAATATCTTCTAAAGAGTTTTATCGAACTTGCAAAATATTGTCCATCACAAACTCTCTCATCACATACGAAAGAAAATGATATAGCTTTTGCTTCTTTAATTGTATCTTCTTCATAAATATATGTTTTCTTTTTCTTACCCATAGCTATAAATATGCTAGTTGTACCAAAATCATATACATGGTGATATATAGAATCAATTCCAAGAGAACCAACATTTGTTAAGAATACTGATGTATGAAAAGGACTAGCATCTATTACAAACTTAGGTAGTATCCCGTATCTATCCAGAAATCTTATAAGTCCTATTAAAAATTTAATCATGAAGTTAGGCATTATAGTTAGTACTTTTGCTAAAGCATCTGTATCATTAGAGTTATCGTCATCCTTATTCAGGGAAACAGCTTCTGCTAGTTTATCTCTAATTTCAAAAAGGTTTTCAGTTCCTTCATATCTCAGCTTAATGGAAGTCTCTCCGAAAAGTATCAGTCTCTCCTTTTTTCACATTAAGGGATACATGTATTCCATCTCTATCGTATGTTCTTCCATTCATTATAAATCTATTCAAAACAGGTCTTTCATGAGCCAGTCTAACTATAGCTGCATATACAATATGCATATATGAAAGCTTTATTCCTTCTTCTGCTTTTTCATTAATGTATTTGTCCATATTCGCAATCGGAATATCTTCTGTATAAAATACTTGTGCGTCACTTCTTCTTTTCATTATATGTGGCAACACCTTAAAAAAAGGTGGTAAATTTTTTGTCTTTTTCCCGTCTGATCTAAATCCGAACATATATATTCCCCTCGCTCCGCTTCTTCTTTTAGTATCTGAAATGTTACAATTTTCATTTAAATATATTCTATCTGCATATTTGCATACATCTCTTTTTTTACAATGCTCCTCTTAGTATACAATAATCTGCCTTTTTTCGCAAATATTTTACGCTAATTTCCATGATTTGACGTGATTTTTAGCATTTTTAAGCTTCTTAACAAAACATGACCGCACAAGTTGAATGTGCAGTCATGTTTTGTGTGCTAAGCACGCCAGAAGAATCACTCGGGCTTTCCATGCCTTAGATGGTAACCAAATATTGCATCCAAAAACGTAGTTTGACTATTTAGGCGTTTACAGTGAGTGCCGGCTTGCTTTTCATTTTGCCGTACCCAAGTGCATAAATCAGCAAAGTCTTTAGCGCATAGTGCAACACTTTTTTCACTTCCTTGACGGATATCTCATCGGCATTTACAAGCTTTGCAAACTCGTCAGCGTTTTTGACGGCACTATCCCTTATGGATATATACCCAGCAAACTCGTCTTTGCTTCCGATGTCTTCGGCTTCATCGTCTTTCAACAATTGAACCACATCATCAATCGCCTTACAACACCATCCATAGAAGTCCATCTCGTGCTTTACCCGCCCGAGAAGAGTAGTGCTTTTAACTAAGTTTGTCATTCTAAATTCCTCCTTCTGGAATTACGCCGCTAAACTTCAGCGACTAAAATATATTGGATTTCGAGCCTCACGAGACTCTTACTCTTTTATTATACCATATTTTGCCTAATAATTCAATTTTTGCAAGTCGCTCATTTGCCAAACCGTCAATGAAATAACCACTCCAGCTATACTGGAGTGGTTTAATATATTTCTCTTTATTTTTCGTTTCACTATTAATCTACTTAAACACCTTGCTCGCTTGGAGCTTCCACAGAATCTTCAATATATCTTCTTGGGAAAGCTAAAGCAAAAATTGCAGCCATCAGTGAACTTAAAAGGTATAACACAAACATCAGCAATGGTGGTCTCAGCGCTGCTATTATCAGAAGCGCATGACTAAGCCATAAACACCATACTATTATTGCAATCATCATAAACACACTTAGTACTGTACGTGTTTTAGCATCTCTAAAATGCATTACGCAGAATAATCCAGTATGTAAAACTCCCATGATTAACCAAAATAGTCCGCACAGTTCCTCCCACAAATAGTGGCGGAATAAAAAATGTAACTATAGCTATAATTTGTAATATTAAAGTAACTAAACGCATTTTCTTATTCTTAATCTTCATAGTTCACCCCTCCATTCACATCATTGTCACGAGAACTACTTCCCATTAATAATATTTCTTCCAAGAATATAGAGAACCCTCTCATGTTATCTTCCATTTTTCCAGGCCATGTTTCATTTATATGTTCAAAATTATCTCTTGGCGTATGTAACACTCTAGTTTTTTCCAGTAATCTCGCACCTAGATTTATTCCTGCTTCATAATCCCAATCATCTAGTCTTTCTAATCCTGATAAAGTTATTACTGTATGTCCCCAAGGTAAAAATGCTAAATGATCACTAGTAACATAGAAAATTCCTCTATGCCACGGCTCAAGCTCTAAATCAAATTCATTATTTAAACGTCTAGCAATATTTTCAAACTCATCTACAAGGCTATTAGTTCCTAATTCCCAATTAGCATCAAACGCTAATAATCTGTCAAACATATCTTGTTCACGTTCCCCCGCTTCATATCCTGCTGAATAGAAAAGAACTGGCCCTTCGATAAGTATATCAGCATTTACCATAAACTTAATGTTATGATGTTCTACTGCAGTTAAAGAATTAGCAAAATATTGAGCGCCAAACACACCTGCTTCTTCTGCTCCGAAGAACACATATACTATAGTATAGTAATTATCTTGTTCTAGCATGCGTTGAGCGCTTTCTAATAGTAGTGCCATCCCCGAAGCATTATCACTAGCACCAGCTGCAAACCAAGTGTCATAGTGAGCTCCTACTATTATCATCTCATCACTCTCTCCAGGTACAGTAAGAACTACATTCTGGCTCATTCTTGATTCTCTCATTCCAAGATTCCAAAACGGTGAATGACTATATCTAAATAGGAAATTCATTGTTCCAATTAAGATATCCATTACTTCTCCACCTGTAAAATACTGATTTACATCTTCCCATGCAAACTCTTGTACTTCTATCTCATCCCATGTATACCCCATAGCCAATAGTTCTTCTACAAGCCATACAGCAGTATGCATTTCTTGATACGAGAATGGAATACGGTTATAGAAATTATCATTGATGTATTCTATATACCTAACAGACAATTCTCCATGTTCTGTATTTCTAGTAACTCCTAACGGCTCTCTTACCTCTGTAAAATTTGCTTGTCCAAAAACATCAGAATATTGCCCTGGTTCATGTCTCCTAACATTACCTACCACTCCTACAGTTATGGCAAGTAACAAGACCGCTGTCATCATTATAATTGCACCTTTACATTTACATTTCATAGTTTTCCTCCTAAATTTCATCTTTCGATTCTTTCTTATGTCTCTTAAAAATATATTAAGTTCCTGCAAATTGCAAGAACTTTTCATTAAATCTCTATAATATTCTTAATTATATCCTTATATAATATGCTACACTATCTTCGAAGACTTCTGCTTTATTGCCATGAATTTTATTACATCTGACAATTCCTCTTCTGATTCAATTTGATAAATTAGCCATCCACCTTCTTTTCCGCACGGGTATCTCTCATCCCATAATTTTTTTGACTTAGGAAGCAAAGCATCATATTCTGCTTTTACTTTCGCTACTTTATCAGTACCTATTTGAAAGAATGCTACAATAGCGCCTTTCTCAAAAAACAAATCACATAAATGTTTTGTTTTATGACTATACTTATAGCTCCACCCATAATCTTTCCCATAAGGAAATCTTAATTCTTTACCAAGTTCATATCTATCACTTAAAGCTTTCTCAAATTTTTCTAAAAAACTGTTTCCTTCTTTACCAATGTATTTGATTATTTCTTCCATCGTAGGTTGGGTCTTCTTATCTAACATTCTCTCAGGCATATTAATTCCTCCTTAAATTATTTAATCTACACTTAGCTTGCTTAATTTACTTAAGTATATATATTACCCATTCATCTCTTTATATATAAAACAATCCTTAAGATGATCATTAACCAACCCTGCAGCTTGCATAAATGCATATACAGTTGTTGAACCTACGAACTTGAATCCCATCTTCTTGAGGTCCTTACTTAGCTTATCTGAAATTTCTGTAGTTGCCGGTACATCTTCAAGTTTCTTAGGATGATTTATAATAGGGGTATGATTTACATATCCCCAAATCATTTTACTAAAAGACCCTTGTGAATTCATGATGTCTAAAAAGACTTTGGAATTATTAATAATTGAATTAATCTTCAAACGATTCTTTATTATTCCGTCATTTTTCATAAGCTCTTCTACTTTTGCTTCATCATAAAGAACTATTCTTTTCGGATCAAATCCATCAAAAGCTTCTCTGTATGCTTCTCTTTTTTTAAGTACTGTTATCCACGATAGTCCTGCTTGCATAGTTTCTAAAATTAACATTTCAAACAACTCATAATCATCATATATAGGTCGTCCCCATTCATTATCATGGTAATCTATATATATCGGAATATCTCCTGGCCAAGGACATCTAGTTTTTTTATCCATCTCTTTATCCATATATTATATCTTCTCCTCTTACCCATCTTATATGTTTTTCTATATATACTCAGCTTGTACCTTTTTAGGTAAAGATTTTAGCACAAGATCATACGACATATCTATCATTTCTTTTAGTACGTCTCCTGGCACCAATCCTTCCTCTACATATATTGAATTCCAGTGTGTTTTATTTAAATAGTATCCTGGTACTACATTCTTATATTGTTTCCTATATACTTCTGCTAGCATCGGTTCGCACTTTAATGATACAAACTTTTTACCATTATTATCTGCTCCAATTAAAACAAACATTTTCTCATGTATTCTTCCTCTTATTGCCTCCCATTCTTCTTGATAATCAATTTCTGCACCTTTTTTAGTTGAACAATATTCTTCAACCTGCTTTTGATTCATATTCATACTCCTTTATATCTTTAATTTTTATATCTATAGTCTTCTATAAATTTAATATATCAATATAGTTTACCCATATTTTCTATTTCTTCAATTATCTTATTCTTCACATTTTCTGGACTAACAACTGTGACTCTATTCCCAAATGATAATATAACACTATATACCCATGTGTTTAGTGGATATCCTAGTGTAACATAAACCTCTTCATCCTTTTCTTCTACATTTGTAACATAATGAAACTCTTGTATATATTTCGCAAACTCTTTATCTGTTTTAAGCACAATATCTATTCCTTCTACATCCGAAAAAAAGCCACAAAACTCACTTGATTCTATTTCTCTTTCAGCAAAAACTTCATCTGTTAATTCTACCTTTTTCATCCTAACTAATTTAAAACACCTTAAACTTTGTTTCTCTCTACAAAAAGCATATAAATACCAATCCGAAATTTTGTACAGTAAAAGAATAGGCTCAATAACTCTATTTGAAGTCCCCTTATGTATCGTATGATAACTTAAGTTTATACATCTTTTCTCTTCTATTGCCTTGTTTATTTTCTTGTAATTGTCAGCAACTTCTTTATCTAATTCAAACGGAGATATGTCTATCATTACATTGTTTGAATGCTTTATTATCTTCTCTCTTTTAGAGTTTTCTAATATAGACAGCAACTTATCATAAACAGTTTGAGCCTCTTTATCATTACTTTTAACTACTGCTTGTACACCTCGAAGTAATATTCCAAACTCTGTCTCTGTTAATATATTCTTATCTATCTTAAAACCATCCAGAATAGAAAATCCACCATTCTTTCCTTTTTCTGATACTATTGGTATGCCCGACATATCTAATAGCTCTATATCCCTATAAATGGTTCTAGTAGATACCTCGTACTTGTCTGCCAAATACGATGCATCTACTATATTCTTGTTAATTAGATCTATCATTATCGAGACCACTCTTGATAATCTTTCCATACTAATTACCTCTCCAACTTGTAATTTGAAATGTCTATGTTGCTGGAATTAATCTTTTTTCCATCTTTTTAATGTAGGTAAGCCTTCTCTTGCTTGCTTTAACATTTCTTCTACTGTAAGCCCTGCTTCTTCAGCGTAATTTGCAGAAGCTGCTATCATCTCTTCTAAAGTTAAATCTTCTAAGAACTCTCCATTTCCATAGCAATATACACAATACTCTTCGTTTTTACTACCATCTTTGTTAGTCCCTTTTTCTTCGTCTTTAGTCAGTGGCATACCACAACTTTGACAAAACACTTCTTTGTTTTCCATATTTAATTCCTCCTTTGAATTATTCATAATGTAATTATATTATATCACTTTGACACTTGTATGTCATATTATATGAAAAATGTAATTACATATAATCTTTTATTTATCTATGCACACAAAAAGGAACCTTCTTTAACGAAAGCTCCCTATTATTTAAAACTTATATTACTAACATTATGGAATCCTTGTAATTCTTGCAAATCCATTCCCTGGATTACCAGTCATTGTAGATTCCCCATCATGTGTCGGCATTAATTGATTCCCAGGTATCATTTGTCCTGCAGTTACTCTTGTGCTTGTATGAGCAGAACCACCGCCGCCAGAACCCCACATTCCGCCGCCGCCACCGAACCAACCGCCGGCCTCCGCCACCACTTGTTGATGTCGGTCCACCAGCATTACCACCTGCGCCTGCAGTTCCAGGTGAAGCAGTTCCCCACGAACTACCCCAGAATCCAGCATTTCCGCCACTGCTTTGAGTACCAGCTCCTGCACTAAGTGATCCACTATGACCAACAACTCCCGGAAGTCCATTTGTACCACCACCTGCGCCACCATTTCTTGCATCATTCGGATCTCCTGAAGCTCCACCGCCGCCACCTGCGACAATCAGAACATTATTTCGAACATTTATATTGTTTAAGAATCCTGATTCAATCGACATATGTGTAGCTCCGCCACCACCAGCTCCTGGTCTTGACGCAGTGTTTGCAGTTCCAATACCACCACCATTATATCCAGCAGCAGCATTACTTGGCATTCCACCAACAACAACAAACACCTCAGTTTGAGTAGTTATTGTAAAAGTCCCTGCAGCATATCCTCCACGTCCTCCAAGACCTCCACCTGGAACACTCTGACCTTGAGCTCCCCAAGTTTCTAATCTGTATGTCCCAGCAGGTAATGTTACTGATTGTATACCTCCTGTAAATCCAAATATCTCTTCAGTAAACGAATTATCTTCTCCGTAATCTAAATTCTGTTTCTACAACATTTTCCCAGTTTGGGGTTTGGTTGTTTCTATATTGCATTGCTTGTGTAAGTATTTCTAAATGCATTCCCATTCCTTGAAACTCATTCATAGCTTCTGGAGTAATCGATCCCACTCTTAAATTTGGTCTGAAATATAGTAAGAATCCAACTTCTACTGGACCATTTACCACATTTGCTCCTAGTTCTGTTTCTGCTCCAAATCCTGTTCCATTTATTATTTGTAGAGGCATCCCTGGCACTCCACCTTCAAATCTAAAGCCATGTATATCTTCATTGTCTACCTGAAATATTCTTGAAACATCAAGTGATAAGACTTCATTATTCCTTATCGCAGCTCTACTTGTTCCTAATGGATATATTTCAAACATTCCTTCAGTAGTAGGCACTACACCTCTATGATTTTCTGCAAGAGTAAGGTTTATAACATTTCTAAGCCATGCACTTTTATTCCCTTGATTCTCTATGCTAAATCTTACTTCAATTATATCTCCTGGATTTAAGTTAGCAATATATGTTCCAGGTGTATCAGATGTCTCGCGCACTCCATCTGGCCCCATATATGTCCAATGTCTTACTACTGATACTTGACCCACTTTCTCAATATCTAATGTTCCTACATTTCCTGTTATCGCTCCTATTATGACATCAGAAAAAAACGCAAGTGATGTTGCAATTACAACCACAAACGCAATTAACAGAAGCAATAGTGCTCCTTTGCTTTTATTCTTTTCTCTTTTAGCCATTCTTCTTCCCATTGGTACGTTTCTTCCTTTTCAAATATTTTTATTTTTCTACAAAATATATTATCATAAGTATATTCCATTTTGGTAAAACCTAGTAAATTGTTATATAAAAATAATATTTGTCATTTTTTTGTAATAAAAAACTAATTTATATCGCAACATAAATTAGTTTTTTATTCTGTTATTTTATTTAATTCAAATTTCTTGTATAAATAGTATTTTGATTCCTCACTAGTCCCACATAAAATCAGCCCTTTATACCAATATACTGCTCGTTCTTATCATTTATGTCAACAGGATTCTCCTTCCAACTCCATTCTATTGCGTATTTACGTCCTCTTCTTGGATATGAAATAGGTATGAAAAAACCATGTTTTTCCTCATTGTAGTTTAATGGTTCTGGTTCTCCAATTATATCTTCCTCTGCATACTCTCTTGAAAATACATATAATTTTGGAGAAGAAGGAGAAATTAAGTCTTTTGGAACTTTTACGAGTATTTCAACCTCTTGAGTTTTTTCTGTTATTGCTACTCCTAAAAAGGGGCGAGATATGTATTCAGGGTCCTTGAGATTCCTAATTATTATAGGAATATGTGCGGGACTTCTTTTTTGCACAGTTTTTTTCAAATCTATTGTGAAATATTTATAACCTAATTGTATTGTTGGTCCTTCCACATCATATTCATCTTTAGTTATTATCTTGTGATTTTCAGAATTACCAGTCCACCTATACCTGTCTTTGAATTTATTAAATTTCTTAACTGCAACCAAATTATAATTTTTTCTATATTCTATTTCATTCACATTTATATAATCATATGTAATTTCAATTTTTTCAAAATAATACTCTTTTTTACATCTAGTCACAAAATAGAAAAACAAGTCTATCCACTTATTTTTAGACTCTTTCAACCTATTTACTACAAATAATATACTATATAATATTGCAGTAACCAATACAACAAATATTGTTGAATTAATTTGATTATCACCCTGATACCAAAAGGCCTCTAATGCCATGGCAAATCCAATAATTGCAATAAATTTCATTTGATACACTCCTTATATCGTGAAATACTATCACATTTTCTGACAGGAAACAACATTTTCCAAAAAACTTATATTTAGTTTTACCTTTCTATATAACACTCCCTTTTAACTATATTAATTCAAAAACTTCAGAGACTTTTTCTCTCAAATTTTGCAAATCATTATAGAAAATAGTCTTTTTAACTTTACCTGATCCTAAAACCGTACTCGATATTTTGCTACCTACTTCTGCTACTATTACTATTGGTATATCAAGCCTCACAGCTTCTTGCAGTTCCATTCCTTGACCAGTAGAAGCTTGTCTCATTTCAGCAACCACAAGGTCTGTAGTCTTTAATAATTCCATCACTCTAGCATACATTTCTTCATCGGTTCCCTTGAATTCCATAGTATCTATAGGTGAATAAATACTTTCTGAATGCTTTTTACCTTCTTCTACAATGATATCATATACTTTTACCGCATCTTGCCTAGCTCCTGTAATGGTCCCTGTTACCATTATACTTTTATAACTACTCACAATCATCACTCTCCTATTTTATATCTCTATAATCATGTAATCAGCATTAAAACTTCTCAGTATCTCTTCAATATGTTCACTCTTAAAAGTTATTGTTACCGCATTATCATTTGGATGATAACAAACTCTTTCAGCTTGAATCAAATCTTTATCTACAATAAAGGTAACACCTGCACCTCCAGATGCAATAATATTTAGAAGCGAAACTGCTCCTGGTGTAATTTTTAATTTATCAAGTAACTCTTCTTCATTAGCAAAGCTTAGTTTTGCTTCTCCTAGACTCAAAGCTAATTCCTTTAAATTTAGAGATTTACTATCAGGCATTGTAGCTAAATAATATTTACTCTTATTCTTGTTTCTCAAGAATAAGTTCTTATCTCTCATGCCGTCAAATTCCAAACCATATTTATCATTATCAGCACATGTATATAGGGCAGGATGTTCATAAATTTTAAATTCAATATTTAGACTACTTAAATATTCATAAACTTGTTCTTTCATCTTTGGTTTCCCCTTTTTAGTCACTGCTACACAATATGTTTATATCACAATTTTAGCTCAAATACTATGTTTAAAAATAGAACAGCGCACCCGGAAAATTCCAGGTGCGCAAAGGTGTTACAATTTTCAATCTTCGGTTTTATCTTTTAGGTATTCCATCAGCTTTGAAGTTATTTCTTCTCTCCTCCGGCAACCCATACGCTATATCCCGCAATACATCCGCAAATGTTTTGTCTCCTAAACGATCCAAAACTCGCCATAAATTGCTTGGAAGCGGATGGTCTTTGCCACTACCAGAAAATGACCTAGTACCAAACAACATAGCATTTATCCGTGTTTTCATCTGGTAATACTTCAATTTTACCGGATTTGTAATTTCAATAGTTTCTCCGCCTCTACATATAGCGTAAGACCAATCCTCTGCTTTTATTTCTTTCCAACCAAATAATTCGCAGTTATCCCTGGTAAATCTTCCTGTAAAGAATCTCTTGCGTATTTCTTTTATTTGTCTAAGCGTTAACTCTTCACCATAGCCAAAATGTTGCAATAGCAAAGATAAATTATATCTCTCTGAGATCATCTCATTAGCACTTAAACGTTCTCCTTCGCTGATAAGATCAGCAATCAAGTAACCTGGGGATTGGTAAAGTAAATCATAGGACAAGTTGTCTTCCGTTATTGTAAACAATATGCTCCTGTATGAATATGGAGCATCACTTGTTAAATTCATCTCGAGTTTTCCTACATAAACATCATCTCTACGTATTTTTTGTTGCACCTTTTGTGAATGTGATATTAAACTTTTCATACCACATTCCCTCCTTAATTTTAGAATGTTTACATTTTACTACAAATTCCAGATAAAGTAAACACATCGCCTAGCTTCCATCATATATATATTCAAGCTCCATAAAAGTCATTAGCTCAGCTCTATTCATTGCCCCTAGATGATCTCCTATAATATATCCATCTTCATCAATAAGAAGCGACCTAGGTATAGGACGAACTCCATAACCACCCGAAACTCTTCCATCTGAATCTAACAACACTGTAAATCCATAATTATTTCTTTCCATAAGTCTTTCTATATCTCTTGTGCTTTCTCTTATGTTTATTGTCAATACTTCTATCTCATGATCCCCTTCATATATTTCGTTTATATATGGTAGCATCCTAGTACAATGCGGGCACCATGTTGCCCAAAAGTTAATAAAGACTTTTCTCCCTCTAAAGTCAGATAACGACACTGAATTACCGTCTAAATCATATAGTGTAAATTCATAAGCTAAACTTTCAGTTCTTTCTGCTGACACTTCTCCACCTTCATATCCATCGTTAACGCCAGTTACTCTCCCAGTATCATTTCTAGTTTCTAAATATTGGACAATGTCAGGATAAATTAAAAAAACTACGACTAATGCTGCTATTATTAAAACCACTACTGATATTAAAATATTCTTCTTCATATTTCCTCCTATTTATATAAAAAATCGATTTAGTATTACTACACTGTCAGTAAAAATCAAAATTCCTATTGCTATTACTAGTATACCACTAATTATTGAAATTGCTTTATAATATTTCTTTATTTTGTTCATAACTCTTACAGCTTTATTTATAGATACTGCTGTTAAAATAAATGGAATACCTAGTCCTAAAGAGTATACTGCTAGCATTAGTATTCCCATACCTATTGTTTGTAAGTTACTTGCATACATTAGTATTCCTGCAAGTATAGGTCCTGCGCACGGTGTAAATCCTAATCCAAATGCCACTCCTACTAAAAACGATTTACCTTTCAATTTAGTCATATCTATTTTTGAATTCAAATTACTAAACCACTTTATTTCTAAAATTCCTGTTATGCTTATACCCAATATTACAAGTATAATTCCTGCTACTTTATTAAATATTGGTTTATATTCAAAAAACAGTCTCGATATTGTTGCTCCTGTTGCGCCCAGAAGTATAAATACAATTGAAAAACCTAATACAAATAGCAATGCCTTTTTAAGCATTTTCTTACTAGTATCCTCTTCTTTTATACTAGTCCCTGTAATATAACTTATATATCCTGGAATCAATGGTAAAACACAAGGAGATAAAAAAGATAATATTCCAGCCGCAAAAGCAGTTATAATTGAAATAGCATTCATTTTATCCTCCTTCGCCTTAATTCACTCTCTTTTTAAATTTACTTTAAATCAAAACTATCAGTCTTTAAGTTACTATACCATCTACCACTTTCAGCAGTAAATTTTAGAATACAATAATCCGGATCTGTTACACCTTTTTCATAAAATATTACATCACTTTTTCGCCACATCATATCTTTAGTATCTTGGTCTGTCACAACTTCCATCTTTCCTTTTAGCATAACACCTTGATACTTAAATATTTTCTTAATATAGAAGTAAATGCTAGCATTAGGATTGTCCATATACTGTTTAACTCTCATAGACGATGTATTTGTACTAAAATAGAACTCTTTTAATCCTATTATCTTCCTAGGAGGTAACATTGCTTTTATACAAGGATAGTTCTCATTATCTATCGAACATATAAAACTAACTTTTTGTTTATTAATAAATCTTTCTATTTCTTTTAAATCCATAATAGACCCCTTTCTACATTTATAATGCTGTACCTTTAGTAGGAATAGAAAATCGAGTCATATCTGCACCCTCTATTTCTAATAACTTTATCTTCTTATCAATTCCTCCTGCATATCCTGTTAAGCTTCCACCTGTTCCTACAACTCTATGACATGGAATTATAATAGAGATGGGATTGTGCCCTACAGCTCCCCCAACAGCCTGCGCAGACATTCCTTCTTTATTTCTCTTAATTGCTATTTTCTTAGCAATGTCACCATATGTAACTATCTCACCATAAGGAATCTCACATAGAATATTCCACACATCTTGTCTAAACTGACTTCCTATTGGAGCTATTGTCAATTCAGAAATTGCAGGCTCTCCACCCACAAAATATCTATCTAGCCATTTCTTTATAAGGGCAAATACTGGCATATCATTATTTTCTTCCATATCTGTATATATAGAATCTCCATGATATTTTTGATTTTCGTTCCATACCCCTATTATATTATCACCATCACACGCAATTGTAATCCTTCCTATAGGTGAATCATAACTAGTTTTATAATACATTTTTACCCCTCATTATTATTTCTATGCTTTTCTTTTAACTTAAGCTCTCTTATTGGTTTTCCTTTACCTTTTTCTATTGCCATGTCTTGTAACATTAAAACCTTATCCATCCACAATTGTTTGTATGGTTCTACTTTTCCTCTGTCCACACGACCTGCTTCGTTATATATATCTTCCACACTAATAAAATCTTCTCTACTAGCATAAACTATTCTAGCTTTCTTAAACGGTCTTGGCTGTTCAATAAACATAGGTACTATTTTTTTACCTGTAGATGCAGAAAGATAAAATGTTCCTGTTTTAATTCTAGCAAGCTTATTCTTATTAATATCTGATATAGTCCCT
>WQVL01000022.1 GCA_009785865.1 Oscillospiraceae bacterium | reverse complement strand
TCTATCATAGAGAAATACCTCCTTTGAAACGATTGTTTTTGTTTTCCTAAAAACATCATATCAAATTTGGTATTTCTCTTGCTTTACTATTTTTAAATTCCCCCGTAAATTATTTACGCTATTCTTTCGTTCTCAGTCACACTAGTCTTACACACCTTCTCTGTATTTATCCATTTTTCCTTCTACCTCTTTTGGGTACATATACTCCATAAGCGATTTTGGTGATTTCCCGTTAAAAAGAATATCCTTCGTCCTTCCCAATATTGTTCCTTGAATAGGAGCTGGACTATTAAAAACTGTACGCATTTCTTTTTCAACATGCCCTAAATCTATTCTTCCCATCTCAATCATTTTTTCAAATCCCTTAAATGTACTATACCCCTCAACAGTCCCAATATTTTTAAGCGCTTGATCTATAGGCCATCCTTTTCCAACATACAAACCGAACCTTTTATTCCTACTCAGCTGTTCTTTTCCTTCCGGTTCATTAGCATACCATCCCGAACCACAAGTAAGGGCATAATCTCCGAGACGCAGCAATTAGATCTAAGTAATCTTTTGTCGTCCCTCCCAAAGCATATGCGATTATAGCTATCTCTACCCCACCTTTATTATGAAACATAGCTAAAGTATTGTCGTGTATGTCTTCGTGTGCTTGCATTATTCCAGTAGCAATCGCCATAGAATTTTTCAAACTCCCCCAACACGCTGTTCCAATTACATCTGTACTCCTTTGAATTCTAAACTTATCATCACTATGGAAACATCTTTTCAGAATTCCCGTTGACGTTTCATCACCAGCAATAGTTACATCTATCGGAGATGATACTACTATTTCTTTTTCAACACTATTAATACAGTTCTTTAGAATCTTCGCTAAATCTTCATCATCAGCCTCAGGAAGATGATGTCTTAAAATCCCAATTATTTCTTCATTTGCAGCACCCTCTATACTTATCGGTGCCAATCTCATTATATCTTTTGCAAAGCTAGGACCTGATAATATACAAATTTTATCAGTATCTATCTCTCTTTGTATAATCTCATGCATAAATAGTCCAGTTTCAGGGTCTATTCCTTTAGTTGTGTTACAAATAATTTGATCTTTTTTATAAAGCGGCTTTAACTGCGCTACAATGTCATGAATACCAGCTGATGAAACTGCAATCACAATCACATCTGCTCCTTCTACTACCTCTGCAATATCAGTAGTCACAGTAACCATGTTTAAATTTATACCGTTTCTTTTCACATTCTATTTTGCTTTTCTCAGATCTTGCATATATCGTTGAATTAATACCATTCAAACTTAATGGCACTGTCATAGCAGATCCATAATCTCCTGATCCTAAAATAGCTACTTTCATTATTTTCTCCTTAAAAACATCTGCTTTTACATTTGTTAGTTTACCATAATCAGAAAGATAGTTCAACCTATCGTGTTTGTATTTTGCAAAAAAGCCCACTTCTTAAAGCAGGCTTTTTTAATATAGCTAATTTTTTTGTTGAACACCATTAACATCTATTGTATAGTCTTCTGTAAAAATCATGTCTGATACTCTAACTATTTCAAATCCCGCTTCTTTAATATTTGTTATTATCATCTCCAAACTAAGTGCTGTATTTTGTGTGCCATTGTGCATTAGAATTATGCTACCATTCGCAAGTTTTGGTTCAATTCTTTGCCACATTTGTTCTCCGCGTTAGTGATTTATAATCTAACGTGTCAATACTCCACTGGATAGCTATATGATTCGCAGTCCTCGCTGCTTTTATAACTGTATCATTATATTCTCCATAAGGCGGTCTATATAATCTAGTTCCTTCTCCTGTTATAGCCTTTACTCTTTCAGATGCCCTTTGTATCTCTTCTACATTTCTATCATGGTTTAAATTGCTAACATGCGGATGAGTATCACTATGATTTGCTATCTCATGCCCCGCTCCATGTATTCTTTTCACAGCTTCCGGAAATCTTTCTACCCAATCACCTACCATAAAAAAAGTTATATTAACACCATGTTTTTCTAATATCTCTAAAATCATATCTATATCATCTGCATGCCAAGCAGAATTTATTGTAAGAGCTACTTTGGGCTCATTGGTATTTACACTATATATCGGGAGTTCCTTTCTAATACTTCCTGCTGTTTGGATGACAGCTCTATTGTCTCTTAATGTGTTTGCCACAAAAAGCATACTAAATACTATCGCAATAACCATCGCACATGAAACTATTTTATCTTTATTAACTACAAAAAACATACAAAAATCCTCCTTATAAAGCTATCACTTAATTTTATGCTTTATTTAGAGGATTATGCTATTTCAAATTATTACATCTTTTTCGATTCCTTTAATCTACCTTCTATTTTTTGAAAAAAACTCTTTAATCTTGCTTACCATTTTTCCAAATAGAGTGGCATGCCTTCTCTCTATCAGCAACTTTTCTTCTGCCCCACGCAGCTCTTCAATATCATCTATTGCTTCGTTTTCTTCTTGTCTACTCTTAAAAACTTTTTCTGGATTGTATTTTTCTCGTAATTCTTCTTGATATCTTTTTTCATTGTCTGCATATTTTGATATTAGCGTTTTTTTCTGCGATTCAGTTTCGCACCAAAAATTAATATTTAACATGGCTAATAAATCTAACGTTTTTTCATTTAGATTTTGTTCTCTTAAAGGTATGCTTGGATCTATTCTAAATTCATACTCTTTTAAACTATTCGTTTCAAAAAAATCTCGTAGTGTTGCAGGAATTTTTTCGACATCTCTTTGACGCATATGTTTAATTACTTCTAACACTTGTGCATATGCTTCTTTACAACTCACAGTCATCTGTGTTCCCATACTTAAAATACCTCTCCTACTTCTGTGGACTTTCTCCGTCTTCATGAATTACTTCGTTTGATTCAGTTCTTTCTGGTGTTAAATTCCCTTTTAGCATTGCTGTCGCAGCTTCCACATTTGGAAGTCTCCTGTCGTATGTCGCTGCTGTAATATCATCTGGAGTGAGCTTTTCTTCATCTGCAACATCTCTATCTTCCATATTCTCTCCTCTTTCATTAATCACATCTTGCACTTTTCCATATTGCTCAAGTTTCTTTCTGTATTCGTCATTTATATTTGCATTGGGAAGACTGCTAAAATATTTCGCCATTCTCTCTTGTTTTGCTGGGTCATTCTTAATCTTTTCCAAAAACTTAATATGTCTTTCATTTTTTGCCATCTCTGCTTCGTCTAGTTCTTCAGATTCACCTTTTTTGATAAAATCTTCTAAAGCTTTATCTGTTGATTCTTGTAATATAACTTCTTTTGTTGCTTTCAGTCCTTCTTCTCCAAAATCCTTTGCATTTTCTGATACATACTCAATTACTTCTTCACTTTGAAATGCTTGCTCTTTTAAAAAGCTAGAATCATTCTTTAATTCTTCACTAGCAAACTTAAATGCAGTTACATCTTCTCTTATAGCTAAACTCATAAACACTCTATCATTACTTATCATTCTATTAGTTGCTAGTGTAGTTACAACTTCACCATCCCTTGCCAGTCCTTTTGATACTTCTTTGTCCTTCAAGTCATAAAGTCCTGTCACAAATGTTGTATCTCTTTTTAATTCTGGCGACATATATGTTATAACCTCTGGATTCGACACTACATTTTCTTGTATGAATTGTCTATTGCTACCCATAGGAGTATCTAGAATTAGTTCCGGTTCTGTCATTATAATTCGTTTTGCAAGCGCAGGATTATTTTGCAAGCTTTCACTATAATACTTATATGCTACATATGTATTGAATTCATTTTTTATAGCATATAAAATAGGCTCCATAAACTCTAAATCTGCTCGCTCATCCAACTCTAATTCTGCTAACACTTTAAAGTCACCAGCCTCTAGGCTGTTTAGGAGTGTCTTTCCATATCTTTCATTCTTTCTTAAATCTTCAAATCTTACAACTTTATTATCTTCAAAACTTCTCATAATTCACCTATCAACTTATTCTTTCATTGATTCTGAACACAATTCTACAAATTCATTATAGCAAAAAACAAACTGCTTTGTGTTACAGTTTGTTTTCGTTTTCATTACATTTCTAATCTCTTTCTCCAAATACTTCATTGTGCAAAAATACTATTAATTCTATAACTCTTATATCCCATAATTCTTTACTAACCTCTAGCGACAAAGATTCATTTCTAACCCTAAAAATTGAATTTAATATAGTGTTAAATCTTTTGTCTACAGCTATAGCATGTTCCCATCTGCCCACACCTACAAAGGCAACTTTATCTGCGTCTCTAACCACTTTTCCTTCCATCGTTTTTGGCATTGTATCTTCATCAATAGTATTATAGTTTCCGGAATGAAACACTATTGCTTCATAGCAGGCTTCTATAAATTTTTTATCATACTCTCTCTTTTCTAATTCAGTTCTGAGCATATCTGCACTTATTTTTGCATGTCCTTCTTTACTCACTATTCTTCCGGACATCATGCCAGTAAGCAGAAAGGATACATGCTTCAACATCAAGCTCTGTATTATCAGGCAACAATCCTATTATCTTAATAGTATTTTCTACTACATCAGTTATATGAGCAGTAGTATGTCTTGCATCCTCAACTTCAAACATAATATCTTTTGACATATCAATCAAATTTTTATACTTTTGTTCTATCTCTTCTCTATTTATTAACATATCTCACCTCAAAATAAAATATATTTTCAAAGACATTATATCACAAAAAATTATCAATTTAAACATATTGCGCCAAGTCTTATTTCGGCATAAACAATATAAAAGAGTAAAGATTTTATACTTAATCCTTACCCTTCTTATCTCTTTAAATTTTACTATCTATACTATGAATCTTCTACAGTTTCTCTGTCCTCAAATGTAAAAAACATTTCTCTTACCATTATCGCTGTCTCTTCAGGGTCATGTATGAACACCCACGAACCATTAGGTATTTTAGATTCCCCTGGAAGTTGATTGCTAAGTATTGTTAAATCATTAAAGTTAATTACATATGGTATATAGTCTCTAGCAGTAGCTAAAGAAACATTTGTTGTAACTCTACCATACATTACATCTAGAATTCCTCTAATTCTAAGAATGTTTTCTGGTCTCAGTGTTTGCTGCATTGTTGCTAGTATAAAATCTCTACCCGTTCTCATTCTTCCATAATCATATGTTCCATACTCATAATCAAATGTTACTCCAGTATTACTGTTCCTAAATCTCACTAGCTGTTCTGCCTGAGCTCCATTCAATCGTTGCTGCCCTGCTCTTAAGTCTATAAGTAAGTCTTGACACGGATCATAATAGTTCATATCTATCGGCACATAAAAATCTACTCCACCTATTTCATCAACCAATTCTATAAAAGCATCTATTTCTATCGAAACATAAAAATGTATTTCAAGTCCCGTTATTTCTTCAACCGCAGCCATTATAGCTTCAGGATTTTTCCCTACTGAATTTATTCTATCTCTTGGAGCCGCTCTATTTATGTCTTCACCTATAAATGTATCTCTTGGTATTGATAGCATTGCTATTTCCTGCATTCTAGGATCATATGAAGCAAGCAATACAGTGTCTGCTTGATCTCCATCATCACTTCCTATTATTAAAACATTCACTCTTCCTAAATCATATACAGTACTACTACTGTGCCCAAAAATAGTCATCAAGAATCCTTGCCATCCCCAACCATTTTGACCCCATCTAAATAGAAATAATCCAACCAGAAAGAAAAAGATTAAGAATGTCGCCGTTAATATTATTTTTAACCTTATCTTCTTTTTATTTCTTTTTCTACCTTTTTGAGTTTTACCTTTATTATTTTCTTTACTATTTTTTTTATTTATCTTATCATTTGTACGTTTTATCTTGCCCACAATTTTACACTCTCCTAATTAAAATCTGTTCATTCGTCCAGTTTTAAAATTATAACAAAAAAAACTAAAATATTCAAGGCTTATTTCACGTAAAACATAGTAAATTCGCCATAAATACCACCCTGCAAGGAAAAGCCAGTTCAAATAAAACTGGCTTTATACTATCTTTAATAATATATAATTAGTAACATCCTTTTTTCATGCCATGCATATAAAATTTCTTCTGTGCTAATCTATCTTGCACTATCCTTAATGCTTCTCCAAATCTTTGGAAATGCACTACTTCTCTTTCTCTTAAAAAGCGGAGAGGATCCAAAACTTCTGGGTCATCTTTACACAAATCTATCAGTTTTTCATATGTCGCTCGCGCTTTCTGTTCGGCGCTTAAATTCTCTTGAAGGTCTGCTATCGGATCACTTTTTACAGCAATACCTGCCGCAGTCCAAGGCATCCCCGCAGCTGACTGCGGAAATGTTCCCCATCCATGGTCTGCATAATAATCTCCCAGTCCTGCTTTCTCTAATTCTTCTGCCGTGCATCCTTTTGTTAGTTGATGACACATAGCTCCTACCATTTCTAAATGACCTAATTCTTCTGTTCCAACATCATTTAATATTGCTGCCGCTCTTTTTTCAGGCATACTAAATCTTTGACTTAAGTATCTAATCGAAGCTCCAAGCTCTCCGGTCTGGTCCACCATATTGCGTTATTATAAATTTTGCTAAACGCGGATTACTATGTTTAATATTCACTGGATATTGAAGCATTTTTGTATATTCCCACATTAATAATTCCCCCTTTGCCATGGAAGCGGCTCATCTATCCATCTCCACTCATCTTTACTCGGATAATGCATAGTTAATGGTCCATACATTTTTTGATATTCATCTTTTAATTCCATTAGCTCTTTACTATATTCTCTATGCAAACGCAAAGCATTTATATCTTTCGGATGCGTATCTAAATATAATCCTAAATCTCCTGAAGCAAATGCTAGCTCTCGTATTTTCGTAATCATAGCTCTTCTATCCATGCTTATGACACCCCTTTTCTCTATCCGGCCTCTCAGCCAAAAACTTCATTACTTCCAAACTTTCACCAGGCGAATATGGGCTTGTTAATTCCGGAAAAATAGTTCCCATTTTTAGTCCCATTTCTGGAGTAAATGTTTCTCCCATTACTTGCCAAGGCACATAACTTTGTGCAAGCTCAATATGTTCTCTATTCACTTTGTTTTCCTCCTTTATTTAAACGTATTACATAATATGAAACGCCATCAAAAAAAGTGAACTCTTTTTTGAATTCACTTTCTAAAAATTATATTATTTCTATATTCTAACTATTCCACCCATTATATGGTTTATTCCGTCTTCTCCTACTTGTAAGCTTTGAACAATCTTCGCTCCTCCAGCTACTAGTATAATATCTCCTTCTTGCAAGAAACCATCTTGTTTTAATTTTCCTACTCCTAAAGTTATTAATTCATCGATACTATTTTGATGTTCAAATAGTTTTGGAATTACACCCCAAGATAAACCTAGCTGTCTATATGTAACTTCATTTTCAGTAATCGCATATATCGGACATGCCGGCCCAAAACTTGCTAATATTCTTGCAGTATCACCTGTATTTGTATATGCCACTATTGCTTTTGCTCCTATATTTGCTGCCGAAAGACAAACTGAATAATTCATATGAAACAAATGACTAAAATTGCTTACATTATAGTCTCTCTTTTTAAATCTTGCCCAATAATGTATAGCTTCTTCAATGGTAGATGCTATTCTATTCATTACTTCTACACATTCTACTGGGAAGTTACCACTTGCAGTTTCACCAGACAACATTATACTTCCACTAGCATCATATATTGCATTTGCCACATCACTTACTTCTGCTCTTGTTGGTCTTGGGCTACTTATCATTGACTCTAACATTTGTGTTGCTGTAATTACAGGTCTCGCTTTCCTATCAGCTTCTTTGATAAATCGTTTTTGTAAAATAGGAACTTCTTCTATTGGTATCTCAACACCTAAGTCCCCTCTTGCAATCATTATTCCGTCTGTAACATCAAGTATGCTCGTAAAGTTGTCTACGCCTTCTCTGTTTTCTATTTTAGATATTATCTTTATATGAGATCCACCATTTTGTTCTAGAACTTCTCTTATGGCTATTACATCTTCAGGTTTTCTTACAAACGATGCCGCTATATAATCAAATCCAGCGGTTATTCCATATTTTATATCTTCTATATCTTTTTGAGTAATACTTGGTAAACTCAACTTTAAATCTGGTATGTTAACACTCTTTCTGTTTGTAAGCTTTCCTCCATGAATTACTCTGCATTTTATTTCTATTCCGACTATCTCTTCAACAACAATTTCTATTGTTCCATCATTTATGAGGATGGTACGTCCTGGTTCTACTTCCTTATATAACTCTTCATATGTAATACCTACCCTTGTATCATCTCCCACTATTTTGTCACAAACCAAAGTGAATATTTCTCCATTGAAAAGGTATGCTTCTCCTTTTTCAAAATTACGTATCCTTATTTCAGGTCCTTGCGTATCTAAAAGCATTGGTATAGGGAATCCTATTTCTTCTCTTGCTTCTTTAAATAGATTAATTCTGTCTTCCTGGTCACGATAACTTCCATGTGAAAAGTTTATTCTAGCAACACTCATCCCCGCACTCATTAGTTTTTTTAATATTTCTTTATCATCCGTCGCCGGACCTAATGTACAAACAATTTTGGTTTTCCTCATACGCTTTCTTACGCCCTTTCAATTAAGGGCGTACTGCATACGCCCCTATAATTTTATTATTATATTGTTTAATTATTCGTTATCCATTTAACTAAATTCCAATTAGTGCTTTCAAGTAACATTTCATGTTTTGGTATTACTCTAAATGTATAACCATAATCCCCACCAGTTTTAAGCTCTATCTGTCCTTCGAATTTGTATTCTTTTTCTTCATCATTACTCTCTACTAGTTTTAGCGGTATTATGCTAATGTTTTCCATTGTTCCATTATCTAATATCTTCCCGTAATATGTTTGAGCTTCTATATTTTCTACACTTATATTCGGCAACTTAACTTTACAAGTTACTTTTATATTGTTTCCAGCATCCATGACTATATTGTCTAAATTATCACACTGAGTGATTTCGATATCATTCCAATTATTGAATATATCATTTTTAGTCTTGTTATATTCTGTAACTAATTCTAAATTTGTATAATACTTGTTTGTTAAATTACAAAGTGGCATATATAGAGTATTTGTGTAATCTACTATCATTCTTGACATGCTATAATTTGCACCTGTAGAAATTATTGATTGCTTCATTATTTCTACCCATTTTTGCGGCACACCATTTTTATCCCTATCATAATATATAGGCATAATTTTATTTTCTAATGTACAATACATGCTTTCACTATCAAATCTATCTTGTTCTTCATATGAATCATATTCTGCATTAGTTCCTATAGCCCATCCATTTTTTTGATTGTATCCTTCTGCCCACCATCCATCTAATACACTGAAGTTTACAACTCCATTTACAGATGCTTTTTCTCCACTTGTCCCAGATGCTTCTAGTGGTCTTCTTGGGTTGTTAAGCCATACATCTGAACCAGATATTAAATATCTACCAATCGCCATATTATAGTTGTCCATAATGAATACTTTTCCTCTAAATTGTGGCATCATAGATATTTCGTGTATGTGCTTTATTAACTCTTGTCCTTGTACATCCGCTGGATGTGCTTTTCCAGCAAATATCAACTGTACTGGTCTACTTTCATCATTTAATATCTGTGTTATTCTCTCTAAATCTCTGAAAATTAAGTTCCCTCTTTTATATGTAGCAAATCTTCTAGCAAATCCTATAGTTAAAGCGTTTGGATTCAACTTAGATGTAATATCTCTTATTTCATCATAGCTCATTCCGCTATTTCTTAATCTATTTGTAACGTTCTCTGATACTAACTTAAGTAATCCCTGTTTTCTTTTTTGATGTTCTTTCCACAACTTATTATTAGGGATCTCTGAAATTTTATCCCATACTTCTTGCTCATGAATTTTTTCTTGCCAGAAAGGTGTTAAGTATTGGTTATATAGCTCTTTTAAATATGGCGCTAGCCATGTACAAGTATGTATTCCATTTGTTACATGCCCTATTGGAGCTTCATTCGCTGAAACATTTGGCCATACTTCTCCAAATAGTTCTCTAGAAACAGCACCATGCAATTTACTTACGCCATTTTTCTTCCCTGCTATTTTAAGAGCTAATATTCCCATATTGAATCCAATCTTATGTTCTTCGTTTGGTTTCATGCCAAGTTCCAAAAATTCTTCATCAGTAAGCCCAAGTTTCTTTGGGAACCCTTTAAAGTATTCCATAACTAGCTCCACTGGGAAAATATCATTTCCTGCTGGTACTGGAGTATGTGTTGTAAATACTGTTTTACTTGAAATTATATCTCTTGCGATATTGAAAGATACTTTTTTCTCTTCCATTATATTCTTTATAGACTCTAACATTAAAAATGAAGAATGTCCTTCATTTAGGTGATATACAGTTGGATTTATTCCTAATTCTTTTAGTAGTGTAATTCCACCCATTCCTAAAACTATCTCTTGCTGAATTCTCATCTCTTGTCCTCCACCATATAGCTTTAGCGTTATTCCTCTATAATCTTCATGGTTTTCTTCTATGTCAGTATCAAGCAGATATAGCGTTACTCTACCTACTTCTATTTTCCAAACCTTCATATATAGTTTTCTTTTTGGTAATTTTACAGAAATAATTAAGTCTGAACCATTTTCCTTTTTCACCGGAAGGATCGGCAAATTATCCATATCTACATGGTCATAATCTGTTTGCTGATCTCCATACCTATTAATTTTTTGTTGGAAATATCCATTCTTATATAGCATTCCAATAGCTACTAACGGAAGCCCTAAATCGCTACTCGCCTTTAAATGGTCACCAGATAAAATACCTAATCCACCAGAATAAATTGGCAGTGTTTCATCTAACCCATATTCCGCAGAAAAATATGCAATTACATCATTTGAGTTTTCAGGATATTGTTTGCTAAACCAAGTATTTTTACTGCTCATATATCCTTCAAAATTATCAACTTGTTTTTTGTATTCTTTTAAAAACTCAGCATCTTCTGCTGCCGCTTCTATTTTTTCTTGTTCTACTAACTTTAAAAATTTTACAGGATTTTTTCCACATCTTTCCCATAAATCTATATCCATTTTTTTAAATAATCTTATAAATTCTGTGTTCCAAGACCACCATAAATTGTTTGCAATATCTGATAATCTTTCAATTTTCTTTGGTAATTGTGGGTTTACTGTTATCTTATTAAATATATACATATGCATGCATCTCCTTTTTCTTTTGTTACATTATTAATTATCTATGATAAAGTATTTTTTGTCAATTTCTTTTTAACATTTTTTATTCTATTTTTCTCTACTCAAAATATATTTTCAATACAAAGTTAAAGGGCGTCATATGACGCCCAAATATATATCATTTGTTTTTTGATTTGTTGATCTCATATAAGATCTCTATCACATGATTTATATGATATGAAGCAATCCCATATTTCCGGTATAGCATTCGTCTTTGTGCAATAGCCTGTAGCCTCGTATAATTCATCGCAAGGATTCCAGAACCTACTGCCACTGCAAACAGTAATGGATTCGATATCACGACGGTTCCTAGTAACATCATGCTGATTTTGTTGATGCTAAATCCTGTTGCGAAAACAGCTACCTCTGTTACAATACCGTCTACAAGATCGTATCTTTCAGATTTCTTATGTAGATCTTTGCTAACTCTTTCTAGCAATTCTAATAATTCCGGTAAATCAACTTGCTTCAGTATTTCTAACAAATCTTTGGTGGAAGGTTTCGTTTGAGACATAATGATTCTCCTCCCATGATATATAAAAGATTTTGAGTCTTTAGTATATCACACCTTACCACTCTAGTCAACATAACACGGGCACACTAAAAACTATAACGCTAATTTATATATTTTTTCCATATCTTCTATATTCAGCTTTACAAAAGCTCCTATTTTCTCTGCTCAAAATATATTTTCAATACAAAGTTAAAGGGCGTCATATGACGCCCAAATATATATCATTTGCTCCCAATCCAAAAAACTACTTTCTTTTTTGCCAATTGTAGAATCTTATTATAAAAACTCTCTTTATCTTCAATTCCTATAGCATTTTTTATTTCTTCTACAGAACGAACTCCGTCAAAAGTTTGTAATATGTTTAATTCTTCCTCACTAACTTTTTCTTTAGCCTCATCACTTCTTACCGGAATTAACTTTGACAAAGTCTCATAGATATTTTCTGTTTTTAAAATAAGTCCATCTCCTGCTAATATTTCAAATGTTTCATCAAATAATCCTTCTTCAAGTTGTGTTTGCTCTACAAATGACTTTTTGGCAACATCTAAAAACTCACCTTCCAGAAAAGTTTCCCAAAACGCCAAAACCATTTCTGGACATTCTATGGCTTGGTCATTGTATTGTATCTTACACATAGCTTCTTCATACTCATTGTTCATTACTTTATATTTTAAAACTGAACCCTTTTCTTTAAGTTTGACTCCAACTGACATGCAAAACACATTGCTTTCTTCTACTTTTCTATGTGTATCATACCACAAATAACCCGCACAAGATATCGGACATGAAGACATACTACACTTCACTCCGCTATCTTCCTTAGTTCTACCTGCACAAATCTTAGTTAAACTAGAATCCGGATGTAATGTGTATTTAAACCAATACGGCTCTTCTTTATTGACACCTAAAGCAAATGAATCAATAAATCCTTCAACTCTGCACAAGCCCGGATGCCTTATAACTATGTTTCCTTTTTCATCTAACTTTGGTTCAACATAAATTAAGTTTAGCTCACCAAGTCTCTTTGCTATTTCTAATGTTTTAGGTTCTACTTCATTAAAGCTTTTGCTTTCCCATACAAAATCAAATTCTATTTTTTCATCCATACAACTCCACCCCTTTTAACATATTTACATTTCTTATGCTTATAACGCTAATTTATATATTTTTTCCATATCTTCTACATTCAGCTTTACAAAAGCTCCTAATGTATCTGTATATAATAATATTTTGTTTATCATAGTCGGTATATCTTCTTCTTTTAAATCTATTTCTCCAAGTGTCAATGGCATCTCTATAGATTTTAAGAATTCTTCAAACTTTTGAATTCCTTCTTTTGCAGTTTCTTCTGGATTTGCTTCATTCATTTCACATCCCCATACTCTAACTGCTAACTTTGCAAATCTATTTATGTCGTGATGCATTACATATTTCATCCAAGCCGGAAACATTATAGCAAGTCCTGCACCATGCGCCACATCATTTAGTCCTGATAATTCATGCTCCATTCTATGCGATGTCCAATCTTGTTCTCTATCTACTCCACAAAGATTATTATGTGCAATCATACCTGCCCACATTATGTTTGCTCTCGCATCATAGTCATTAGGATTTTCCATTGCTTTTGGAGCTTCATTTATCATAGCAAGTAATATTGCTTCACAAAGTCTGTCCGTAGTTTCTACGTTTTTAGTATTTGTAAAATATCTTTCTAATATATGTGCCATAATATCTACAGTTCCACATGCAGTTTGATATTTAGATACCGTGCATGTAAGTTCTGGATTCAAAACCGAAAACTTTGGTCTTACTAATTCGCTCTTCGCTCCACGTTTAAGCATACCATCTTCATAAGTTATAACCATAGAATTAGAAGCTTCACTACCTGCTGCTGACAATGTAAGAATTGTAGCTACTGGAAGTGCTTCTTGTATTTCTAGTCCTTTACCAAAGAAGTCCCAAAAGTCTCCGTCATATTTTACCCCTGCAGCTATTGCTTTAGAAGAGTCTATAACACTTCCTCCACCAACTGCTAAAACAAAATCTACATTTTCTTTTCTACATAGTTCAATTCCTTCATATACAAGTCCGCTTCTTGGATTTGCTAATACTCCACCTAATTCTACAAATGAAATTTGGTCTGAAGATAAGCTTGCTTTCACTCTATCTATTAATCCACTTTTAATAGCAGATCCTCCACCATAGTGAATAAGCACTTTAGTACCTCCAAATTTCTTAACTAATTTCCCCGCTTCTGCTTCTGTTCCTTTTCCAAAAGCAAAATATGTAGGGCTACAAAATTCAAAATTATTCATTACTCTTTCCTCCCTTTTTCTTAGCTCTAACGTTTTTAAATGTCTAGAGATAAGTTGTGCTATTGCACAATTCTTCATTAACTATATCATATACATACTTCATCTCTCAACCTAAATATGAATACATACCAAATAGAAAAATAGATATATAGATATATGAATTTATTGCTGTTACTACTGTGAATCCAATTTTCCATCTAAGTTTTCTAATCTTTGAAACATCTTCTTGCTTAGCTAAATAAATTATTGTATAAACAAAAGAAATCGGTGATATAATCGCTGCGAATATAACGCATATAGTTAATATCATATATGCTAAATCAGAACTAATATAAGTCGGTAAGTAACCAACAATCACCAAAAACACTAATAACATCAGTAGAAACACCTGAAAAATCACAACTGCCAATTTAACTTTTTCTTTCATCTTCTCCTCCATCTGATTTTAAATATGCCTCCCACTATTTATCCTCTCTAAGTCTCTATTATAAATATTTTTCTAATAAGTCACATATTTCTTCAACTACGCTGAAACATTTTGGAGAATGAATTTTATGTACTGTTCCTTCATCTTCAGTTAAAAGTTCTCTACAATCTACTCCTTTATGATTTGCTTTAAAAGCGTTCATGAAATTTCTAATAACCTCTTTTTGTTTTGCTCTAGTTTCAGTATCTAAACTATCTGTAAAACCATACTTAAGCCCTAACGCCACAACTGCTCCACTAATAGCTCCGCAAACTTCACCTGTTGCTGCTATCCCTCCGCCAAAACCTGATGTAACTTTTTTTAAAGCATCTTCGTCTAAATCAAATGAATCACCATATGCTAATACTACAGCTTGTGCACAATTATACTTTTGCTCAAATAATTTTATTGCTTTTTCTTTTCTTTCACTCATTGCTACTTCTCCTCCTATATATTTTTTCTATATTATTTATTACATTATGAACCTAAATACCTTCTTAATTTCGACTCGCATTTATCAGCTAATGTTCTATCTCCAGCTAAAGACTCTACATGGTGAGTAAATTCATGAATCAATGTTTTCTTTAGTTCTTCATATAAATCTTCTTTTGAATAATGCCCATATAGCTGCACAAACGATCCATAGAAAATTGAAATATATCTACCCATACTTGAACTATAGCTATATTGTCCGAAGTGTATAAACATTCGCTTCTGGATGTTTTCTAGCTTCTGGCAGCAGAAGTATTCCTCCATTTAATTTATGATAAAATTCTTGTGGCAAAGATTCTGCTATTTCATCCAGCATTTCTTCCACTTCTTCTATTGAAATCATATTATCTACCTCCAGCTCAATTACTAAGGTCCATTACTTCAAATCTATATTTCTGCTTAAATATATTATCTTCTCTATTAATATCAGCTTCTTCTAAAAACATTTCCTTATTTCTAATATATGTTTTTCGCTCATCACATACTGATTGATATACAACATATTCTTCCTGAGTTTCCGAATGAATCGCTACATCTTTTATGTAATAGTAGTTTCCTTTAAAATGTCTATATATTCTTCCTATTTCTATGTCTCTCATTTTCTATCCCTACTTTCATAAACTATCCACATTTTATCACAAAACCTATTCTTGTACACCTACTCTTCAGTATTATCTCTTTTCTTCCAATAGCATCTTGTTCATCAAGAACACTCCTTCATGTGGATTATTACTGATAAAATTTAATTCTCTATTCATATGCTCATATCCAAACCTCTTATAGAATGGTATTGCTGTTAGTGCTGCGTATGTTATTATACAATTCATCTTTTCTCGTGTCGCATCACTTTCTAATACTCTCATTATTTCTTTTCCTATTCCTTGACCTTGATAGTCTGGTTCAACATACACTGTAGTTATTTCACTTGTATTTTCTTTAGTATCAAAAAGAATACAGCCACAGCCAACTATCCTTTTTTCTTCCAGAGCAATATAAAATTTGCCCTTTTCCATCTTAGCACGTAAAAGCTCTTTACTTGTATATTGTTCTAAAACTAAATCCACAGTCTCTGATGGATAAAAAGTTGGATAAGATATCTCTGCCGTCCTCTTTATCATTGCATATAAGCTATCAACATCATTATCTTGCATTAACCTTATTTCCATATGCCCTCCCAAATTAATTTATATAATTTTTTCTATGTATATCATTATAGAATATCTACAACCTACTACTAATAATTTCTTCAATACTTTTAAACAAACTATCATAATCTCGAACTTCATCATCAAAATACACACCATAGAATCCTGCTTTTATTGCAGAATCTACATTCTTTTGCTTATTATCTATAAATATGCATTCTTCTGGTTTCACATTTGCTCTTTGTGCACTAATTTCAAATATTTCTGTTCCTTTTTTAGTGCATTTAGCTTCTTCTGAAACTATAACTAGCTCAAAAATATCAGACCAATTATTCTTTAACATAATAGTATCCACACGCGCAACTGAATTATCCGTTATAATCCCGACAGTATAGTCAGTTTTAAACTGTATAGCATACTCCAGCATTTTCTTATCTATTGGAGCGCTCTCAAAAGCTTCAATTAGATGCTCTCTACTAAATTCAACATCAAATTTCTCACAAGTTTTTTCCATACATCAAAATCAGATATTTTACCACTATCTGTATCTGCATCAAACTGTTTCTTGTATTCAAATATTTCCCCAAAATCAGCTCCTGATTTCTCTGAAAAATATTTACTGACTGTAGTTGAACCACTTTTATCAGTAGTTAGAACTCCATCTAAATCGAAAAATATTGTTTTAATCATATCTGCTTAAACTCCTAACAAATTATTATGTACATTTTATCATAAAAATCATTTTTGTACACCTTTGATTTTAATTGAAAGAGTAACTAAGAACTATCCTAGTTACCCTTTTTACATGCATGTTACACCTAAAGACTTCCTCGGAAATCTTCTTTGAATTTCTCTACTAGTTTTTCTTGCCAATCTCCAATTGGTTCTAATCTTCCAAAGAAAAATCTGAGCATCTTAGGTTCATCTGTGAATCTAAGCCCACCTATTAAGTCTCTGTTTTCATATAGCCACATGAGCCTATCAACAGCATATTTTATATGTGATAATGTGAATACTCTTCTAGGAACTGCCAATCTAAGCAATTCCATATCTGCAAGCTTTTCATCTCCATTTTGATGTCTGTCTTCAGACATTGTTCCTCTTTCCATACCTCTTATCCCACTTATAATGAACAGGGCCGCTGCAACAGCTCCAGATGGGTATTCAGCTTGAGGGATGTGTGGCACAAACTTTGAACAGTTCACATGTATTCCTAGTCCTCCAGCAGGAGTGACAACAGGAATATTGTTTTTCAGGAGTAACCTTACACCTTCTTCAATAAACATCGGTCCTTGCGATATAACAGTTTCGTCCATCGTATCTTCAAAGCCTACAGTCATTGCCTCTATTTCTTTTATAGACATACCACCATAAGTTAAGAACCCTTCGTAAAGAGTTACTAGCTCTCTCATCTTTAAGAAATCTTCTTCATTTCTAATACAAATCCCGCCACCACGGGCACTGCTAATCTTTCTTGCAGAAAAATATATTATATCAAAACACTCACTTAGCTTCGCTGTAATTTCTCTTATGCTCATGTTCTTGCACTGCTCTTCTCTGGACTTTATAAAATACAAATTATCTGCCAAAAGACTTGCATCTAAAATTGTTCGCAGATTATGCTTAGCACATATCTTTTTAACTTCCATAGCATTTTCTAGTGAAAACGGCTGCCCTCCAATTAAATTAGTTCCTGCTTCCATTCTAACAAATGCGATATTCTCTCTTCCGGACTTCTTGAATTAATTTCTCTAGTTTGTCAGTATCCATATTACCTTTAAAAGGATTGTTACTTTCCACATTTAGTCCTTCTTCAATTACTATTTCTTCAACTATTCCTCCTATTACAACTATATGTCCTTTAGTTGTAGTAAAGTGGTAATTCATAGGAATAACCATGTTTTCTTTGACAAATGTTTTTGCGATTAAATGCTCACAAGCACGCCCTTGATGTGCTGGTAAAAAGAACTTCATACCAAATATGTCTTGTAGTTTCTCTTCTAACTTGAAGTATGATTCACTACCTGCATACGAGTCATCCGCTTCCATCATAGCACCTAACTGTTTATCACTCATCGCGTTTACTCCACTATCTGTAAGCATATCTAAAAACACATCTCGGTTTTTAAGTAGGAATGTATTGCTTCCTGCCTCTTTCATTGCTTTAAGTCTTTCATCAACTGGTTTTAAATTAATTTTTTGCACAATCCTAACTTTGTGCATTTCTAAAGGAACTGCTTCCTCTTTGTAGAATTTGATTTTTTGCATAATAACTTACCTCCTATTTTTTTCTCAGTTGTAGCATTTATAATGCAAACAAATGAGTTATGCTTTTTGCATTCTTCATTTCTAAAAATTTCTTTTTTGTTTAAATAGTAATAATAGTCATCATCCATAAAATCACCTCCCACATTTTCAATCTTTAGCACTCGTTTTGTACATAAAATTAGTTTGTTATATTTTAGTTTTATATAATACAAAAGGACTATGCCATCCCACAAAGGATGAGCATAGCCCATGGTACCACCTTAATTCATAATAACTAAGTTATTATCTCATTATTTTCTGTTCGTAGAATTACGTTAGCCATTCAAGAATTGTAATTCAATAATTATATTTGCAAATTTTCCACCAACCAACTTGCTCTCTCTATTTTAAATTATAATTATCTACTGGGTTTCTATCACTATAGCTAAATTTTATTAAAAACTATGTTAGCATACTTCTTTTAGTATTGTCAACACTTTTTTATTCTTCTAGCTTATCTCTTCTTGAAGTGTTCCATCTCTATATGCTATTAGTAGCAATTTAAGGTCTTCAATTTGTTGCAATAACTCTTGCCCAATATCTGTATCTGCTACTCTCTTTCTTTCTGTTTGTGTTGCATTTACCATTATTTCATACTTGATATCTTTTTCTTCTCTTATAGCTTCTTCCTTTGAGTCAAATGGTTCACTTGCAGATAGAACTAATCCATATGAATTATATGTAAGAGTATATCCGGCTCTTCCTGTTTCTGATCTATAACTCTTAGAAAGACCACCGTCTATTACTAATAGTTTTCCTTTTGCTCTAATCGGACTCTCTCCATTTTTTTCTTTTACAGGAATATGACCATTTATAATATATGAATTCTTTCCTTCTAATCCGAATTCTTTTAATACTTTATCACATACTTCTTCAGTTTCTATTAACTTGAAATACGGATTTTTAGGTTCTTTATGTAATGCCTTGTCTGAAGTAAAGTATCTCTCCAGTGTAGCCATCTTACTTTTCCCAAATGCAGGTGATTGCTCTCCGCACCAGAAATACCACATTAGATCTAGATATTCTTGATTCTCTTCTATGTTTTGTCTATTAAAATATGCTCTTCTTATTATAGCATCTACAAAATCTAAATACGCTTTACCTGATAAAGTTTGCCCTAACATTGTAACTTTAGTAAACTCTCCATCTTGATCCATTGGGATGCAAGCATGGAATAACAAGTTAGAGTTAAAGCATTTATATATACTTCCTTTTGAGTATAGGAAACTTATATGTCTCTGCAAAGTTTCACTATTCATAAAAGACTCTTGAAGCCTGTCAATTATCTCCGCTTCTTCCTCTGTTAATTTATATGGGTCATTTGGGTCAATTGTTGGGAAATGAGTATCATTAAGTTCATAGGTCTGCCCATCTACTTTTAGAGTACCCTTTTTATAGTTTATTTTATCTAGTAATAATCTATCATCCATATTATATTCTGGTCGTCTTAATACTAATTGTCCTTCTAGTTTGAATTGTATTATTGATATTGCTTTTTGCATTTTTGCCATTGTTTTTTCATCACTACGCATGTATTTATTATAGTCGAATGTTTTAGGCGCAAATTTTTTACAGTCATCATCTCTATATGCTTCTAACGCGAAAGTAGCAAGTGGTCTAATATTAATCCCATAATCATCTTCTATTGTGTCAAGATTATCATATCTACAATGTATTCTTATTATATTACAAATACATTCCTTACTTCCTGATGCAGCTCCCATCCATAAAACATCATGGTTACCCCATTGAATATCCACACTATGAAAATTCATTAATGTATTCATAACTTTTTTCGCTTCCGCACCACGGTCAAATATATCACCTACTACATGCAAATGATCTATTGCCATTCTCTTAATTAAGTCTGATATTGCAACAATAAACTCATCTGCTCTTCCTAGCTCTATGATTGAACTAATAATTTGACTATAATAGTGTTCTTTATCATTTGCACTTCCTTTGATATTCAGTAATTCATCAATTATATAGTCAAACCCTTTTTGAAGAGCTTTCCTCACCTTTGACCTAGTATATTTTGAGCTTACTTCTCTTGCAACTTGAATAAGCCTATAAAGAATGATTCCATACCATTCATCTAAATTAGACTCATCCTTTTTTATTAAAGCTAATTTTTCTTCTGGATAATATATAAGTGTTGCAAGTTGTCTTCTTTCTTGTTCTGTAATTTGATTACAAAAGCTGTCTTCTATCTTTTTTCTAATAATTCCTGATCCATTATTTAGGATGTGAGAGAACGAACAATACTCTCCGTGTATGTCACTTAAAAATAATTCTGTTCCTTTTGGAAGGTTTGATATCGCTTGTAAGTTAATAATTTCTTCTGAAACTTTTTCAATGTTTGGATATTGTCTACTAAGTATTTGTAAATACCTTTTTACATCAGCAACTCTGTTACTAGTTTCCATTGAATATTCCTCCTAAAAATATATTTAAGTATCTTCTACTATTATACAGTTTTTTTCATGAAAAAGCAATATTTAACAATTATTAGACCCAAAATTAGGCAACCCGAAAAAACAAAATTTTCGGGTTGCCTAATGTGCAAATCATATTAATTTCAACTGTTTTAAAAAGTTCTTATAAGTTTCGTCGCATAGTTAAGCTGTAAACATAACTATGAAGGCTATAATTACACCTGTGATAGTCTCTCCACCAAATATTCCAGATGCCACAATCATTCCGGTCTCTGTTTTCTTTTTAAAGAACTTATCTACTACAAATCTAATTAGACCTCCAATTACTACCGCAAGTGAAACTCCAAAAGGTAAAACCATACCTATTCCTAGTGTAATAGATGGTACTTTCAATATATATAACAAAGCTCCGGACTGCTGCTGCTGACCAAAATAGTATAGGGTTAAAAATACCTTCTACCATCCAAAGCACGAATCCTGCTTGTGGTGCTGGAAGTGACCCTGTAAAAAGCTCCCCAGCTCCCGTCATATTTATCATTACTATTATTGTAGCGCTTGCAACAACTGCTCCGGGCTATTCCTCCGTACTATTTGCGAAATCAGCTGAGCTTTCGGATTTGTATTAAAAATCTCACCTGTTTTGTAATCAAACATAACATCTGCAACAAATCCACTCGCAATTGCAACCACACCAGCAATTAGTAGTGATGTTTCTACACCAATATTAGGTACTATACCTCTTATTGCTATCATTACTAATATACCAAAAATCTCTAATGGACAAATTCCAGTTTGCCCTGTTACAAATGAGCTCATTAGTGTTGCCAAAAAGATACCTATAATAATTAATGCTGACACTAGTGGTGAGAATCCCATAACTACACACCCTACAAAAGCTATCGCGCATATAAGTAATGAAATTCTAGATCTTTTTAATCTTGCTTTCATCGGAATAGCATCTTCTTTTTCTCTTGCTCTCCTAATCTTCTTTATAAACCCAAATACAAACTTTAAGATTACTCCTAATCCTGAACCAACCATTAGCCCAAGACCTATTGCCATTCTAGCATCATTTGCTGCACCTAGGTCTGCAAACCATCCCATCTCTATTCCAATTGGTACTAATAAGAAGAATCCAAAAATTCCACCTATAAATAATACGAATGAATAAAGCGCTCCTATCATGTATCCAATTGCTGATGCAAATGGCACCAATGCTATTCCACTTTGTATATTAAATCTATTTAAAAAATTGAAACCAAGAAATTCTGGAATCTTTGTAAACCAATCTCTAAGAACTGTAAATATCGCCGTTACTGCTAAAGCTATTAATAAGAAAATTGTTTTCTTACCACCTTCATCTCCTGCTTCTATCGTCTTTGCTGTTGCTATACCAATTGGAAACGGCAACTTTTCTTTCTTTAATAGCATTTCTCTCCAAATCCATGTAAGAAAAATACCCATAAATAATCCTATACCACTTATTCCAAGGAATATCCAAAAATGTGATGACATGCTTATAGAATCTCCTGACATCCATAATCCTGGAATTGTGAATCCTAATCCTGCTGCAATCATTGCTCCTGCAGTCATTGCTGTTTGTGATACATTTACTTCGTTTTTACTTGTTTTGCTTAAAACTTTTAGTACTCCTAATGCTAATATTGCTGCAAAAATATTAGGCCATGGAACCATCCCTAATCTTAATGCTGCATACATTGAACTTGCAGTAAGAACCGCTGACCCTAGCGCACCTATAATTAAACTGCGCAAGGATAAATGTTCTACTCCAAAAAGTCTTCTTTCTTTGTTCATTAATATAACTCCTATCTAAAATAAATTTTCCTGTATCAGTATATACGCTTTATTAAAAAAAATCATTAGAATAGGTGGTCAGTTTCTAATGATTTTCTTGACATTATATATTTTTTTAATGCTTACTTTTCACTTAAATTAACTACTAGCTCTTCCGTTTTCCCTCTCATCGCACATATACCAAGTATTTGTACCGCTATAAGCGGCGTTACAGACATAAAAGCAATTATCCCAAATCCATTTGTAAGAATTGATTGAGCTTGATAACCCGCTTCGACAGCTTCAATGGCCACCGCGCTCGCTATTCCGAAGTGTTAATGGGGTTAGCATAGCTGAAGTTAAAGCTCCTCCAACAACTCCTCCTGAATCAAAAGCTAATCCTACAAACAGTCTTGGTGTAAATTTCATTAGTATAAGAGCAATAATATATAAAGGTGCTAAAAACAAAAGTATATTTGTTTCTGTTAGTATCTTTACAATCGCTAACATTGTAGCTACACCTATCCCTACAGCTAGTGTAAAACGAATTGTCATACGTTTAATTTTCTTGCCCGTTATCTTTTCTAGTTGTTCTCCGAAGCACAGTAACAGCTGGTTCTGTAAGTGTAATTGCCGCTCCCAGAACAAATGCTACAGGTAGAAGTAACCATCTAAACCATTCTGGCATACTACTATCTAGAAAAGCTGAACCAACATATTCTCCTGTAAAAGCAAATCCATAATCTATAGCCGATAAGAAAACAAATAGTCCCATCATAACTGGAATGCTCCCTAGAAGAATCCTTTTTACATCTTTTTTAGGTAACTTTATTAACCAAAATTGAAATGGTAAAAACACAACAATCATAGGCACTACTGCTATTAAAACAGCTCGTAAGTTTCCTCTTAGTATTTCAAAAACACTTTCGAATGCAGTTCCAGGATCATATGCTCCTACTGGTGGTATTCCTCCATGAATATGACTCAAAACTATACCATATATAAAGATAGCAAGTATTGGTCCTATTGAAGCAATTCCTACAATCCCAAAAATATCTGAATTATCCTTACGATTAGATAAAGTTAAAGAAACTCCCATCCCAAGTGCTAGTATAAATGGTACTGATATATCTCCTGTAGTTGCTCCACTTCCATCAAACGCTAATGCAACAAATTCTATTGGAACAATAAATGCCATAGCAAAGAGTATTCCATACCAAATTATAAAGGTAAGTTTAATGCTAAAATTTTTGACAACACGCCATAATGCAAAGGCAACAAACACACCTATACCTGCTCCCATACTCCATATAAATAAAGTCTCATGCACCTCATTGATAAGAATATGAGTTTGTCTTGCAAATACTGCTATAGACGGCTCTGCTACTTCAGCAAGCAAACCAAACAAAAGCCCACAAAGTATTATCCATACTACTTTCTTTAATTTAACAAGGTTTTTTCCTATAGATTCTCCTATTGGTAAAATACTCGTATTTAATCCTATAAGGAAAAGTGCTTGTCCTAACACAACACCTACATAACCAATAAGTACTCTAACATAATCAAAATGATTTTCAAAAGGCGCAACAAATATAATAACTGCAAAAATAATTGCTATTAAAGGTAATGATGTTAAAAATGTTTCTTTTACTACGTTTAAATGTTTCAAATATATTCCTCCTTCTTTTCTCTGCTCATACAAAAAGTGCAAGACAAATAGCTTAGCTAAAAGTCTTGCACCACTATCTTCCAAGCGTTCCGCATCCGAGCCCTTGTAGGCTGTGCTGACGAATCACGGCAATGATCATTTCAATCATCTGCTACTCCCTTTTATTATTACCAGTATATCAATATTATTACCAAAATTCAAGAAAAAACTACAATTTACAAAACAAACTACTCTACGAATCTCATCCAATAGAGATCTCCAAAGCTCTGCGCCCTTCTGCTGCGATTTTCTGATAGCGTTACTCCTACCTCAAACATATCTTCTCTTTCAAAAACTTTTACATCTGCATCTGAAGGTATTTTAGTCTCCATAGTTAGTCTAACTGGGTACATGTGGACACTCATGCCATATCCTCTCCAAGGAAAATATTCATTATACACAATCTCTCCGCCATTCACAAAAATTATGCCTCTAGTTAAGTCCATCGAACCACCATACATAACTCCAACTGCCTCATAGATATCTATCTGATTTGCAGTCTTCGAAAAATATACGGCTTGTTCCCACTCAAAATCTGTTAGCTCTGCTAATGTTATTATACTTTCTCCATATTCACGCACATGACTACTTACAGCTCTATATAATTTTTGATCTTCGGAATACCTATTTATTATTGTAGGCCCTATAATAGATAATCTATATACCACCACATATCCGAATTACGCTTAATGCTATTATACTTAATATAATACACACAATAATTAAAATTCTTTTATGATTCATTCTCTTTACTATCCTTTTCTTAAGATTTTACTTGTTTCTTTTCCTTTTGCTAGCTCATCAACTAACTTATCTAAATAGCGAATCTTTTGCATTAAAGGATCTTGAATATCTTCTACACGGATTCCACAAACAGTACCTTTAATGAGAGAACTATTTGGATTTATTTGTGGTGCTTCATTAAAAAAAGTTTCTAATGTTATGTCTCTGTCTATTTGCTCTTCTAACTGGACAATATCGTATCCTGTTAACCAACAAATAATTTCGTCCACTTCTTCTTTAGTACGATTTTTACGTTCAGCTTTTTGAATATAAAGTGGATAAACAGTAGCAAAACTATATTTAAAAACTCGCTCTTTTTCCATTATCTATCTCCTCTACTTTTTACCTTCCAATATCTCTAGCTACTCTATTTATGGAACTACCTATCTTTCAAACACTAATGTCCAATCTGTCCAGCTTCTTATCTGAACCCTTATTCCTTGTGTTGCTGGTATACCCCATCTTATACTACGTGTTTCAATTTCAATTTCTTCACCAAACATAATCTCTTCTGTAGTTTCTATCAAATTATTAAATGGATATGGTGCAGTTGCTGAACAATATTCTACCAATTTTTTAATATTTATTAAAACACCGTTATTTTGAATTTCTTTTATCGTAATGGTTACATCGTCGAAATTTCCTAGATGACTAGAAGTACAAACAAGAGTAAATACATCAGCTTCTCGCAGTTCATAACTCATATTACTTGGTATTAGCTCATCCTCCCATGTATTCCATCGAGTTTCCGTCAAACTTAATGTCGTTGTTGGACTTGTTTCAGAACCTCTTTGATCAAATCTCAGCGAATATTCTGCTAAGCTTGTCTCAATATATTTTTCTTCATATCCTGCTTCTACATTGTTTAGAGCATTGCCTGTTTCCTCTTGCACATCACAACCAGTCAAAAGAAATAGCAATACAATAAAAATTATCAAAATTAAGCTTCTTATTAATATTTTCACATTAATACCTCCTCAAATTAATACTTTAAATTGTTAAAAAAGTTGCAAAATATTATCTATGTGTAACAACAATCCCTTCAAAAGTATAGTCGAAAATCCTATATCGACCAGTAGAAATATAGTTCTCATATATATCTTTAATAAGTTCTAGCAATTCACTATCAGTTATGTGTTGAGGATGTAAGTGATGAATAGTAGTCAATCGACTAACGTTAGTTTTTTGATCAGTATTACTAAAGAAATTAAAGCCATAACCTTCAAACTCAAAATCATTTTCCTCCGTAAGTTCCCATGTTCTTGTTATTATTTCGGATAATCTATAATGGTCTAGACTTTCAAGGTATAGACTCACTCTCAACTTGTTTCTGTATGGATAAGGAATTCCTCTTTCGGGTGGAAGTTGCACCCTAACAAACTCTTCTCCAAATTCCTTTTCCAAAATGTTTGCTACTTGATTAAACGTTATATCGTCGTAGAAATCTGAAATTCTTCCGCCACCCCAATAAATAATTCTAAAACTAACATTTTCATCATCTCTAAAAACAATAGTTGTTTCAAAAAGATTACCTTTCCAACAATATTGCGGAAATCTTACTACTAAATCGTCGTCTGGGAACTGCTCACTAACATAAGCTCTAATTCGAAGATAAACAAAAGAAGAACCAACTGGATTACCAAGAAAGAAAAGCTGAACAACATATCCAATATATAATGTTGGTATTATTGTGCAAATACACATTAAAGTTATAAAAATTTTATTTTTCTTTTTCTCTCTTAACAAGTTGATTAAAAAACCTGCAGCAATTCCAGGTAAGGCTGCAACAATTACAATCACAAAAAATGTTGGAATCAGAAATAACCTATCGTAAGGATGGAAAAAAACGAAAATAATTGAAGTAATTAAAACTGGAAAAAGTATGCTCGGTATAATAATTAACTTTCTCCTCTTGATCAACATAGGAAATGCGAATAATATTGGAATTAGAATCAAGCTTAACAAAGATATTATTCCCAATCCTCCAACAATGGCAGAAGTAACATCAAACAAAAGTAATGTCGCAACTAAAGAGCCAACACACATAAGTGTAATCTGAATAAAAATAGTTCGCTTCTTATTTTCTGAATCCATTTTATCCTCCTATAATATCTTAGTAGTACAGCTTATTCTTGTCCCTCGCTAATCCTCTTAGATTTACACCATGGTTTCATAAATGCAAAACCTATTAAAGCAAGTGCTATGAATACACCTGTATAAATGGCTGCATGAATTGGACTAGATGAAATTAATGCATATATTAAAAATGCTGCTCCTCCAGCTCCAATTACAGGAGCTATATATCTGTTAAACCAATGCACTTCTTTGTTCTTTCTATTTCTTACTGCAAATCCAATAAAAATTGGAATTAAAAGCATAAAGAACATCATATTATAAAAATCAGCTAAATCAAATCTAAATGGACGGTCATTAAGTGTTCCAAACCAATTATTTTGATTCCCATAGAGAACCATAAGCCATATAAACGAAAGTCCTATACATGTTATCATACTACATACTGGTACTCCTGTTTTTTGATCCAATTGTACCATTCTATCTGGAATAGGACCTAGTCCTCTTCTTGCCAATGAATACATTCCGCGACTCATTCCCATACAGCACATATTCAAAATTCCAAGTCCTGAAATTATAACAAATATCAAAATTCCATTAGTAGCAAAATCTCCAAAAACATTTCCAAACGCTGCTCTAGTTCCTAATTGATTGTTAGCCATTAAATCATATGGGCTTCCTGAACTCGTTACCCCTACAAAGTACAGTACATATATAACCATAACGATTAAAAAACCTACTACTAAAGCAATAGGAAAGTTTCTTTTACTATCCTTTATTTCGCTATTAAATGCTGCTGCTGCTTGCCATCCATTATAGGCGAATACTGTAGCAAAAATTGCACCTAAGAAAGATGGCGCTGCCATTCCTTCACCTAAGTTTGGTATAACTACTTCAGTAGCAACCGTGGCATCTCTTGTAACCAATCCTACTATCACTCCAATTGTACCCATTGCAATTAAAGGAATCAAACGCAAGATTGTTGTCGTTACATTTAACTTCATAGGTAATTTTGGTGCTAAATAATTTAATACAAATACCATTATCATATAAAATGCTGTCATCGAAAACACAAACGGCGTATTATGAATATTATCATGTCCAGCTAAAGTCGCTGTAAAGCTTGCTGATATCCATGCAATAAGTGCATACCCAGCAGTTTGATACATTACACAAAAAAACCAACCCGCTAAATATCCGAATCGTTTCCCTACTACTACTTCTGCATAATCTACCATACCATGAATTTTTTCATATCTCGATCCCATTATCGCAAACATATATACACACGTAGAAATAATGAGTCCACCTGCAACCCACGCAAGTACTCCCATCCACATATCTCCACCTGCTTCATAAAGCACACGACCTGGACGCCAGAATATTCCTGTTCCTACAATAAAACCAACTACAATACAGATAGAAACAAATAATCCATATTGACGTTTTAGTATGTTTTCTTCTTTCATTTTAGTCTCATCCTCTTCTTTCTTTATTTACATTTATCTCTTAAATCTACATTTTTTTACACGAAGCCAATTATACTATACATAAAGCCTTAAAGTCAATTTCTAGTCTTAGATACTACAATTTATAAATTGCAATATTAAGTGTCCGTTTTTTTAACAATGTAAATGTTATTAAATTTTTATGCTACTTCTAATGATGTTTTATATTTAAACATAGGTCTAGGGAGATTGTTCATCCACTC
>WQVL01000021.1 GCA_009785865.1 Oscillospiraceae bacterium | reverse complement strand
TACAATTATCTTGACACATATTTTACCTCCAATGTTAAGCTTCAATCACTTACATTGTACCATAGGTAATCCTATGTGTCTTTTTATTCCGCTATCACGGACACTTAATTTTACTATTTAGAATTTAAATTTCAAACAAGGAAAAAGGGGCTGAAATATCCAGCCCCACTTTCCTTGGAGTTTGTCAGGTTTATTCCCTTCGCTTCTTACGATATATCGCTACTTCGTTAATAATAACGAGGATAACGCATATCGCTGTAATCGCGATAAACAGGCATAGCAGCCCTTCCCTAAAGGAAGGATCCGAGTGTGACCTCGGATATTGGAACCATAAGAATCCCAAAACCACTGCTATTAGGAAGTAATACCACCGTGACATCATTTTTCACTCCTCATTCAAAATTGATACATAACGCTGTATCTGCGAAACTACTATAATTATACCATATTTTGCCTAAATACTCAATTATAATCAGATTTTAGAAAATTAGTATTAGAGGTACTATTGGATATTGTTTTTTTCAGTTTTATATTGCCTAGATTTTGCCAAAGTGATATACTGTCGAATTAGAGAGTGTTTTTTATGTGGAGGAATTTATGAACCCAGTTTTACACGACATAATTTTAGTTGCAGGTGGTATAGGTCTATTCCTATTTGGTATGAAGATGATGTCAACCGGCTTACAAACATTAGCAGGAGACCGTCTACAAGGCATACTTAAACGTGCAACTTCAAATAGATTTTTAGCAATTATTGTCGGAATAATTGCTACAATTGCCCTTAACAGTTCAACAGCGGTAACCGTTATGACAGTTAGTTTTGTTAATTCTGCACTAATGAATTTAACTCAAGCTATTGGTATAATTATGGGAGCTAATGTTGGAACAACTTTTAGTGCACAGCTAGTAGCTTTTAGAATTGATGCTTATGCACCACTATTCATCTTTGTCGGTATGGTAATGTACCTGTTCTTTAAGAAAAGAAAAGTTAAGAATATTGGTTCTACGATATTAGGATTTGGCATTCTATTCTTTGGTATTACAACCATGGGTGGACCTCTTAGAGAGCTTGGTAACAACGAAACATTTACTAATTTGTTAACAACTTTTGAGTTTCCAATCTTAGCTTTATTGGCAGGTTTCATTTTTACTGCTATTGTTCAAAGCTCAACAGCAACAACATCGATTTTAGTTATGATGTACCTTAATGGTGTTCCTATTCCCTTTGAAACCGGGGCATATATAATATTGGGAACTAATATAGGAACTAGTATAACTGCAGTAATTGCTTCTATACCTGCTAGCCGTGAAAGTAAACGTGCAGCACTTTTTCATATAATGTTTGATATTATGGGAAGCATTGTATTTGGTACCTTGATTTTTATCATCCCTGCCATTCTAAATTGGTTCCAATCAACTTGGCCAGACCCAGCTAGACAAATTGCAATGTTCCATACCTTATATAATGTTGCTACCGTAACCTTACTTATACCGTTTGTACCAAGAATTGCTAGGTTAATGGAAAGAATTGTTCCAGTAAGGCCAGACGAAGTTAATAATAAATATGAGAAAAAATTAATATATCTTGATGACAACGACATATCAACACCATCACTTGCAGTTCATAATGCTCACTTAGAAATACACCGTATGGGTAAAATTGCAAACGAGACTTTGGCACTATCATTAGAATCATTCTTTGAAAACAATATGGATAAAGCTGACAGAACAATTGAAAACGAGAATGTAATTAACTATTTGAACCATAACATATCATCTAAATTAGTTTGGATCAACAATATGTCTTTATCAGATGCTGAAACTGAAAGAATAGGAAAAATGTTTAAACTTTTATCTGATATAGAAAGAATTGGTGATCATGCAGAAAACATCGCTGAATTTGCTATAACAATTAATGAAAATAAGTTAAAATTTTCTGACAACGCTATTGAAGAATTAAAAACACTTAGTGAGACAACAATGAATCTCTCATCCAAAGCTTTGAATGTTTACGAAAAACAAAAAACAGATAACTTATCGGAAATAGAGTCTCTTGAAAAAGAAGTAGACAAACTATCATTAGATTTTGCTGAAAATCATATAGTTAGATTAAAAGCAGGTAAGTGCGAACCAAAAAGTGGTGTGATATTCTCTGATATGCTTGTAGACTTAGAGAGATGTGGAGACCATTCAAAATCTATTGCGTTCTCTGTATTAACTGAGAACGAGTGGAAAAAGAAAAGGAATAGTAAGTAAATAAAACTAGCAAAGTATATATAAAGCCTTATAACAATGTTATAAGGCTTTATATATTAGCTTGAAAAACAGTCCCTGAACACTACAAATATAAAGAGACAACCTAAAAAAGTTGCCACCTAATATCTTTTATTTTCTGAATCGTTACTATTTACGTTATTAAGTTTAGTATCCAGTCTATCCAACTTTTCACTGTTGACGATCTCCTAATATATGTTGAATCACTATCTATATTGTATAAATTACTATTTTTCATAATATCTATAACCTGTGCATTCGATGGTTTTTCACTATTAGCAAGATATAAATCTAAAGTTTCTTTAAAAACTTTATGTTCTAATATTAATTTAGTAAATTCTAATTGTCTATTTTTATATGGTAGATTTAGGATCTGGTTTCCTTTTGCAGTTAAATTAAAAGTTATTTCTCCATCTATTCTTCCCTTCTCCACTAAACCTAAATATTTTGCAGCATCTGTATAATAATTAGTTTGCCTCTCATCAAAAGCATAGTTGCTCGTAATATATTTTTTAGTTTTGCCTTTACCCTCTAATAATTCACACAAATTAACAACTCTTTCAAATTTATCAGCTTGTGGAAAAGGAATCTCAGGTTCTAAAATTATATTAACTGTATTTAAAACTGTTTTTATTTCTTCTAATTCAATTTCAGTATCTTCAATACTATAACGTTTACTTTTTACCAAACGCACAGAACTATAATCTTCAGGATTATCAAAAGTATATTCATAAACATTAAAAATTCCATTTGAATATATAATATAAATAGGTCTTACGGGCTTTGTAACTTTTGAGCTCCACAATCTATATGGATAATAAATTTGTCTTATCATAAAATCATCAGACAAATAATTTTTGGCCTCAATAAGTGCTAAGCTATGTATTCCTTCATACCCTCCATCAATTTCTAATTGAGAATTTTCTACTGTAACTTCTATAACTCCACTATTATCTAGCTTGTTTATGTTAAATTTGAAATTACCTGAACCCATTCTTCCATTAACTGTTGGCACTAATTCTTCTTCGTCCAAAAATTTCTCTAATATTTTTGTAATATAAGCACAATTAATAGCAACCGATTCACTATTTATGTTAGTATAATCCAGGCTTTGTATGTATGACGGAAAACTAATCTTTTCAATTTCTGTGTTGGAAACAGTAAAATCTTCATAAGATTTAAAACTAGATATTATATAGCTTCCTCTGGTTATAGGTAAAATTGATAATTCATTGGATTTGAAAATTTCAGGCAATATTGCACTATTATCAAATTTAGTCATAAGTCTAGCTTCTCGATGCTCATTAATTTGTTTTGCTGTTATTCTAAAGTATCCATTATCACTAATTTCCTTCAAAATATTATATTGTTCAAACAGCTTGTCCCAGGCTTCTTTATTTGTACTACATCTTGCCATAATTTCTAATTAACACCTCACTAACTTCACCACGCCTATTTGCATTAGAATTTATTGAACGCTTCGCTTTTATTTCTATAATTTCATAATCTTTATATAATTCTCTAATAAATTCACAATCTGAGTTTGAAAGCAAAAATTTTACACCTTTCTGATTTAATTCATCACATAACTCTTTTAACCTTATTTGTTCTGCTTCTCCAAATCCTCCCTCACTATATCCTGTGAAATTTGATGTCTTTGATATCGGTGCATACGGTGGATCAAAATAAACAAAGGCACCTTTATTTATTTTTTCTACTGTATTTGCAAAATCTCCATTCAAAAATGTAATTTCTGCCCTGTTAAAATAATTACTCACAGCTCTTAATACTTCACTATTAACTATGTTAGGATTTTTATAACTACCAAAAGGAGAATTAAATTTTCCTGCACTATTAACCCTATACAAACCATTATAGCAAGTTTTATTTAGATATATAACTCTAGCTGCTTTCTCTATCTTTGTTAGTTTATCAAATTTATTTGACTCTCTGTCTATTTCTCTTATACTATAAAAACATTCTGCATTGTTTAAATATTTTTCTTTATTATCTAGCTCATTTATTAATTCTTCAACATTATCTTTAATCACATTATATACATTTATTAAATCACTATTTATATCATTTATAACAGCTTTTTTTGGCTGCAACGCAAATAACACAGCACCTCCGCCAACAAATGGCTCATAGTATGCTGTTATAGTTTTCGGTTTATATTTTTGAATCTCAGGTAGTAGTTGTCTTTTGCCACCAACCCATTTTAAAACAGGCATAACTAACTTGTTTTTTGTCATATATTTATCCTCTTTTGTAACTATTTGTTTTATTAAGAAACATTTTATATTGATTCTTTTCAAAAGTCAATATATTTTTACGAATGTTTGTTTTGCATATTGGTTTTGAAGCAAAGTGCTCTTTATAATATAATGACATTCACAGATTAGTAGTAAGTTATACTGGAAATTCTGTTGATAATGAAAAGCCTCTTCAAGATGCAGATGACCTTTAAAAAAATGCAAGGCATAGAGAATAGTTATTATCTCCATGCCTTTTGTCATAGATTACTTTAGCCCATAACTTCTTGAATAGCTACTGCTACAGATACTGTTGCTCCAACCATTGGATTATTACCCATTCCAATTAGTCCCATCATTTCAACGTGGGCAGGTACTGAAGAAGAACCTGCGAATTGAGCATCTGAGTGCATTCTTCCCATTGTATCTGTCATGCCATATGAAGCTGGTCCTGCTCCCATATTATCTGGGTGTAGAGTTCTCCCTGTGCCTCCACCAGAAGCAACAGAAAAGTAATTTTTATTCTGTTCTATACATTCCTTTTTATAAATTCCTGCAACTGGATGTTGAAACCTAGTTGGGTTAGTAGAATTTCCTGTAATCGATACATCTACTTCTTCGTGATGCATTATTGCTATTCCTTCTCTTACATCATCTGCACCATAGCACTTAACTTTTGCTCTTTCCCCTTTAGAGTATGATATTTCTTTTACTATACTTAACTTTCCAGTAGAATAATCAAGCTTTGTTTCTACATAAGTAAATCCATTAATTCTTGAAATTATCTGTGCTCCATCTTTTCCAAGTCCATTTAAAATAACTCTAAGTGGCTCTTTTCTTACTCTATTAGCTGATTTTGCTATTCCTATAGCTCCTTCAGCAGCTGCAAATGATTCGTGCCCTGCTAAAAACGCAAAACATTTTGTTTCTTCATTTAATAGTTTTGCTCCTAAATTTCCGTGCCCTATACCAACTTTTCTATCATCTGCAACAGAACTTGGAATACAGAATGATTGTAAGCCTATTCCTATGTAATCTGCTGCTTTTTCAGCGCTTTTACAATTTTCTTTTATTGCTATTGCGGCTCCTACAGTATATGCCCAGCACGCATTTTCAAAACATATTGGTTGTATCTCTCTTATCATTTTTGTAACATCTAAACCTTTAGACTCGCAAATTGATTTAGCTTCTTCTAATCCATCAATCCCATATTTATTTAAAACTTCATTAACTTGTTTTATTCTTCTCTCATAACTTTCAAATAACACTTAAAACACCTCCTATTCATGTCTTGGATCTATAATTTTTGTTGCCTCTGCAAATCTACCATATATTCCGCTTGCTTTTTCTATTGCCTCTTTTGGGTCAATTCCTTTTTTTATAGATTCCATCATTTTACCTAAATTCACAAATTTATATCCTATTATTAAGTCATTCTCATCCAGTCCAATATCGGTAATATAGCCTTCTGCTAAATCTAAATATCTAGCCCCTTTAGAGACTGTACTATATGTTGTTGCTACTTGGCTTCTCAAACCTTTTCCTAAGTCTTCAAGTCCTGCCCCTATTGGTAGTCCACCTTCTGAGAATGAAGATTGTGCTCTTCCATATACTATTTGCAAAAACAACTCTCTCATTGCTACATTTATTGCATCGCAAAGCAAATCTGTATTCAAGGCTTCCAAAATAGTTTTTCCAGGCAATATTTCACTTGCCATAGCAGATGAATGTGTCATTCCAGAACATCCTATTACTTCAATCAGGGCTTCTTGAATAATACCCTCCTTAATATTTAATGTTAACTTGCACGCTCCTTGTTGTGGAGCACACCATCCAACTCCATGTGTTAATCCAGATATATCTTTTATCTCTTTTGCATACGTCCATTTCCCTTCTTGCGGTATTGGTGCTGGTCCATGGTTTGCACCTTTTGCTACACATTTCATTTGCTCTACTTCATGTGTATAGTTCATAAATCTCACCTCTCCTTTCTTTAGCATAATTGTAATATGACTTTATACCTTCTGTATAATACATTTTTGTAGCATTCATATAACCATTGGTTATGATAAGATAAAAGGAACATTAATTTAGAAAATGTTCCTTTATTATTTTAATTAGATTATTTAATTCTTTAAACTTATTGCCATTTATGTATATTCCAAATTCTATTGGTTCAATTTTAAATTCTGTTTTAAGAGCTATTAAACCATATTTTTCTAACTGGTCCTCAACATATTCCTTTGTTACTAATCCAATATTATTGCTTCCTTCTAGTATTTCTAACATTGCATTATAGGTTATACTTTTAAGATTATTTTCTGGAATGTTAGTATCTCTTACAAATACCACCGTACTTTGTGATTTTTGTGGTGGAACATAGATAATTTCATTTTTCAAATCTCTTATACTAAAGGTTTTGTTTGCAATCTCTGAATCCTTATGTGCAATTAATATATCATTAAATATTCCGAAGTTTAATATATTCTATTTTACTACCACAAAGACTTTCATCTACTTGTTTTGATACTACTATATCTAATTCGTTTAATGTTAGCATGTCCATCATTTTATCTGTTTCCATATTAATAGTATTAATCTTTACATCAGTATTTTGGTTATAAAACTTAATAAAGCATTTGCTAAGCATCTTGTTAAGTATTGTGTAGTGAGAACCTAGATTAATTGTTCTTACTGCGTTATATTGATTGGCTATATTTATGATTGTGTTCATAGGTTCTTTTAGCTTACTATACAACTCTTGCCCTGTTTTAGTTAAAGTGGTTCCTTGATTATTTCTTTCAAATAGCTTGGTTTGTAAAAGGTTTTCTAAATTTTTAATATGCTTTGTAACTGCTGGCTGTGAGATATTTAGTATATTACTTGCATTAGTAATACTTTTTTGATTTGCTACTATTACGAATATTTTATATAACTCTAAATTTATCATATCTAAATATAACACCTCCTAATAATTTTATTACAATTGAAGTTTAGCACATTTCTACTTCTTTTTCAATTCAGTTTCTTCTCTTTTTCTAGTTGTTTTAAGCTCTTTTTAGGAGTGGGTAAGTCTTCTGGCATAGTACCACCTGCTTGCTTTATTGCATTTCTAACGGTTTTACCAACTTCAAATTGAGCCTTGATCACTTTAAAATCAAGCAATATGAAAACGCCCTCCTTCCTAGAAAGAGAACGTTTGAGTTCAGTATTCTGAACATATAAAACATGTTTTTTTATAATATTGCTTGATTTTCATTTATGTGAGATAATCATAAAAAAGAAAGGTAAGAATTGTTATGTATGGAGAATTAGCACCTAGAATTTTAGGAATATTACAAGTGTTAAACTCAATGTTAATCCTAGTTTGTTTGGTAATAGGAATTTTATATATGGTCAAAAGCAAGAAAAATATGAAAACGAAAATTATAATTGGAGCAGTTATTATTTTAATACCGCTTGTTTTTATGATTGTTTTGAATGTTGTTAGGGTTACATCGGCTGAAAGACGATTTAATGCCGTAACAACAACAGCAATGACTGGTGAAGTGGTTATTAATGGTAGAAGCATAACTTTACCTATTGATTTAGATACGTTTTTAAGTAGTACAGGATTAAGGGAAGGCGGTTCTAGTCCATCAGGAGCAATTCGCCATGTGAGAGTAACAGATGGTAATAGTAATTTCTGGCTTGATGTGAGAAGAGATGATACTGTTCAAAAAATTGCAATAAACAGAAGTGATTTCGATGAACATAGAACAAATATAGCTTTTCCTAATGACATATCCTTTTCGTCAAATCTTTCTGATATTAGAAACATACTAGGCAAAGGAGATGGAGGACAATCAGCTCATCGTAGCGATATTGGAATGTATCGCAGACATACTTTTAGCTATTCAACCATTTCACTCATGGTTGGAGCAGATGAAAATGGGAACATATTATATATAGAGTTGTTTGCGTTTTAAACTACTCTTAAAATTTATAGAAATATATAAAAAAATTAATCCTAAAGACATTTTGCCTATGCCTTTAGGATTTTTGCTACATTCTTATTCTATTTCATTAATTCATCCTCTTTTTCAATCCTTTTTCAATTAAAGGCGACAAAAAAATCAACCTTTTTCAGTTGATTAATCCTTTTCGTCAGTGCGACGATTTTACTTATTGGAGCGATTGTCCCACAGGTTACGAACCATATTTCTATGCGTTCTCTTTCTGAAATTATTATACATAATGGGAGTACAAAAATTTTATATTAGCTGAATTGTTCATTATTACTAACTAGTAGTTTCCCCATGTCATATGCCTTTTGACATTCCATAGGAAAAATCTCTTTCCTTCTAACAATACGTTCGGAAGCATTAAATTTAGTACAAGGATATATGTTATAATCCCATTGATATGTTTCTGGAACAACAAAATAATCCGAACTTCCAAATGCTCGTTCGAACCTCCTCTTATTTCTATCAAAAATTTCCTTATATCCATCATCATAAGCAGCATCAAGCGAACGATTCATTGTGTAGATAAAAAGTGATTTTAATTTTTCTTTAGATGAATTTTTTTCAGTGGTATAAGACATATAAGGGTACCATAAACGTTCTAAGAATGAACGCATTTCTCCTGTAACACTATCTAAATACATTGGTGAGCCCAAAATAATAGCATCACATTCATAAATTTTTTTTAATAATGGCATAAGTTCATCTTCAAGCATACAATAATCAACACTATTATATGATGTTTTGCAAGAAAAACAACTTACACATCCTTTGTAGTTATAGTCATATAAATTATGTAGTTCTACATCAGCACCCGATGATTGTGCACCATTCATAGCATGTTCAATCAACATATGAGTATTCCACTGTTTTCTAGGGCTACCATTAATAGCAATTACTTTCATTTTGAATTCTCCTTTACTTCAAACTTTGCTCTATCTTTGACTAATCTAATCACATTCCTCTTAACATACTCCCCTCCACTATATAAACAAGTTATTAAGAAGATTAAAGAATTGTTTTCTAAATTTAAAATATAGTTTTTACAATTTAGACGACAGTGTCGCCCATTTTCAATTAGCTTCGTCTTTAAGGTTCTTGATGCTTTCAATTCTTTCTTTCTCGTCTTCGATTACAGTTATTAATTCTTCTTTCGTAGGTAAATATGTTAAATACGATGCTGTATAAATGTTTTTATTATCTCCTAGAGTCATTTCTACCATAGTATCATTCTTACTCGCGCATAATAAAATTCCAATAGGCTCATTTTCCCATTCAAGCATTTTCGTTTGTTTAAAATAGTTAACATACATCTGCATTTGACCAATATCTCCATGAGTCAATTTGTTCATTTTCAAATCAATAATAACAAAACATTTTGCAAGTCTATTATAAAAAACTAGGTCTGGATAGTAATATTCATCTCCAATACGTAATCTTTCTTTTTCTCCACCGTAGTAAAAGCCACGCCCAAGTTCAAGTAAAAATTCTGATAAATGGCTTAATAATGCTTTTTGCAAGTCACTCTCCAAATATGACTTGTCCTGTTTTAATCCTGCAAATTCAAAAATATATGGTGCTTTTAATATATCTTCTGGTTTATTAACAATTAAACCTTCTTTAGACATATCTAAGACATAGTTCTCGTCTTGTGAAATTAATAACCTATCATATAATTTTGTTCCAATTTGTCTTCTTAATTCTCTATATCCCCAGTTAGATTTAATGCATTCTTGCATATAAAAATCTCGTTCTTCTTTTCTAGTAATTGGAATCAACTCTTGAAAATGTGACCACGTTAATTCGGTCGGCACTGCCGACCAAATTGGAAAATAATCATAAAATCTACGCATTCTCCTAATACTTACTGGTGCAAAACCACTTCCGAATTCTGCTTGCAATTTTTTAGATAAAGCTTCAATAATTTGTTTCCCATAGTCTGCTCTTTTATTATCTCCTAATAATTCACTTGCAATTTTTCCAACATACCAATTTATTTCAGTTGCCGAATTGTCTATATGCTTATAAATTCTTCTTCTCGCCTCATATATTCTACCTCTAATATCTTCGTATATCTCTTGAATATCTAACATATTATTATTTTTCTGTGCATTGATAATTTTATCTGACATATATTCCACCCTCTCTTAATTGTGCAAAATTTCTGTATAAATTCAATATCGTATTCATTTAATTCTTCATTATCTTTTTTCACTTTATTTAGCTTACTAAACTAATATTTTTATATCATATTTCCACAAATATTACCATGATTTTTTACAAGAGAGGGTTTGGGGTGTTTTCCCATAATTTGGATTGTACGGTAGTACAAATCCATTGCTTGCTGGGACAAAACCTCTAAAATCAATGTTCAAAAATACTCCCATTTTGATACCTAAAGCTATAATTTTTCTAATGACGTCAATAGTTTTTGTGAAATTACTCCCACATTTAGCCAATTTTCTTGAATATCTGCTTAATTTCTTTTAGATTGTACTTTTGATTATGTTCTTTAATATAAAATGGTTTACTACTAATCTCATTTACTTTGTATTCAAGAATGGTAAGTGGAGTGGGGTATGTAATGATATATTGAGTAGGTGTTATTACTTCAAGGTTCGTCTTTAGCAATACTTTAACCGCACCATCTATAACTTTATATTCTCGTTGTTTTAGAATCTCCAAAATCTCTTTATTTGGTTTTAATTCCTCTTTCACTTTAAATTCTAACAACATAAAACGCTCTCCTTTCTTGAAAGAGAACGTTCGATTCAATATTCCGAACATATAAAAACAGCCTATAAACCTTATGGTTCATAAGCTGTTTTAAAATGGAGCGGGTAGTCAGAATCGAACTGACAGCATCAGCTTGGAAGGCTGAGGTATTACCACTATACGATACCCGCATATCTTCAGCGATTTTCTTTCAAATCGACTGTATGCTAAATTATAAACTAGGTTTTAAATTTTGTCAACATATTTTTTCACTTTTCTGTTTACAAATTTAGACACTTAATATAGAATATGAATATATTTTGACATGACAACTTTTTATTTTGTTGTCAAAAAACGGAGCGAATCAGTGTATAATTTTGTATCATCTAGCGAAAATGAAACTAAAGAAATTGCATGTAGACTAGCGTCTACATTAAATACCCGGCGACATCGTTGTCTTGTCTGGGGATTTAGGTTCTGGAAAAACTCATTTTGCAAAAGGATTACTCTCTTTTTGGAGATTAGAAAATGAAGTTTCTAGCCCTACTTTCACTATAGTCAATGAACACAAAAAAGATGATACTAATATATATCATTTTGATGTTTATAGATTGAATAGCCCTGAAGAATTTTATTCTATAGGCGGCCCTGATTATTTTGAGATGGGTATATCTATCATTGAATGGGGAGAAATTATAGAAAGCATACTTCCTCCAAGTCATATTAAAGTAAATTTTGAAAAAGATTTAAATAATGAAAATGTTAGATATATAAATATTGAAACAGAAAAGAGGTTCTAAAAGAAATGACTATTCTTGCAATATCTACTTCCAGCAATACATGTTCAGTTTGTTTACTAGAAAATGATAAAGTTATTAAAGAGATGCATACTGACGGTAGTCGTTCACATTCTGAAAAGCTTATGCCTCTTATAAAGGAACTATTAGATTCAAGTAATGTTTCTTTATCTGATATAAGCTTAATTGCCTCAGATAACGGCCCTCGGGTCATTTACAGGTATTAGAATAGGTATTTCAACTGTAAAAGGCTTAGCAGCCCCAAATAATATTAATATTATTCCTATCTCTTCACTTGAAGCATTAGCATATAATGTAAGTATAGATGATGGACATATCTGTTCAATAATAGATGCAAAAAATAATCAAGTTTACTGCGGTATTTTTGATAAAAACTATGATTTATGTACAGACTATATTGCAGATGATATTAATGACATTTTGCCTATACTAAAGGATTATAACAACATTACTTTTGTACGGCGACGGACAGTATCTTGTAGCAGAATGTAAAAACAACTCTAAAGTGTATGCTAAAAACATTGGAATCGCTGCATATAAGAAATATATGCAAGGTGTTAGATATGCATCAGACTCAGTGGTTCCAGAATATCTAAAGCCTTCTCGGGGCAGAAAGGTTAAAGTAAAATGATTAGTATATCAAGTATGACTTTAGAAGATTTTGAACTAATCAAAGAAAACTTATCTTCTGACTTTGATGAATTTTGGAATCCTAGCACTTTAAAATCTGAACTATTAAATAAAAATTCTAAATGCATCGTTGCTAAAGACAGTGCCGGAAATGTTATAGGCTTTGCTAGTATGTGGAAAGCAGTTGATGATATACATATAACAAATATTGTTGTAAGAAACGATTTCAGAAATCAAGGCATACGGGAGTCTGCTACTAAAAGAACTTATAAAAATTAGTAAGGACAGCAACCTTACATCAATAACACTAGAAGTTAATCACTTAAATCTTCCTGCTATAGAACTTTATTCAAAACATGGTTTTGAAAAAGTAGGAATCAGGAAAAAATATTACAACTCTACTCATGACGCAATAATCATGACTCTAAACCTCTAACTAAAGTATAAAAAAAGATAGGAGAATTACGAATGAAAAAATATGAACTCAGCCACAAAGCTTTAAAGGAAATATGCAATCCAAATACTTTTAAGTTTGAAACCACTGCCGGATTAGATGAAACAGATTTAATTTATGGCCAAGACAGAGGAATTGCTGCATTAGCCTTTGGCTTATCTATCGACTCTAAAGGATATAACCTATTTATAGAGGGTCCTTCTGGTGTACGGAAAAACTATGTATGCAAAGAAGTATGTTTCTAACATTGCTGAAAAACAAAAGTCTCCAGATGATTGGTGCTATATATATAATTTTGAAAACTCTAATGAACCAATAGCTGTTTCCTTACCAGCTGGTCAGGGAAAAGTATTTAAAGAGAATATGGATAACTTCATTACAGATATAAGGAGAAGTATTAAGCTTACCTTCAATAATGAAGATTTTGAAAAAGAGAAAGTACTTATCAAACAAAAATATGATGAGAAAAAAAATGAGATTTTAGAAAAATTAAATAAAAAATCTATGAAACATGGATTTCAAGTAAGAACTACTGCTAATGGTATCTATATGATGCCTGTTATTGATGGTAAAACTATTGAGGAAGAAGAATTCGACAAACTAGATGATAATGTAAAGCAATCTTTTGAAGAAAAATCCTCTTTAGTTCAAGAGCAGATTTTTGAAGTTATAGGGCAAATAAAATCTATTGAAAGGGAAACTGATAAAAGAGTTGAAGAATGGCAAGCTAACATAGCACTTCTCACAATTAATAGTAGTATCAATATATTAAAAAATACTTATAAAAAAGATAAGAAAATTTCTAAATTCTTAGAAGATGTTAAGGTGAATATACTTAAGAATATCGATCTATTTATAAAAGAAGACAATCCACATGATCCTAAACATCCGGTACCTGGAAAACCTGACAACAAAGAACCATGGCTTAATTATAGAGTTAATCTATTTGTTGACAATAGTCATCAAGAAGGTGCTCCTGTTATTATGGATTCAAATTACTCATATCATAACCTCTTTGGAAAGCTAGAATATGAAAACCAATATGGTATGTTAAAAACAGATTTTACGATGCTTAAATCCGGATTGCTTCATAAAGCAAATGGTGGATATATCATACTTCAAGCTGAAGACTTACTCGCTAATCAAGTTTGCTATGATACATTAAAGAGAGCTCTTACTATTAAAGAACTTAATATTGATAATAATATGGAGCAACGTGCTCAATATATGGTTATGATTTCATTAAAACCAGAACCTATTCCAATTGATGTTAAAGTTCTACTTGTAGGAAACTCACATATATATCACGCTTTACTTGCACTTGATCCAGAATTCAAAAAATTATTTAAAATCAAAGTAGAATTTGATGAAACTGCACCTCGCACTGATAGTAACATCATGAGACTTGCAAAGTTCGTTAATAGTTATGCTACAAAAGAAGAGGATCTTCCTTTAGATAAATATGCGATGGCTAAAATTGTTGAGTATACTTCTAAATTAGCTGATGACAAAACAAAACTTTCTACTAAGTTTAGTGATATTGGAGAAATTATTTCTGAATCCTCTACATGGGCACGCCTCGCGAAGAAAAAAGTAGTTACAGCTGAATATGTAGATAAAACGCTTAATGAAAGAATTGACAGAGTTAAAAAACATGATGCTAGACATTTAGAACTTATTGAAGAAGATATGCTTTTAATATCTACATCTGGTCATGAAGTAGGATCTCTAAATGGTCTTACTGTTATGACTGTGGGCTATCATTCATTTGGTAAACCTTCTAAAATAACTGCAAACACATATATGGGGAAAGACGGGATAGTAAATGTAGAGCGTGAAGTTGATCTATCTGGTCCTAGTCACTCTAAAGGGATTCTTATCTTATCAGGATATCTTGGAGAGACATTTGCACAAGATATGACTTTAGCTGTGAATATAAGCATATGCTTTGAACAATTATATAGTGGGGTTGATGGTGATAGTGCTTCTAGTACAGAGGTATATGCAACCTTATCAAGTCTTTCTGGAGTTCCAATTAAGCAATCAATCGCAGTAACTGGTTCTATGAATCAAAAAGGACTCATACAACCAATTGGTGGCGTAAATGAAAAAATTGAAGGATTTTATCAAATATGTAAATCTCGTGGATTAACTGGAGAACATGGCGTTATAATACCTGTGCAAAATGTTAGAAACCTTAGTTTGTCTGACGAACTAATAGATGATGTAAAAAAAGGTAAGTTCCATGTATATGCGGTATCAACTATTGATGAAGGTATCGAAATATTAACAGGCGTTCCAGCTGGTAAGAAAAATAAAGATGGTAAATTCCCTGCCGGTACAATAAACTACCTAGCATATGAGAAATTAAAGAGATATGCAGAATTATCTAAAGATAAATAAGGTAATCGATATATACATTTGATATGACTAAGGCTGACGCACAATGCGCCAGCCTTTTAATTTCCCTAGGAAAATATACTCCTTAGGGATGGTGAACCCGCCAAAAGCCATGCACTCCGTATAATGAACACAAGTAATAGACCCCGAGGAATCACTATGGCTATCGTTCTTAGGTTTGTCAGAATCTCTTCTGCATAAGCTGTTCGCTCAGTATTCGTAGGATACTCAGCAGAATAAAAATCCTTTAACACTTGTTCTAGCCTAGCTAGAGCTCTTTCCCTGTTTTTCGCTGCTTTTTGCCCAGTCAGTTTTATAGCAAATATACTTACTATTGACTTTACAACAGCTCTTTTTCTACAGCAATATATTACTGCTACCAAAACTATCATTCCTAGCCATCCTATATTGCCTACGCCTGCTCGGAATATTAGTAGTGGAGCTACTACTATCCACGATTGTAGCGCTGACCAGAACATCATCCAGTACATTTCCTTAACCCGGAAAATGTGCTCATGCTTTTTAATAAAGCCTATCATCCTTTTTCCTCCTTCAGGAATTTGATTTTGTTTTTGTTATTGTTGTTTATGCCTTTGTTGTAACTGGCATTTCTGCCAGAGAAATTAGGGCTTTACGGCTCATGCTTTGGCTTTGGCTTCCACCTCCATATGTTGATATGCTTATATTATACCATATTTTACATAAAATCTCAATTCCTCTGCGCTCTCCAAATTCACTGTGTTCCATTTAAAAAAACCGCTACTCGGCGGTTTTTCATTTTTACTTATTATTCTTTGTATTTTCCTTAGCCGTAGCATTTAATACGTACGGATAAATTATGCCTCGTCTTCTGTTACAGGTTCTTCTTTAACTGCTTCTACTGTCTCTTCTGTAACTGTATCAACAACTTCTTCAACAACTGGTGTAGCTGTTTCTATAGCTGGCGCTTCTTCTGGAGCAACTTCTGCAGGAGCTTCTTCTACTGCAGTTTCCATTGCTTCAGCAGCTTCCTCTACAACTGGTGTGGCTGCTGCAACTTCTTCAACAACTTCTTCCTCTTCCATAACTTCTTCAGCTAATTCTTCTTTTAATACTATTTCATGAGTTTCGATTCTTGCACCGAACTTTTCTTTAGTCTTAGCTGATTTTCCTAATCTTTCTCTTAAGTAGAATAATTTAGCTCTTCTTGCTTTACCTACTCTTGTTACTTCTACTTTTTCTACTTTTGGTGAATGAACTAAAAATGTTTTTTCAACACCTACTCCGTAAGATATTCTTCTTACTGTAAATGTAGCATTTATTCCTCCACCTTGCTTTTTAATAATGATTCCTTCGAAAACTTGTATTCTTTCTCTGTTTCCTTCTTTTACTCTTACATGAACTTTTACTGTATCTCCAACTTTAAGAGCTGGTATCTTACTTTTCAGTTGCTCATGTTCGATTGATTTTATAATGTCCACTTCTTTTTCCTCCTTCTTTCTTTAAATGGTACTATTTAATCTAATAAATCTGGTCTCTTGTTTCTAGTCGTTTGTATTGATTGTTCTTTTCTCCAATTTTCAATTTCTTTATGATTGCCGTGATAATAGAACTTCTGGCACTTTCTTGTCTAAAAACATCTCTGGTCTAGTATATTGGGGATATTCAAGTAAATTGTTTGTAAAAGATTCTTCTTCTATAGACTCTTCTCTTATTACTCCTTTTATGTGTCTAGCTACTGCATCTATTAGGACCATAGCTGGTAGTTCTCCACCAGTTAATACATAATCTCCTATAGATATCTCTTCTGAAACAATCTCATCTAAAACTCTTTGGTCTATTCCTTCATAATGTCCACATAATAGGATTAGATGTTTGGAGTTCGCTAGTTCCTTTACTTTTTCTACTGTTAATGTTTTACCTTGTGGTGATAAGTATATTGTTTTCGTAGTCACATCTTTTTCGATAGATTTATAGCTATCATAAACTACATCTGCTTTAAGTACCATACCGGCTCCACCACCATATGGAGTATCATCAACTTTCTTATGTTTATCCTTCGCAAAGTCCCTAATATTTATAGTATTTATTTCTAGTAGGCCTTTATCAGCCGCTCTTCCTAAAATACTTGTTTTAATTGGGTCAAACATATCTGGAAAAAGTGTAAGTATGTCTATTTTCATATTAAACCTTCCATTAACTTTACAATTATAGTTTTATTTTGAATGTCCACTTGTTTTATAACTTCTTTAATTGCAGGAATTAAAATTTGTTTACCATCATTACTTTTTACAACATATACATCATTACTTCCAGTAGGAAATACATCATCTACTTCTCCTAAATGTTCATTTTCTTCTGTGTAAACATTGCATCCGAGCAAGTCTACTATGAAGTATGAATTTTTAGGTAAATCTACGGCATCTTTCCTGTTTACTTTTAAATAGAAATTTCTATATGTTTCGGCTTCCTCTATTGTATCTACTCCTTTAAACTTAAGTAATACAATATTTTTGTTGTACCTAACCTCTTCTATTTCAAGTTCTGTTAGTCCTTTTTTGATATTCATATATACTGTTTTTAATTTATCAAACCTTTTAATATCATCTGTTAACGGTTTTACTTTCATAATACCTTTAACACCATGTGTTCCTACAATTTGACCAATTTCTAAATATTCTTGCATAAAGCTCATCCTCTATCCAACAAACTCAATTGAAATTTTCTTGTTTTCTTTAACCGCTACAGCTCTCATTACTGTTCTTATAGATTTAGCAATTCTTCCTTCTCTTCCAATAACTTTACCCATATCGGCCTCGGCTACTTTCACTTCAAATACTATAATTTCTCCTTCTTGTTTTTCCTCTACTGTAACTGATTCTGGGTTTGAAACTATAGCTTCGATAATAGCTTGTAGTTGTTCTTTCATATTAGTTTCCTCCCTTTTCTATTAAGTGTTTTACTGTATCTGTAGGTCTTGCTCCATTTTTGATCCACTTTTCTACTTTTTCTTTGTCTAAGTTTAATGTAGATGGGTTTGTCATTGGGTCGTATGTTCCTATTTGTTCAATTATTCTTCCATCTCTTGGTGATCTAGAATCAGCAACAACTATATGATAGAATGGTGCTTTTTTCTTCCCCATTCTTTGTAGTCTTATTTTTACCATTTGTTCTCTCCTCCCTTCGAATCTTTGTTAATATATATTTTAAAATTAGTAACACATTTATTTAAAATTTTTGAGTGAATTCATGTCTAAGTTCTTCATCATGTTTTTCATTCCGCCTTTGTTATTCTGCATTTGCTTCATCATTTTTTTTGTCATTTCATATGAATTTATAAATTTGTTAATGTCATTTACTGTTGTCCCGCTTCCGCTTCGAAATTCTTATTCTCCTACTTGCATTAAGTAGTTTTGTATTCTTCTTCTCCGCCTTTGTCATTGAACATATTATTGCTTCTATTTTCACAAATTCTTTCTCATCAATGTTTATATCTTTTAATTTATTCATTCCTGGTATCATACCTAGTAATGATGAAAATGATCCCATTTTTTTCATTTGTCTTATTTGTGTTAAGTAATCATCTAAATCAAATTCTTGTTTCTTTAACTTTTCTTCTAGCTTTAATGCTTCCTCTAAGTCAAGTGACTCTTCTGCCTTCTCTATAACTGAAAGCATATCTCCCATACCAAGTATTCTTGATGTCATTCTGTCTGGATGGAATTCCTCTAGGTCGCTTAATTTTTCTCCAACTCCGAGCAAACTTTATTGGTCTATTTGTTACTTTCTTTACAGAAAGTGCAGCTCCACCTCTTGTATCACCATCTAATTTTGTAAGTACTATTCCATCTATACCTAATTCATTATTAAAGCTTTCCGCAACATTTACCGCATCTTGCCCTGTCATAGAGTCTACTACTAACAGGATTTCATGTGGTCTTACATTTGATTTTACATTCTTCAATTCTTGCATCAATTCTTCGTCTATGTGTAATCGCCCTGCAGTATCTAAGATTACTACATCATTTAATTTAGACATAGCTTCACTCATTGCCTGTTTTGCAATTAATGCAACATCCTTTGTATTTTCATTAGCAAACACTGGTATATTTAACTGACCTCCGGACTACTTTTAATTGTTTTATAGCTGCCGGTCTATATACGTCACAGGCTACTAATAGTGGTTTTTTCCCTTGCTTTCTTAGTAAGTTTGCAAGTTTTCCAGCTGTTGTTGTTTTACCAGACCCTTGAAGCCCCACCATCATTATTACTGTTGGCGGATTTGGAGTAAAATTAACTTTACTTGTCACTCCTCCTAGTAGTTCTATCATTTCGTCTTTTACAATTTTAACTACTTGTTCTCCAGGTGTTAGTGATTTCCAAACATCTTGCCCGAATTGCTTTTTCTTCTATAACTTTTATAAATTCTTTTACAACTTTGTAATTAACATCAGCTTCTAGTAAAGCTAGTTTTACTTCTCTTAGAACTTCTTTCAAGTCACTTTCAGTAATCCTTGCTTTTCCTCTAAGCTTTCTTGTAATCTCTTGTAATCTAGAAGATAATCCTTCAAAAGCCATTTTCTCTAGTATCCTTTCTTTATACGTTATACATCAAAGTGAGTTCTTGTTTTACATTTTCCAAAACTTCTGCTACTTCTCCATCAGTAAATTTATTTTGTATCTTAAGTAGTTCTGATAATATAGTAGAAATTTTTTCTTCTTGTTTTAACATTTTCTTCATAAACTCAAGCTTTTCTTCAAACTCGAAAAGTTTAGTCTCTCCCTTCTTAATGATATCTCTAACTGCTTGCCTAGTGATGTCTGAATTTTCTGCAATTTCAGAAAGAGATAAATCTTGATTATAGTAGTCATCTAAAATAGCTAGTTGTTTTTCAGTTAAAAGTTTTCCGTATATTTCGCATAATATGCTTACTTTAACGTTTTTTTCCATACTACTACCTCTAAATATTTCTGTTTTGTAATTTTGTAATGCTATATTACTTTACACCACTTCCATTGTTTTGTCAATACTTTGCATGAAAAAACTAGGCATAATGCCTAGTTTTTATAGTTCTATTAACTTATGTTATCTACCTTTATCACTACCCTCTTTTTTGCTTTGCGCTTCTCTTTGTTGTTTATAGTAGTTTGCTGCTGCTGCTGATTTTGCCAATTGTAAAGCATCTCCTTGGCTAAGACCTGGGACCTTATATGCGTCCCTAACTCCTTGTTGTGACGCTTGTAAGATTTCATTAAGAGCATCTTGGCTTACGTCATTAGTTGATTTTTCACCTTTTCCACTCTTTTTGGCTTTAGCATCTTCCTTCTTCTTCTTCCTGCCCTCTCTTCCTCTTTGATATGCGTCATACATTCTACCAAAAAACCCTCTTTTCTTACCACCCTTAGTTGGAAGATTACTTTTATGTGAGTCTTCTGGCTCACTTGATTTTGTTGGCGCTTCATATGCTTTCACTTCGTCTCTTGCTGTATGATGGTATCTTACTTTTGCTTGTAGATCAGCACGCTCTTTACGCTTATCTGCTAATCGAAGATTCAACATTTGAGTTTCATTTTCTAACTTTCCTTCTAATTCAATTGCTTCTTGGTCTGATAATTCCTGATCTCCAGTTTTTCCAAGATATGCCCTTAGCTTTTTACCTGTAATTTTTTGAATTTTAGGATCAAATGTTCTTATATCATTATCGTATAGGGATTTAACTGCTTTCTTTAAGCCGCTTAATCCATCTGCTCTATCTTGCTCAAACTCTTTACGTAGTCTTGCTACATACTTTTCCGATGTTGTCTCTTTTTTCTCATCATCTGTCGGCTTGTATAGAGCGGCAGTTTTAGGGTCCTCCTTATATTTCTTTTTATCACTCTTAAGTATTGCATTTATTTGTGCTGCTCGTGATATCTCTATTCCATTTTTACATTCTTTTATTGCTCCTTCTAATCTTTCTTTGTCTTCTGGGCCATACTGAGGATTATCGCTCAACTCTTGTTCGTACTTTGCTATTTCCTCTTCCATGTCTTTTATATCTTCATCTGCTTTCTTGAGGATGGCAAGAGTTCCTTCATTCTTTCTAACTTTCTCAAAGTGACTTTCTAATCCCATTTGAACTTTCACAATCGGTAATCTAGCTTCATCAAGCTCCTGTTTCACTACATCTGCTCTTTGTTGTGCACTGTCAGCTTCATAATCATGTAGACCTCGGTCTAAATCTCCACTGAATAGATCTTGTTGCATTGCAGCAAAGACTTTTGCATCAAATCCAATTCCTGCGGCTTTTCCCTTTTCTAATGCTTCAAGAGCGGCTTTAAAAGATTTTACTTCATAAGGTTGCATGCTTTGCCCATCTTTATAATGTTTTTTCTTTATTACGTCTTTCATCATACGAATTGCTTCGTCATATAAACCTACTGCATCATTAAGAAGAAGCACATCGTCCATCGGAACACTACTAATCAGAGTGTTAATTGGGTTCACAACGTCTTCTATTTGTTTTTTCGAAAGTTCTGCACTTTGACCTCCAAGCATTATATTCAGAGTATTTTCAAGTTCCTCTATCTTCTGTAACACTGTTCTCAATCTGAGATTTGCTGTTTTTAAATTCATAATTATTTACCTACCTTTCAATAAATATGATTTATATACTTTCTTGCTCCATTTTCTTTAATAATGCAAGCTTCTTGTTAATTTCTAATGTTAGCAAAGTAAACTCCATTTTCTCTTCTTTCGTAGCGTTCGCTATAGCTTCATCAGTTATACTCGCATTTAACTCGTCTAATTGTTTTATAAGTTCCTCTTTTTGTCTTAGTATTTCTTTTATCTTTTCATCCATCGTACTCTCATCTTAATTATACAATTAAGATTTCCTCCTCTCATATATTAAACAATTTTTACATTGTTATTAACATAACTCACTCTATATTATAGCAAATTTTTACATATATTGCAATGATTTTATGTCGACTTTTTGAAATTTCACGAAAAAATAATACTTTTGTAACATTTTAGTAATAAAAAACCCCTGTTTTTCTATAAAACACAGGGATTTTTTTATTTTTCTTAAATTTCTCGAAGATTTTTTAATGCTCTATCTGCTAACGCCTCATATCTTAGTCTTTTATCTTTAATCCTCTCTCCTAATTCTGGTAATATCCCAAAATTGGCATTCATAGGTTGAAACCTTTTATTTGGAGATGATATATAGTCTGCCAAGGCTCCTATCATTGTAACCTTATCAAATTCCGTACGTGAAGTATCATTCTTTTGCTTGTTTACTGCATTTATTCCTGCTACTAACCCTGATGCTATTGATTCAACATATCCTTCTACTCCTGTTATTTGACCTGCAAAGAATATATTGTTATTCGATTTCATATTATATGTATTATCTAATAATGTTGGAGCATTTATATATGTATTTCTATGCATTACCCCATATTTAACAAAGTCTGCTGTCTCTAACCCTGGTATCATAGAAAATACCCTTTTTTGTTCACCAAATTTTAAGTTTGTTTGGAATCCTACCATATTATATAATGTGCCTTCTTTATTGTCTTGTCTTAGTTGCACTATGGCATATGGTCTTTCACCTGTTCTTGGGTCTGTAAACCCTGTTGGCTTGAGTGGTCCAAAACGTATTGTATCAACACCTCGTCCAGCCATTACTTCTATTGGCATACATCCTTCAAAGATTTCTTTTTTCTCAAAAGAATGAGGATTAACTACCTCTGCATTTACCAAATTGTTATAGAATTCTTCATATTCCTCTTTATTCATTGGTAGGTTTATATAGCTACCATCACCTTCGCCTTTACCATATCTATCTGCAATAAAAGCAATATCCATATTGATACTATCTTTTTGTATAATAGGGGCTGCTGCATCATAGAAAAACAATTGAGTTTCTTCTGACTCACCTTCTACCCCGCTTCTTACAGATTTCACTTATTTGTTTTGCAAATTCATCTGAAGTTAGTGGGCCGAGTTGCGATTATAACAATCCCATCTTCTTCCGTTGGATTTTTTGTATATTCACTTTTAACTATTTCTATCTTGCCGGGTAGTTCTTCAAACTTTTCGATTTCTAATGTTACTAACCTCGAAAATTCATCTCTATCTACTGCTAAAGCTTGTCCTGCTGGTACAGCTGTTTCGTCTGCACATCTAATTAGCAGAGAATCTAACCTCCTGAGTTCTTCTTTAAGAAGTCCACATGCATTAGTAATAGAATTAGATTTAAAAGAATTGCTACACACTATTTCAGCTAAGTCCTTGTTTTCATGAGCAGGTGAAAATTTTTCTGGTTTCATTTCATATAGTTTTACATCTATACCTCTTTTAGCTATTTGGTATGCCGCTTCTGAGCCTGCTAGACCACCACCAATTACCGTAATATATTTGTTCATCATTTTACCTCGTGTATCTGTTATATCATATACTACTAAAGTAATTCAATATCCCTGTATAAATTCCAAACGCTAATTCCTCTTGATACTCCTGTGTAATTAACAATTGTAATTCTTCATAATTTGATAAAAAACCACATTCTACTATGCTAATTGGAATATTTACATTATCCATAATATAGATGCCTGAAATTTTTGCAGGCTTTCTTGTATTATTCCTCGGCATTATATCATTTAAGCCTCTTTGTATTGATTCGGCTAACAGTTTGCTCTTATCATTATTCCCTTTGAAAAATGTTTGCCAACCACTATACCCGTGTTTGTGGTATTTTGTTTAAGTGGATTGATACAAAAATATCAGCTCCTGATTCATTTCCTATTTTAACCCTATTTTTTAAGTCAGCTCTATGTTTTTCCCTTATTGTAGCATCATCTAGTCCTGATATCCCATATTCGTCTGCTCTTGTAAGTATAACTGTAGCTCCTGCTTTTTCTAGCAATTCAGCTACTTTTAATGCTATTTTTAAATTGATTTCTTCTTCTGTTTCTCCACTTTTTGCTACTGCTCCTCCGATCCGGTTTACCGGTGTCCAGCATCTATAACTATTACTTTACCTTCTACGAGAGATGATGCTAATTTAAGTGCGCCACTGTTTGTACTAAGTACTCCTCCTATCTTTAGATACATAAAAATAGTTGTAAGCATTACTACACATACTATTATTATTGTTTTCTTTTTTACAACAATCATAAAAAAAGCCTCCACATAAATGTACTGTATTACATTTATATGAAGGTATATTATTGTTAAGAACGCAAATTATATTGCTTGCCTCTATCTCCTAACAGAGTTAGCTATATTGCATGCATAGTCTGCTATACGTTCTAGAGATGTTAGAATCTTTATAAAGGCAACTCCAGATGATGGTGAACAAGTACCTTTATTTACTCTTTCTAGATAGTTTGTCTTGTACTCTTCATTTTGAAGGTCTACTTCTTCTTCTAAATCGCTAACTGCTGATATTCTTTTCAAATTATATTGGCCGCTTTCAAATATTTTTATTGCTTGCTCTAAAGCTTTTTGGACATTTTCAAACATTGCATTTAATTCTTCTAATGCTTCTTCTGAAAATACTTGTCCTCCTTCTTTCAAATCTTCATAAGCTTTCATTATATTTACAGCATGATTCCCCATACGCTCTATATTTATAACGAGCCTATATAAAGATGCTACTAGTTTAACGTCTGTATATTCTAAATCCGCCGATGTTAATTTTGTTAAATATTGATTAATCTTCCCACCTAAATTATTTATATTATTTTCATTTTCATAAATAATTCTCATTTTAGTATATAACGGATTTTCAACTTCATGTTCTTCTGTACTAGGCGCTGCCTCATCATCTACTTCTAAAACTAAATTCTTAGCTAAAATATAGTTTTCAAATGCTAGTTTAGCATATCTTTCTACTTCTTTATATGATTGAACTACTGCTAAACTTGGTTTCTCGAGTAAGCGTTTGTCTATATATTTGAAATCTAAATCTCTCTTTTCTTTGTCTTCCCCTTTAATTATCATCTCTGTTATTTTAACAATACCACTAGAGAATGGAAGTAATATAGCTGCCATTATAATATTTATAATGATATGTGCAAATACAAGTTGTGTACTTGGAGTATCTGATAAACTCCTTATAAATTCTACAAATCCAAGTGGTAGTAGTGTTATGATAACTACAATTCCTATTCCTATTGTTTTATATACCAAATGTATTAATGCTGCTTTTTTAGTTATTTTGTTTGAGCCTATACTAGATAATATTACAGTTAAAGTAGTTCCTAAGTTTTGACCATAAAGAATAAATATTGCTTGATCTAAATCTGTTATTACTCCTGACATCATTGCTGCTAATAATATTCCCATTGCTGCTGTTGAACTTTGAATAAGTGCAGTAATTACAAATCCCACTGCAATACCAATCCATGGATTTTCAGTGAAATCAAGCAGGTCTCCTACCCATGGCAAATAACTAAGTGGTCTCATACTATCTGCCATTAGTCTCATTCCAAGGAATAATATACCAAACCCTGCTATAATCATTCCAATGTGTTTGATTTTTTTCTTCTTAGAAAAGAGTATTAAAAGAGCTCCTATAAAAATACAGATTGGTGCAATTGTATGTAAGTTCAAGGCTATTATTAGTCCTGTTGTGGTTGTTCCTATATTAGCTCCAATGATAACCCCTACTGCTTGTGATAGGTTCATTAGTCCTGCATTAACAAAACCAACTATCATTACAACTGTAGCTGTTGAACTTTGAATTATGGCAGTAACGAAAAAACCTACTAATACTCCAATAAACTTATTTTTTGTTAATATTTCAAGTATTCTTTTAAGCTTTGAACCAGCTGATAGTTCTAAACCATCGCTCATCAATTTCATTCCATATAGGAATAACCCTATACCTCCTATGAATAAAATCAGATCTGCTAGCGCCATTTCTCTTCACCTCTTCTTTTGCTTATATGTTACCAATTATCCTACAAAATTATATTTCTCTCAATCTTACTATGAACCTATCTGCCATGCTAGTAGTACATGTTATTAATGTTACCTGTCTTGTTTCCTTATCATTTTGTTCAAATACACTTATATCATCGGGTCTTACATGAAATCTATCATATACTTCATATTCCATTACTTCTCCGTCTACTATTAGTTAGTACCACAACATCTCCGTTCGAAAGTTGGTGTAGGCTCCCAAATAGGATTCCAGTTCTCATATTATGTCCAAGTAAGCTTACATTCCCTAATTCATTAATGTCTGGACCTGGATACTTACATATAGCTATCTCTAACGCGTCATCGCCTGTATACAATATAATTGGATATTCAAACTCTAGTCTATCTATTCGAATTGTACCTATGACTCTATGTCCATCTAAATATACATACTCTCCCTGATGAAACTCATACACTGCTTCTGTTAACGATGCGGTCATTCTCATCGCCATAATTTTATCATATAAAAAAACACCTAGAAGCATTAAAATTAATATTACTAAAATAACTACTAATATTTTTAATTTTAAATTTTTAGATGTTTTCTTTTTTTTCATTTAAAATCAATCTCTCTCTTTTTCTTCTTTTGTTTCTTTTACGGACTGTGACCTTTCTAGCTCTTTTTCTTCTTTAATTTTTTTTGTCTTGTTTCTTTTATCTGCTTTCGTTCTCTTTCCTCTAGGGCTATTCAAGACCATTTTAATTGCTACTACTATTAAGATAAGCAAACCTATTACTCCTACAAGTATGAATGTATAGTTCGTAGCTATATATATAATATAAGTAGTTGCATTAGTGTAAAAAACCACTTTGCCAACAAAATTTTCTTCTGTGGTTATAATACCATCTACGGCATTACTAGCATCTCCTTTTGTAATTAAACCATAATCCGTTACCTGATAAACTCTATGACAAACATATATAATTGGTCCATCTTCTGGTCTTATAGTTCTTACTAAGTCTTCTATCTCACTTCCGAGTAGTTTGTCTATGATATATATTGGACGGTATCTGAAAGCTTATTATATCTCCCTCTTCTACTTCATCTATATCTACCTGTCTTACTATAATTAATGCATGTCTCTGTATTCCTGGAGACATAGATTCCGATATTATAATATATGGTCTATGCCCAAATATAAATATATTTTCTCCTGTACGTCTGCTTTGAACCACTACATATATTGTATATATTAGTAGTAATGCTGCCGCTAATAAGAATATATTACTTGCTATTTTTTTAATTGATATATTTCTCATGATTTCCCCTTAACTTATTCATTTGTGCCATCATTTTCATCATTCTCTTCTTCCTCTTCTTCTTTGCGTCTTTTGAATAAAATGATTATTATAAACAATATTACTATTGCTATCGCACCATATAATACATAATATATTATTACACTTTGACCAGTTTGTGGTATTCTATTTCCACCTTGATTTCCTTCGTTTTCTCTGTCTACTCCTTGTACTATCCCTAAGTCGATATCTTCATCATCCTCTACAATAATAGGACTTGTAATGGCCATCGTCCATAATATAGTAAAGGTTGCACCTTGAAATTCATTTCCTGCATCTTGGCTTAATCCTATTAGTATAGCCACAGCTACTGTTTCACCTGGAGCTATTACATACATATGTTCTTCAGTAACATCGACCACTCTTTCTTCTATATATAGGTTATTATTAATATATACTCGCAAATCAAAATATCCTAATTGCTGAGGCGCTATAATTTCTGTAGCTTCTATGAAGTACAAATTTACATTACTTCCTGTATTATTTGTTATACTTATCGTATATTCGTCTAGACTTCCAGGACTCATCGTTACATTCCTAGGTGGCATCTGAGCAGGCCCACTTAAATATACAACATTATTTGAATGGTTAACTGAAACACTTCTATCGAACGCAAAAGTGGCACTTCCCATAAAAGAGAGTGCTAGTATTAATATTATAATTACTACAATTTTTTTCGAGACATTTTTCATTAGTTTCACCACTTATTTTGAGTTCTATAATTGATATCAATCTATGTGTTTTCAATCGAATAACTCTATATTAATTAAAATATACCATATAAAATATATTATGGCAAGTGAGTAATTTTTTTATTCTAAGATGCAAAATAAAGAACAGATAAGGCCATAAAACCTTACCTGTTCACTTATCTATATCTACCTATTCTTCTTTTCTTTTAAAACTACAACTAGACTTATCATTGCTATGGCTATTAATACTATATATCTAGCACTGCTGATTGGGTCATTTGTACTTACTACATTCCCTTTTCCTTGATTGTTATTCTCTGGACGATACTCTCCTTTTACTTTTCCGTCATCATCATTGTTGTTATTGTTTCCAACATCAGTACGTACTACATACATATACTCTGTATCATTCTCTTCGTCTAGTAAGTTAATATATCCTATTGTTCCTCCTCAAAATGCTTCTGCATCTATTATCTCTGATCTACTTACTATTATTCTTCCTGTCCCTCCTTCATATGTCACTCTGAATGCCACTTGTATATCTCTATAATCTGGATTTCCTAGCTCTATTCCTAAGTCTGGATCAAATGCATCTATTGAATTGTTCTCTAAATACCTTGTCCTTATTTCTACTGCTTCTGATACGTCTGTAGTTACTTGTCCACTTACATCATACATTACCCATTCATAGCTAACATTTGTATTATGCATTGGTAAGAACTCTAATCCTGCTGGGATGTCATTTGCTATCTCATTTACATATCCTGCTATTGTTCCTTCATTAAATATTCTTATTGTTTGTATCATTATGCTTCCATTTGTTATTTGCACTGGGTTTACTGATTTATCTACTGGGAATGTATATATTAATTCCCCTGCAAATATACTTGGCATTGACACAATCGGTGCTCTGTTTGTATTATTTATTACTCCATTTGTTTCTATTTGTGAGATAAATGTTCTTAATGCTAAGTTAAATAACAGGTCTTCTTCTACAAATAGTATTTCTATATGATGTGGTCCTGGAGCCTCTCCAATATGACTTATCATATTTGTTATAGGTCCCGTCTGACGAACATTATTTACATACCATGCTTCTATTTCCCAACCACT
>WQVL01000020.1 GCA_009785865.1 Oscillospiraceae bacterium | reverse complement strand
TGCTACCGGCCCACCCCCTCTTGGAACTGGCACTATCATTGTTGGTACAAATCCGCTTTCAATTATCCTATTTCCTAGCTCTTTTATTAACTCTTCTGTTCTTTCCCAGCCAATGTATTCCTTCTCCATATCAAAACTCCTTTTATTTAGAGTCCTCAAATAATTTCTTGCTGTCTTTTAAGTAATCATATCCCGAGAACACTGTTGCAATGGTTGCCAAAATAAACATTATAGTTGCAGTAACATTTATAAATAAATGCCATCCTGTTAAACTATATGACCAGAACGCACCAAAATTATGTATGCTTAGGAATATCGCAATTATTGCTCCTATTTGAGTACATGTTTTTAGTTTTCCCCAGAAACTCGCAGCAATTACTTTCCCGCCTTTTTCTACTTCCAACATTCTATATCCAGACACAACAAAGTCTCTAGTTATAATTATTATTGGTATCCAGCTTGGTATTTTACCCATTGCTAGTAATATCATCATAGTCGATAATACTAAAATTTTATCTGCTAATGGATCAGCAAATTTTCCAAATGTAGTTATATCATTTGTTTTTCTTGCAATTGCTCCATCTAAAAAGTCTGTGATTGATGCAATTACAAAAATTCCATTTAAAATCCAATATAGTGTTGGTATTCCCCAAAGGTCTCCTGGGAATTCAAACATTGCAACTACTACCATTACAGGTATTAATGCTATTCTAAGCACTGTTAATTTGTTAGGTAAATTCATTATTCTAATCTCCTATCTCTAATCTCATTCTATCAAAGGCCCATTAATTCTTTTTTCTTTGCCTCGAATTCTTCGGCAGTAATAATTCCATCTAATTCTAGCTGTTTAAATTTACGCAGTTCTTCTGTAACATGCATGTGCGGTGCTTCATTCACAATTTTCACTGGCATCGCAGTTTGCCTTTGTTCTGTTTTTACTTTATTAACAAAAACACGAATATCTTCTGTGATTTTATTAGCATTGTTTTTTTCAAGATGATGGATTCTTATAGTATTTGTAATTGTTTCAAGTACAGTTGTTCCAAGCAACAACCTTTTATAAGAACTTACTTTCCTAATTTCACTTAAGTCAATACTTTTAACATAAGATCCTCTTCCAAGCACTGTTCTTACCCCTCCTGCATCACGCGCATAGATTAAACGCACATTAGTAAGAGCAAATGCAGAAGTTGTTATAGGTCCACTAGAGTCTCTGTTTCTATTACTCGTCCATGTAGAGCTCTTATCAGTAGTTTCTGCTTCAAGATGACCAACAAATATAATATGAATAGTTTCATCTTCATCTATATGCTCTAATAAATATTCAAAGTTCTTAATATCCTGTTTGTCCGGTTCTCTTCCTCCAACTATTAGATGCGCTTCAACATGTTCAATACTGGCAATTGGTTCACTTAGTAACATCTTTTTTCCTTCAATATATTCTGCAACTCTTGGAGAATGTAAAGCTATTAAATTTTGAAAATTGGCTGCTCTTTCTTCTGCTTTTTTATTAAGCACATCTAACCTGAAAGTTTTTAATTTCGTATTAATAACAAGTTCTTTTGTTCCAAATGACGCTGTATTTCCTGTTTTAGCTGAAATAATACTTTCTAAGTTATAATCCTCAGAAATTCCATCACCTTCTGCAATTAGCCTCTGATTTGTTAAACACAATACCATGCTTTTGCTTCTGGATTTTCCTGACTCATTATCTACAACTTTTATTAAATCTGCTGTAGCAATCAAGATTTCTTCGTCAGCTCCTAATAAGTTTTCTATTTTTTCAATGCTTTCCTTTCGCCCTAACGGTGCTTTACTTCTACCCAGTGCTTCTAATACCGTTTGATATGCCATTATAATTCATCTCCATCTAAACTTAGTCATCAACTAATATTTATTCTAATAGTCTAATAAAACCAACTTATTATCCTTAACATTATATCATAATTTTGCATATCTACAACTACAAATATGTATTTATATTTAAGAACATTTCTACTTGCAAAAAGGAACGTCTATATATAAACGTTCCCTTTATAATCTAAAAAATTATTTATTTATCGAAAATTAATATCAATTCTGGAATTTGAAGTTATTGCAGTTAACTGTTTTTCTCTTTCATCTGTATTTCTTAATTGTCTACCATGATTGTTCCCATTCACTCTAACACTTCCATTTGTCGTCTCAATATCTTTTTGGAAATCTTCTTGATTTCCTATAATACTTCCTTCAATACGACCACTTGTCGATCTTAATTCAATGTTATTAGCTCTTAATCTGTCTAAAGATATTCTCGAATTTGTAGTCGTCAATCTAGCATTATCAGCCTGAGTATTAACAGCTTCAATTCGACCATTTGTAGTATTTAGACTAACATCTACGGCAACTATATTTATAGCATCAATTCGAGAACTTGCTGTTCTTGCACTTATTTCACTAGCTTCAACATCGCTTAACTCAACGCGACCGTTTGTAGTTTCTAAACTGATATTCTCTACAACTACACTTTTAACATATATTCGAGAATTTGTTGTTCTGGCATTTATTTCATGAGCTGCAACATTATCTAATTCAACACGACCATTTGATGTCACTACCTCAATTCCTTCTTCAGTTTTAATGTTTCTCAACTCTACTCTACTGTTATTTGTTCTAAAGCTAGACTCTAGCACTTCAATACCTTGGGCAATAATTCGAGAATTCGTAGTAGCGATGTCATACTCTATAACTAAATTTTCTGGAACTTCAACTATAATTTTTGGAATATAAAAGTTTATATTGAATCCGCCAATTTACCCTAACTGTTTCTCTTGTTTCAACAACTGAAATTACTCCTTCATATTCAGTTACTATAATATCACGATAATCATCTATTGGATAACTAACTCTAATATCATCCCCGCCTGTGTGTTCTTATTTCAACTCGTGTATTTCTTGCATCAACTACTATTCGTTGCGTTTCATATTCTACTGCAAATTCTACTTGATTGTATTCTCCTCTATCATAAAACGGCCTCCACAATCTTTCTATATTTCCTATTGAAATAATTAATGAAAATGCTATTATAATTGTTCCTGCTATAATTGAATATATCGAATATTTTGAAAATTTACTCATCGTTACTCTCCTCCCTTTCTGTTCTTGCTTCAATCTTGTTAAATTTTTTCTTAATTAGTCCACTAAACCATTTCATTACTTTTTGTGAACCTACAACCGTCCATCTAGCAGTTATTCCAAACAGTCCTGTTAAAACCAACATAACACCTAGCATCAATAGACCTGTTGGAATTGGTATTTGTCCTGTAATCACTGCTACTATCACAGCACCCACACTTAAAACAGCTGCTACAAATAATGAACCAAAAGCTATCATTAGGGAAAAGCCTACCGCTACTATTGTTATAAATAAAGCAAATAACACTGCTCCAAAAGCAATGAGCATTGGAAATGACAATACTCCTAAAAATGCAATCAAGGCTTTCATACCATTGGAAATACTTGGCTTTTTCACCGCTTCTTCTATTTTTCGTTCTACTTTTAAATTACGTATAATATCCGTAACACTAAGCTCTTGAATAATATCATTTTCATTTACGCCACTTTCTTTTTTGTCTTCAATAAATTCATCATAGTATTCTAGAACGCTAGTAATGTCTTCGCATTGACTATGAGTTAATTCTTTTTCTAAAGCTTTCAAAAATTCTTTTTTATCCATTTTCCTTTTCTCCTTCATATTCTTTTTCTATAAACTTAATTACTTCACGCAATTTTTGAACTTCTTTAATCTGTTCCTTTAGTTTTTTTCTTCCTTCATCTGTAATTTTAAAATACTTTCTTAAACGATTATTATGCTCTTCTTTATATGTAGATAAATATTTCGCTTCTTCTAATCGTTTTAAAATTGGATATAATGTTGACTCAGAAACTTCAACATGAGCAGAAACATCATTAATCAATTTATATCCATAAGAATCTTCTTTCTCCAAACACTTTAAAATACAGGTATCTAATAATCCTTTTTTTAATTGTGTATCCATCTGTGCTTCCTCCTTATTAAATAGTATTATGTCATACATAGTATTATGTGTCAAGTACTATTTTGAAAAATAATGTTTTTTTATTTTTTTGCAAGCAAAAAACTTTTGAGGAAAATCCTCAAAAGTCTTTTACTTCATGCTATTTATAGTTCATCTCTTTTTTATTACGCGAATTTCTTCTTTGTGTTCGACATCATAGCTCTGCATAACTTATCCGTAACTCACTATGTTCGAACGGCTAAGAAAACAAGCTTTGAAGAGTCTTCGCAGGCATCACTACGCTTATAAAATTATACAAATCAGTCCGCCTGAGCCTTCATTTACGATTCTCTCTAATGTCTCTTGTAATTTACCTTGCGCATCTTCTGGCATTCTATATAACTTATTTTGCAATCCTTCATTTACTAGTTCATGTAGGCTTCTTCCAAATATATTTGATTCCCAAATTTTTATTGGATCATTTTCAAATTCTGAAAGCAGATAACTTACTAACTCTTCAGATTGTTTCTCACTTCCTACTATTGGTGTTACCTCTGTTTCAATGTTTGCCATAATCATGTGAATCGATGGAGCTTTCGCCTTTAACCTTACTCCAAACCTAGAACCTTGTTTCACCATTTCCGGTTCTTCTAACAGTAGTTCTTCCATTGCTGGTGTAACTATTCCATACCCTTTTTGCTTTACTTCCGATAATGCTACGGATATTTTATCGTATTCTTTTTTAACATTAGATAACCTGGTAATTGTGCTAAATAAATCTGCTTCATTTTTTACCTCTACTCCAGTTATCTCTGTAAGTACTTTGTAGAACAAGCCTTCTTTTAATCCTACTTCTACTACTACCTGACCATTACCTAAATTTATTTCTTCTACAGTAGTTTTAGATATGATCTCCATGTGTCCCACTTTTTCTATACCATGGCTCACATGTTTCACTGTATGTATGTCTCTAAAGGCTTCTTTCATCCCTATGTATAATTCTTGTTTTAGGCTGTGATCATCAGAAAGTCCTTCTACCCATCCAGGGAAATTTATATTTATTCTTTCTACTGGGAACTCATAAAGAATTCTTCCAAATATATCATTTACATTGCTTGAGTTTAAATTCGTACAATCTGTTGGTATTACTGCAACTTGATACTTTTCTTCTAATGTTCTTGCCAGTTCTTTGGTGTGATCAGCATCTGGACTATTTGTATTCAATACCACTACAAATGGCTTTCTGAGTTCTTTTAATTCTCTTACTACTCTTTCTTCTGCTTCAATATAGTCTTCTCTTGGGATTTCTGTTATTGAGCCATCAGTTGTAACTAAAATTCCTATTGTAGAATGCTCAGTTATTACTTTTTTTGTCCCCATTTCTGCCGCAATTTCAAAAGGCATTGCCTCCTCTGACCATGGAGTTTTCACCATCCTCGGAATATCATCTTCCATATATCCGAAGAGCATTATTAACTAAGTAACCGTACACAATCCACAAAACGTGTTTTTAGTTTTAAATTTTCACCTATTATTATTTCTACGGCTTCATTTGGTACAAATTTTGGCTCTGTTGTCATTACAGTTTTTCCTGCTGCACTTTGCGGCAATTCATCTCTTGCTCTTTCTTTTTTATAACTATTTTGAATATTAGGCAAAACAAGTAAATCCATAAAGTTCTTTATAAATGTAGATTTCCCTGTCCTTACCGGCCCTACTACTCCAACATATATATCACCATCAGTACGATTTGCAATGTCTTCGTATATTTCTAGATTCTCCATATAATATTTACCTCCCAAATAAAATGTTTGTACTATTAAACTTTAATAAATGTATATTAAGTTTTTGAGAGGTTTATTACTCTTTTTCAATATTTTAGTTAATCTTTGGTCATGTCTTCTAATTCTTCAGCAATATCTTTTTGTGCATTTATAGGTAACCAATGATGAAATGAGGATACAAATTCTCCGTATTTCGTAGAATCTTCTATAATACCCTTTGTATTTTCTTCTTCCTCTTTTCCATCTTGTTTGTTGTGTTTAGCATAAGTGTCGTTTACCCTCTTCTCATTTCTATTGTATAACAAATTTCTATGCATATTCTCTTTGCTCATAAAAATCTCTCCTTTTTATATCTAATAGTATTTATTATTTGGAACTCACTAACTTTTTATGCAAAAATAATAGGCTGCCAACGGAAATCGTCGGCCAACCTATCATTCTAGACATTTTACACAATGTCTAAGTTTTTTGTTACCATGTACACTTTACATCTAACGGTGACTTGGCATGGATCATCCTTGCTCTTTGCCACCTCTTGTTTAACTTGAACTGCTTCGTGAAAAGCAAGGACAATCCCTTGTTCTTTAAACTGCGCTTGGACCTTAAGAGTTCCCTCATGGCCCATATAGTCCTGATTGCCTTCTGTGTTGTACATGAAATAACCGCCTCCTATTTTTTCAATCCGTCGTACCTAGTGTTGCTCAAAAAAGGCTTACGTTAAAGGATTGTAATCTTATTATACTACATTTTGCCTAAAAAGTAAATTCTCTGTACACTCACGGTCTCAACTGAGTACAAAATTAAAAAAGAACAAATGTGCTTTATTTCACTTCTGTTCTTTTTTAACTATTTTTAAGTAATACTTCTTTGTTTTCTATTTACTTTATAATTTTCTAAACACCCCTGCAACTACTCCTAATATTGTACAGTCTTGTACTATTATCGGTTCCATTGAACTATTTTCTGGTTGTAATCTAATATGGTTACTTTCTTTGTAGAAAGTTTTAACTGTTGCTTCATCTTCCATCATTGCTACAACTATCTCTCCATTTCTAGCAGTGTTTGCAGCTTTTACTAATATGTAGTCTCCTTCTAAGATTCCTGCTTCTATCATAGAGTCTCCTCTTACTGTTAGCATAAAGCTTTCACTATTACCAATAAAATCTACTGGTATCGGAAATGTATCTACCACGTTTTCTACTGCTAATATCGGAGCTCCTGCAGAAATTTTTCCTACTATCGGAACTTCTACCATTTCTCTTCCGCTATATGCCGCTTTAGTCTCTTGCTTATTGTCCTCGTGCAATCCACCTTTTATCAACTTTAATGTTCTTCCTTTTTGATCTTCCTTTTTGATAAATCCTTTTTCAGTCAGTTTGGCTATATATCCATGCACTGTTGCTGTTGAACTTAATCCTACTGCTTTTCCTATTTCTCTTACTGATGGCGGATATCCTTTATCATTTATTTGTTTTTCTATAAATCTTAATATCGCTCTTTCTCGTTTGTTTAAGTTGTCTTTGTCTTTTTTCATCATAAAAAAATCACCCCTACTATTATTTTCAATAATGTTATCATACAAACAAACACTTGTCAAACAAAAATTTGCAAAACATTATTTGTTACTTACTTAATCAATCCACTCAAGTTCATAATCCACAAGTTTAACCGTATCTCCTTCTTTTACTCCCATTTCTCTTAGTTTACCATCTACTCCTAAGCTTTTTAGCGTCTTTTGGAAATAGTGCATAGACTCATTATCTTCTAGATTAACTCTTCCCATCAGTCTTTCTATAGCTGGTCCAGTAACAATATACTCCGCGCCTTTTTTAGCAACATGGAATTCTTCTCTATCATCTTTTAATGTATATACTACTCTTTCTTCTGATTCTATAATATCCTCTTTTGGCAATGTCTTTAAAACTTCAGAAACTCTTAAGAAGAGCTCTTTTACTCCTTGCCCTGTTACTGCAGATATTTTAAATATTTCTAAATTTTGTTCTGCTGCAATTTTCTCTAATTCCGAGTACAATGTTTCATCTTGCATGCTATCAGCTTTATTTGCTACTATAATTTGTTTTCTTCCTGATAGCTTCTCACTATACTTCTTTAATTCTTCATTTATTACTTCAAAATCATCTGATGGATTTCTTCCTTCACTTCCTGATACATCTATTACATGCAAAAGTAGTCTAGTTCTCTCAATATGTCTTAAGAATTGAAGACCAAGTCCTACTCCATCGCTTGCTCCTTCTATTATTCCAGGTATGTCTGCTAATACAAAGCTATCTCCATATTCAGTTTTTACAACCCCTAAATTCGGTTCTAATGTCGTAAAGTGATAATCTGCTATTTTAGGTCTAGCAGATGTTACACTAGAAAGAAGTGTAGATTTACCTACATTCGGAAATCCTATGAGTCCGAACATCAGCTAAAATTTTTAATTCTAATATAACTTCTTTTTCTATTCCTTTTTCTCCACCTTGCGCAAATTGTGGAGCTTGTCTTGTAGATGTTGCGAAATGGCTGTTCCCTTTTCCACCTTTTCCACCTGGAAATACTAGCTCGGTCTGGCCAGGCTTTGATAAATCAACAATTACTTTTCCAGTTTCAGCATCTTTAAGAACAGTACCAATCGGTACTTTTATATATAGGTCTTCTCCACCTTTTCCATAACAATGACCGCCACTTCCTTTTTGGCCATCTTCTGCCATATATCTTTTATTGTATCTGAAATTTATAAGGGTGTTGGCATCTGGATCAACAACGAAATATACATCTCCACCTTTTCCGCCATCTCCTCCGTCTGGTCCACCGGCAGATACATATTTCTCTCTTCTAAAAGTAACTGCACCATTCCCGCCATCTCCAGATTTTATTAATATCTTTGTATAGTCTATAAACATTATTTTCCTCCACTACATTTACGTCTGTTTCATTTTCTAATTAATACTCTTTTAAACTATTTATAACTAATTATCTGAGCATTGTCTATTATTTCTATTTTATCAATATGCAAATTTTTAGAATAGATTGCTTTATTCATATCTGTCATTCCTTCTATAGTATTCAAACTATTACTAATCATCTCTCTACTTTCCTGTTCCTTTACATTAGATCTAATTATTATAGCTTCTCCAAGCTCAATACCTTTTATTATTTCTACAAGCTTAATGAGTGCCATCATTGTTTCATGCTTTTCTGAAAAATTAGTCATTGAAAACAAATGAAGATTCTCACCCTGAATTACTATTCTTCCATAAATTAATTCAGAGTTACTACCTGGTTCCCCAATTGCATAGTTCCTGGTATCTTGGCTTGCATATTTAGAAAGAAGTGCATTATGATGTAACTGTCCATTTTCGTCATAAGGAAATAGGCTTGTATATTTTGGTGTCAGCTTCTCACTTAATTCTTCTATCTTTTCTTCGCTACCACTAAAAAGTATACAATCAACATCATATTTATCGAGTCCATTTATTATATTGTTATCAGGAAGATTAGCTATCTTTACTATCATCTTTCACTTCCTCTTTCTCGTACACTTAAATCCATGTAAACTACATTGTGGTCAGATATTTTCCAAGTTACTGTGTCAATCGTACCATGGTGGGCTGCTCTATGAATATCTAAGTAGAAAAAAGTATCTATACATCCTGAACGCCCTTTTGATTGCCACGTATCTTCTGTATTGTCCAGCATTGTTAATCCGAACGCGTTTCAATGGTTCTACTTCCGGATAAGTCTCGCTTACCTTTCGATCATAATTATGATCTCCTCCTAGTTTTTGTTTTCCCCAATTAAAGTCTCCTCCTACAACTATTACACCAGATGAATTTACTTGTTTCACTTTTGCTATATCTTCCGCTAGTACATATGAAGCATCTACTCTTTCTTCTTCTGTTGTAGGATAATGGCAACAATATAAGTGAATTAATTGTCCTCCATGTTCAACAATCATATTTGCTATTCCTCTTGGTTCACGCCCTTCACCAACAACTAAAGGAATTTTTCTTACTTTTAATCTTGGAAGATTAGTCATTATTCCTACTCCATATGATCCACCAGTATCAAAAGATAAATTTTCAGACATGAACCTATTATAATAACCTAGTTCACCTGCGATTTTATCTAGTTGGTCAATACCGCCTGATCTTAAAGCATTTTTATCTAACTCCTGTAAAAAGACTACATCTGGAGATAAATCAAGTGCCATTAATTGTAACAACTTAATTTGTTTCTCTAATGTTTCATTCTTTGCTCCGTCTGTTCCGTGTGCTATATTAAATGTAGCAATTCTAAGTGGCCTTGCCATAACGTTCACTTCCTTTCATTAATTTAGATTATTCCTATTTTGTCTTTAACCTCTCTTAATGTTTTGCTAGCTAGTTCTCTTGCTCTATCTGCCCCTTTTGTATAAACTTCTTCTAGATATTCTGGATTATTTAATAGCTCACTAAACTTTGCTTGTATTGGCTCTAATTTTGATATAACCGCTTCTGCTACAGCTACTTTGAAATCTCCATAACCTTTACCTTCAAATTCTGACTCTATTTCCTCATTCGACTTTCCTGTAACACTGCTTAGTATGTTCATTAAGTTAGTTATTCCTGGTTTGTCTTCAGCATCATACCTTACAATATTCTCTGAGTCTGTAACAGATTTTTTAAATTTCTTCATTATTACTTCTGGACTATCATCCAAAAAGATAACATCATTTATGTTCTCGCTGCTCTTACTCATTTTCTTTGTTGGGTCTTGCAGCCCCATTATTTTTCCACTTGATTTTGTTATGTATGGCTTTGGTACAACAAAAGTCTCTCCATATGCTTTGTTAAATCTTTCAGCTATATCTCTTGTTAATTCAACATGCTGTTTTTGATCTCCGCCTACTGGAACCAAATGAGCATTATATAATAATATGTCTGCTGCCATTAATGCTGGATAAGTAAATAGTCCTGCATTAATATTATCTTCATGTCTACCTGATTTATCTTTAAATTGAGTCATTCGGGATAATTCTCCCATATATGTATAACAGTTTAATATCCAAGCAAGTTCACTATGCTCTTTTATACTTGACTGTATAAATATAGTATTTTTCTCTGGTTCTAATCCGCGCTGCTAAGTATATTGCTAAAATTTTCAATGTGTTATTCTTTAATTCTTCTGGGCTATTTCTAACTGTTAATGCGTGCAAATTAACTATCATATAGTGACAGTTATATTCTTCCTGCATTTGAATCCAGTTATTAATTGCTCCTAAATAATTACCTAACGTCAGACTCCCTGTTGGTTGAATTCCACTCAAAATAATTTGCTTAGACATATCTTCATCTCTCCTTATCTATTCTATCTGCTACATTATACCTTGTTTATGCAGTTTTTACAAGAATTTTTGTAAGCAGGCTCTCCTATCAAATGAAAAAAGAAGTAGCCTCCTACTTCTCTATAATCTATAATATTCTTTTTTATAACTTTGTTATCTAATAATCTCTAAATACGGGTGTCTTTCTAAGACGCTAAAGTCTGCTACTGGATTACCTGCAATCCCTAAAACTCTCAAAAACAAAAGTGTTTCAAGTGGTTCTATTGTATAAACTTGATTGTTATCAAGCCATATTTCTTGTAATTCTTGGCTATTTGAAAGTGGTGAAACATCAACAATCATATTATCTTGTGCGTGAAGATGAATCAAGTTCTCCAAATACGTAAGTACAGAAATGTCATATACACTTGCACCTCTAAAATTTAGTGTTCTTAAATTCGTCATATCAGCAAGTACCGATAAATCAGTTACTCTAGTATCATATAAATACAAATTTGTTAAGTTCGTAAGTTCTGATAACGCCGAGATGTCACTTAAATTCTCATTTGCTGATAATGCTAAAATTTCCAACATAGTAAGTCCTCTTAAAGGTTCTATATCAAAAATCCTATTATTGCTTAAACGCAATTCTCGTAAATTTACTAATTGTGATAGTGAATCTAATTCTGCATATATCCAATTATTTGACATGTCCAATCGTTCAAGCTGTGTTAAATTTTCTAGAAAGCTTAATGATTGCTTATTAATAGGAATAAATCCTAGTTCCAAATCGCGTAATCTTCTTAAGCCTCCAATTTCTCGTAGCAAATCTTCTGCATCCTCATACTCTGGAAAAACATTTTCAGCATCTATAATGCGTAGTTTCTCAAGATTTCTCAGGCGACCTATTCCATCTATATCTTCTCTTGATGTAGGAATAACATTAAGTTCTGTGGTTCTGCGAACAGAAAATTCTTCTCCTGCTATAATAACAATTTCGTCACGTATAACGAAAAACCAAATAGCAACTGCTACAATAAATAGCAATATAGCTATAATAATAATTTTAGTCTTTTTACTCATATTCTTCATCTACCTTCTCCTTAAATCGCAATGTCACAAAACCCTTCTCTCACATGGATTTCACCATTTTCGATAAAGTGGCTAAGTGAACTGTACACAAGTTTTCCATATTCACTTCCTTTTATAACCATTTGTAATCCAATGGTTTGATGATAATGTACATAATATATTTCTCCATTTTCAACAATGAGTCTAGCAAAAAAATATCCCGAAACTCCTGGAAGTCTTCCTATTTCAACAACATGCGCATTGTCATAACTTATAATCTCAATCTCCTCAAATAATTCTATCCCGAGCATTCTTAAAATCCACATCATATACGAAATACCACTTTCACCTGGTTGCCTATTTTCTACGAAATTTATTTCTGCCATAGCATTAAGTAACATCCATGCACTTTTTCTTTGAGCATTGTTCATTTCCTCAAATTCTATCTCAAGAATAGAACTTTTTAAGAATTCTTGTTGTTCTTCGTTTAATAACATTGGCCCTTCATCATGTATCAACTGCTCAGATTCTTTTCTATCCTGCACTAACACACCCTCTTTCTCATTTAATAAACACAAAGCTACTACAATTCCTATACTAATAAGTATTATAGAAATTAGAAGTATCAAAAACATTTTTCTACTCTTCATTACCATGGCCAACTCCCTTCATATGTTACCAAATATCTTCTTTCTTCTCCGACTTCATCTATCTTCTCCTCATTTACCTATGGTAGTGTTAATTGTAATAACCTTATATCTATTCATTTCTCTTTCTTCTAACCTAAAACAATACAAAGGTAGAATAGCAACTTATAAAGATGTTCTTTCTTTCCCAACGAGAACATCTATTACTTCTCCATTTTCATCAAATGCTCAATGGACTAGTACATGAGTATTAACAAGAGGATATTGATAATTACCAATATTAAGTCTTATTGTTTTTACTCCTATCGCTTTTACAAAAGTACGTTGTCCTTCGTAGTAATTTATCGTTGCAAAATATCCATGCCTTCCCTCTGGTCCAAATCGTATTATCCCAACTCCCCTATCATGAACCTCATGCTTATTTGTCCAGTCGCTATTATTTTCAATTACTTCAATTACTTCTTCGATACTTAAACCAATAGGTGTCATTAATAAAATATCTTCCCTTATTCTTTCCTCTGACCTTCTGAGTGGATTCGATAATATCATAAATATAATCCCTCCCAAAACTAGTATTGCTAAAACAATTAAAATACATGTTACAATTTTTTTCATTTTATCCATCTTTCTCCTAATCAAAACAATACAAAGTTAAAATAACAGCTTATAAAGAACTTACTTCTTTCCTAATGGCAATATCAATTAATTCTCCATTTTCATCAAATGCCCAATGAACTAATACAATAGTATTAGAAAGTGGATTATGATAATTTCCAATATCAAGTCTTATTGTTTTTACTCCTACTGTTTTTATAAAGACAATATCGTCTTCATTATAATATATAGTTGGAAAATATGTATGATTCCCCGCTGGTCCAGCTCTCATTATTGCATATCCTCTATCATAAATTACATGCTCATTTGTCCAGTCACTATTGTTTTCAATAGCTTCAATAACTTCTTCCATCGTCAATCCAATAGGAGTAAGTTGTAAAGCATCTTCCCTTATTCTTTCTTCTGACCTTCTGAGTGGATTCGATAACATCATAAACATAATCACTCCCAAAACTAGTATTGCTAAAATAATTAAAATGCATATTACAATTTTTTTCATTCTATCCATTTTTCTCCTAATCAAAACAATACAAAGTTAAAATAACAACTTAAAAAGATGTCATTTCTTTCCCAACGAGAACATCAATTAATTCTCCACTTTCGTCAAATGCCCAGTGGACTAATACATGAGTCCTAATAAGTGGATAGTAATAATTACCAATATTAAGTCGTATTGCCTGTACCCCTATTGCCTTTACAAAAGTACGTTGTCTCTCAGTATAATTTATCGTTGCAAAATATCCATGTCTCCCCTCTGGTCCAACTCGCCTTATCCCAACTCCCCTATCATGAAATTCATGCTCATTTGCCCAGTCGCTATTGTTTTCAATGGCTTCAATAACTTCTTCCATCGTCAATCCAATAGGAGTAAGTTGTAAAACATCTTCCCTTATTCTTTCTTCTGACCTTCTCAATGGATTCGATAATATCATAAATATAATCCCTCCCAAAACTAGTATTGCTAAAACAATTAAAACACATATTATAATTTTCTTTGTTATTCTATTTCCTCTTATCATATAAAATGTCTCCTTAAAATACAAACTGCTATTAATTTTTTAGACATGAATTCTATCCTCCTTTTTTGAAAATGACATAAAAATATCCAATTAGATTAGTTAGCTCTTAGTCCACTCTTCCCATTGGATTTTTCTTTTGTAAATTTCTATAATTAAATTATCATATCTGCAAATATTTGTAAATAGTTTTGGAAATTTTTGTCGAATTTCCTCAGGGCAACTAAAAAGCACCTTAATAAGATGCTTTTCGTATATTTATAAATTAAATCCTATAATTATTCCCGTAATGCGCATAAGCCTTAAATCATAATGAACCTCTATATTTCCCGTAACATCCCTGACTACATAGGTATTCAGATCTGATCTCCAAATTGACCCCGCTTCAAATTCAAAATAATCTGTTATTCTCAAATATTCTAATATTTCTATAACTTCTTCCATTATTTCATCAATGGATTTTTCTTGCAGCGGAACTTCTGCCTCTACATCACGTAGCCTGTAATGTAACCAATAATATATATTTTTATAATCCCTTGAAAAAGCTACTTCAAACCAATGAAAAAATGCTCTTCCATCACCTAACACTCCCTCCACCGTACTTCTTGAGCTATGCGCTATCAGAATCAAGTCTCCTAGCGCTGAATCATAAATTGTTAACCCACTTAAATCTTCTCTTCTATCAATTTGTAAGGCATAATTTATTATATTAGAAATTATTTCATTTTGTATATATGGCTCTATATCAGCTGTTCGATAAAAATTACCCGATTCCACATAAAATCCTATAGTACTCATAATCAGTTCATTTCTATCAGTGGTGCTTCTATCTCTATTCGAATGGACATTTGAATATGTAAGCACTCCCCCTATATAGCTAGGTATTATTTGATTCATATTAAGAAGTATAATTGTACTTATCAGTATTACAATTATAAATGATATTAAAAAATATATTGTACTTTTAAATCTATTCAACTATTGCTTCCTCCCGGTAACTTTATTATAACTTCTGTTCCCTTTCCTAATGCGCTTTTGAGCTCAAACACCCCATTATGAGCTTCTACTATCTTCATACACAGTGGTATTCCGGAGACCCATGCCTGTTTTTCCTCTAGTTCTTGATTTGCTAAGAGTATAGAATGGTGCTTTTACTTTATCTATATCTTCTTCTGTCATTCCTTTACCATAATCACCAACTCTAATAACCTTATCTTTTGATAATTCTATTACCACGATTCCATAGCCATTTTCGTATGACTCACTACTATTTTTAATTAGGTTCATCATGAGCGATCTTATAAGTTCTTTATCTGCTTTAACATAAACATTTTCATATATGTTTGTTTCTATTTGAATACCATTAAATATATCTTTTGCATTTAAAGCTATCTCTTCTATTACTTCTGATAAATTCACTTTCTCAAACTCATGCTCACTATTTCCAAGCATTATTATATTCATTAGCTTGTCCGAAATTTTATTTATATACATTCCTTCGTTATATATCTTGTCAGCATATTCAGTTATCGTTTCTCTATCAGTAATTTTTCCATTTTTAATCAGACTAGAAAAACCTATTATAGATGTTAGTGGGGTACTTATCTCATGTGTTATATTATTTACGAAACTTTGTCTAGCCTCAGACACTTTATTTATCTCTTCTATATTTTTGTTTACCGAACCTGCCATTTGGTTAAATACTGTTCCCAACGTTCCAATTTCGTCACTTCCCATTTTGGGTACTCGTGTTTGATAGTTACCTTTAGATATTTGTAATACTGCCTTATTTAATTCATGTATTCTTCTAGTTAGAATATGGCAAAATACATATAGTATTAGAGCTATGATTAGAGACGATGCCATGCTTACTCTTGTGAAGAAAGAAATTTGTTCTTCTCTTACCTCAAATATTTCTGAAATGTCTTCAGCTGTAATTACCCTATGTTCTCGTCCTTTTAATGATGCAAATAGAATTTGTTTACCTTCTATTTCCTCAATATAAACATATATATCTTCTGTTTGTGCTACTGCTTTAGTTCTTATTTCTGCATCAACATCTAATAGGTTGGTATAGATAAGGTTACCCTCCCCATCATATACTTCCATATGTATATCATTCCTTAAATGTCCGACTTGCGAGTATCGATATACTTTCTATACTGTTGAACAAATAGAGGCTATCGCTAATACTATTCACTCCCGCAATACCTCTACTTATTTCCGCGTCAATATTTATTCTATGATTATTTCTAATAACCAAAAAACCTATTAGATTCATAGAGACTATTATTAAAATAAATGTCATTATAAATATCTTTTGACTAAACTTCATTTACCTTCTCCAATCGGTATCCTACCCTTTGTATTGTAGATATTTCTTCTTTCAAATCTAGCTTTTTTCTTAGTTGTTGTATATGATAATCAACTGTTCTTGTCTCCACATCTTGCATTATATCCCATACTTTATCTAAAATCTCATCTCTTGTTAAAGCAATTCCTACATTTGATACAAGTAGTACAAATAAATCGAATTCCTTTGGTGCTAAGTCAATTTTCTCTTTATTCTTGTATACTACCCTTTCTAGAATATTTACCTCTATATCTTTATACTTATATACTTCTTGATTCTTGTTCCTCATTCTAAGTTCCACTCTTGCTAGTAATTCAAGTGGTTCAAATGGTTTTGTCATATAATCTTCTGCTCCTAATTTTAATCCTTTAACTATAGTATTTACATCGTTTTTTGCAGATAAGTATATCACAGGACAATTTATATTCGTTATCTTCTGCATCATCTCTAGTCCATCTATCCCCGGAAGCATAATGTCTAACAATATTAAGTCATATTTTGTTTGCTTTATCTTTTCTATCCCTTCTATACCATCAAATGCGCAGTCTGCTTCATAATTTCCAAGCTCTAATGTATCTTTTATCAGTTTAGATATATTTAAATCATCTTCAACTATCAATATCTTTGCCATTACATTTTCTCCTTACTTTTAAATATCTCTTAGTATTAATATTATCTTGATAGATATTCTATATATTCTTCTAATGTAATTCCTAATTCATTTATTCTTCTCGCATGATCTACTCCTACATATCTCCAATGCCACGGTTCATGAGCAATCCCTGTTATATGTTCTGTATGTGCTTGATACCTATATATGAATCCAAAATCATGTGCATTTGCTACTAACCATTCATATGCCGCAGTCTGCACAAAAGCATGAGTTATAGTGTTAAAGTCTACAGCTAATCCTAAATTGTGTTCACTTCTTCCTGGTGGCATTATCCACCTTGAAGTCATTTGTTCTGCTTCAGCTCTTGAATGTCCTTGAGAAGTATATCTATTAACTCTGTTCTCAAATAAAGTTCTTTGTTCTGCAATACTTCTATAGGCAGATTGTACCCATATATTCGTAACGCCATCTCTTCTCATTGTAGCAACCATATCATTAAGTTGTCCAATCGCTCTAGAGTCAAACCTTCTATATTGATCAATATTTGCTAGTGAAGGGCTAAAATTATCCGGCAATGGATTATCAATATTTACTAATCTTATTCTCCAGTCATCCGCTTGTCCAATATTTCCTGCCTCCGAAGCTGCATTAGAATTTCTTTGATTCGCTCCTGTTACTACTTGTGTATTTGTATTACTAGTCTGCACCACAGCCGCATCTCTTTGTCTGCCACTCACCATATTCTCTTGCTTTATTTGGGAAGAGGCTATATCTTGCTGCTTCTCTGACTCTATATCCTCATCGTCATTTGCTGATAACCCATCATATATATCCTCATTCCCTAATAAAGCCTCACTTGCATTTTCCCCATAAGCTTCTCTCGAATTTGATCTAGTTAATAATATTCCAATTGTAATTATGCTTATAACAAACAATCTGAGTATTACAACTTTTCTCTTATTCTTCTTTTTCCTTGTTCTTTCGTTTCTTCTTCTACTTTTTCTCATTGTACCACCTCTATAAACATGGTACAAGTTAAACAAGCTTTATTCCCCATCGTTCTGCAAGATTTTTGTAAGTTTTCTGTAAGCTTTATTTCACAAAAAAAGATGTATCTCTACATCTTTTCTATTACTTCTTATGCTTCTTTAGGATATACACTTACCTTCTTTTTGTCTTTACCTTTTCTTTCAAACTTTACAATTCCATCCACTAATGCGAACAAAGTATCATCTTTACCTATATCAACATTATTTCCTGGATGTATTTTAGTTCCTCTTTGTCTTACTAATATATTTCCTGCAAGAACAAATTGTCCATCTGCTCTTTTAGCTCCTAATCGTTTCGACTCACTGTCTCTACCGTTCTTAACACTACCTTGACCTTTTTTCGATGCCATTTATATTCACTCCCCTCGTCTTTTTCTCTATATCTTTATGTAGAAATCTATATTCTACTTTTACTTCTATAGTTTATGCTTCAGCTGTTTCTTTTTTTGCAGCTGGTTTTTTTGCTGTAGTTTCTTTTTTAACTGTCTCTTTTTTTACTGCTGGTTTTTTTGCTGTAGTTTCTTTTTTTACTGTTTCTTTCTTAACTGCCTCTTTTTTTACTGTTTCAGTTTTTTCTACTTCAGCCTTTTCTACTTTAGCAGCTCCTGCTTTAATTCCAGTTATCTCGATTTTTGTATATGGTTGTCTATGTCCTTGTGTTCTTCTATAATTCTTTTTAGCTTTCATCTTAAAAACAATTATTTTCTTTCCTTTACCGTGTGATAAAACTTTTCCTTCTACTTTCACACCTTTTACATAAGGATTTCCTACTTGTACTTTTCCATCTTCAGATACTAATATTACGTTATCAAAAGTAATTTTTTTACCTTCTTCCGTATCTAATTTTTCAAAAAATACTACGTCTCCTTCTGCTACTTTGTATTGCTTTCCACAAGCTTCAATTACTGCGTACATTAAAGTGCACCTCTCTTTTCTTTAATACTCGCTAAGTATTTAGGTAACTATTTCTTATTAGTTTTAAGACCTAACTTAGGCGGCTTACAAGAAAGTATTTTAACATACTTTCTTAGTCTTGTCAATGAAATTTCGGGATAAAAACGGGGTCGTGGATTGTATAAGTAAATTCCAGTTAATATTCAAAAGGAATTTACTCCCTGCTATCTAAAAATCTCCAAATATGGATGTCTTTCCACGGCGCTAAAGTCTGTTACTGGATTGCCTGATACTCCTAAGATTCGCAAAAACAACAATGTTTCAAGTGACTCGATTGTATAAACATGGTTATTATCAAGCCATATTTCTTGCAATTCTTGACTATTAGAAAGTGGAGAAACATCTACAATCATATTGTCTTGTGCGTGAAGATGAATTAAGTTTTCTAAATTCGCAAGTACAGAAATGTCATATACATTAGCACCTATAAAATTTAAAGTTATTAATCTGTTCATCCCTGCAAGCGCCGACAAATCATTAACACTTGTAAAATACAAGTATAGGTTTGTTAAGTTTGTAAGATTAGATAACGGCGAGATATCAACCAACTCTTCATTGCTAGATAAGGATAAACTTCTAAGCCCGCATCATATTTCTCACTGGACTCAAATCAGTAATGTTATTATTACTCAATCGAAGTTCTTGTAAATTCACAAGTCCTGCAATTGCTGATATATCTTCTAACCAACTATTTGATATGTCTAATCGTTCTAGCTCTGTCAAAGCACTCAAATGACTTAATGAGTATCCATCGATCGGAATAAAAGCAAGTTCTAAATCACGCAAATTATCCAACTCTGAAATAACATCTAACAATAACTCTCCTTCTTCAAATGTAGGAAATACATTCTCTGCATCTAATATACGTAACCTCTCAAGATTCCCCAAACGCGCAATTCCATCAATATCTTGAAGCGATGTAGGTATTATATCAAGTTCAGTGGTATGACGGGCAGAAAACTCCTCACCAGCTATCATAACAATTTCGTCACGCAAAACGAAAAACAAAATAGGCACTAGGACAGCTAGTATTAATATAGTTATCATGATTACAGCTTGTTTCTTCATATGCACTACTCCTTTACTTCCTCTTCTTTGCTTAATAATAGCTTTTCATAAAATCCTGTTTTTGCAACTCTCATGTATGGCGTTAACCATAAGTATCCAACACTCATAAGTATATTTATAATTAAATTTGGCAACAGTGTTGGTTGCCCACTTCCGATCATACCTAGTGAAATCATTACTGCACTACTTATTATCATAGGAGTCATAGCTAAAATTACCCATCCAAAAAAGCTTAGTTGAAATACAAAATATTCCCATCTTCTATCTTGCATAAGCAATTCACTTTTTTCTGCTGCTTTTTTACCACTAATTGCATTTTTACTATCGAATAATATTTCCCATGTAAATATGTAATACAAACTTTTAGCTATTGTCAAAACAATTATAACAAAAGTTGCTATAGGTAGTAGCGCTGATAGTGTGCTAAATAACGTTTCAATCTGCTCACCAGGAATTGCACTTGAATATAGAGATGCATTAATCCTTCTAGCAATAAATAATCCTATTATTACAACTCCGCACATCCACATCTTTAGAAATATCCCAAAGCATACTTTCCAAGCAGCATAAAAATTTTCTGGTATCTTTGTTACTATATCAAATACTCCCACTTCTTCTCCTCTTTTAAATTTCATAAAAGTGATAACAAGATTATAGAGTATAACTGCTCTTAATGCAAAATTAGCCACAAAGCCTACAAATGGAATAAAAGATAATATGAACGCTATTACATATATAGTGACTCCATGCACCGCCATAATACTTATTGCTTTTCCCCATTTATCGCTTAATATATCTCTTGCTTCTTTCTTTACTTCAACTCGCATAATACTCTCTCTCCTTTACTATTCTAAAATAAGTACTATTTTTACTTCTTATATACTTTTACTAATTTTATATGTACAATACCCCTATTAGAGAATTCAGAAAGTTTCCTCCCTAAGTTATCATTCAAACTTACATATTATCTAATTTATTCACCTCTTCAATTTTTTTAGGATAATTGTGATAAGTAATTTCTAAAAATTCTCCTTCACTATATTTTTTTTCTGCATCTTCTTCCTGAAAAACAACTTCTAATATCATAACCGCACACGCCATAAACTCCTCATACCCATCCTCGTTCATCTCTATTCCATTATCTGTTTCATAACAGGCATCCACCTCAACCAATAAAACAGCATTATCCTGCAATGTCATTTTAAAATTTATTGTTTTATTCTCTCCTATCATCTTAAGTAATGGCATCATAATTCTCCTATCTTCTCCAACAAACATTTCATTCCCCTCCACTCATATAATTATCTAAAACTTGGATTAGCCGGCACTATATGTGATCCTGAACCTGAATGATGAATAATCCCTCTCGTTGTTTCCATTCTTTGTCCAGTCGCTTGATCAACATATGTTCCAATGACTCTTCCAAAATCTACTCTTTCTTTAGTACTACTTATCATTTGCCCTGTTCCAGAATGCTGATTGATCAATCTTTGTGCATCATTGACTGTTCCGTGAAAGACGCTTCTACCCTCAATATAATTGTTATGTCCTAAAATATGTTTCCCTTGATTTCCAGTATGCACTATAATGTTTTGTCCTCCTCGAACTGTGCCTGGTATTGGCTGTTGTACCTGAACCTTCGGTTGACTTGCAGGAGTATGCGTAATGACTGAACTTAACATCCAGCTAAATGTCATAAATTGAACAAACTCTATATACATTTGTCCATCGTATCTCCCTTTCATAAACCACTCATCCTGTGAATCTTCAAAACTCATTACTGATGGTGATTCTATCATTGGTATAATAGCTCTATCATAAAAAAATTGATTCACCTCGAAGCCAATTCCTCGTGCACGGTTCCATAAATTTGTTAGCAATGGTGTTCTGTTTTCCCTGGTTATATGCAAATACTGCGTTACCGAAAACTGATTCATTGGCACTCTCACTCCCCATGGGAAAGTAGAAATTGGAGCAGTTGCTGCTTGCAGTGTTGGCCCCACCGCAGACATCCCTAACAGTCTTTGTATATGTTGCTGCACCGGATCTTCTTGTTGTATTCGTGGCGGAGGAGGCGGTGGATTTACTACTGTAATTCTCACTTCGCTCCATATATTAGGATTACATACACTTGTTGCACGAACTATAGCAGCTCCTGAATGCCTTCCTATTATCATTCCTGTATTTGGATTCACCGATACTGCTGTTCCCGACACCACTCTCCAAGTTATACGCCTATCACTTGCATTTGCAGGCATAACGTGTGCTGTTAGTTGCCTACTTTGTCCTACTGCTAAAGAGGTTGTTCCTCCTATAGATGAAATCGATGTTACTGGAATATATGTCCTTACTTCTACTGCTCCAAAAACTCCATTGTGTGCAATAGCAAGTACGGTAGACCTACCACCATATCTTGTACTAATCCTTCCATTTTGATTTACATTTACTGCTCTACTATCAGTAGATATCCAAAACAAGTTTTGGTTGTCCGCATCTGAGGGATGAACTGTTGCCTGTAAATTTAGTGCATCTCCTCTGAATAGCCAAACTGATACTCTACACATTGTTACTGCTACTACGGGTTGAATTACTGTTACATCTATACTTCTTGTTATATTAGAACAATTAGTTGTAACATATATTCTTGCTGTACCACGACGAATAGCCGTTACCAAACCACTACCATCTACATGGAGAATATTAGGGTCTGATGAACGGAATCTTACAGTCTGATTGTTTGCGTTTGTTGGAGATATTATTCTACTAATTTGAAATCTTTGTCCTGTTTCCATTATACGAGATGTAGGATAAACTGCCAAGTTTGTTACTTGCTGACGTATTTCTAAGTTTGAACTTCCTACTACATTACCACAAGTTGATATTGCTCTGATCTCTACATTCCCTCTACTAACTCCTCTAACTACTCCAGCACTTGATACAGTAGCAATATTAGGGTTTGACGATTCCCATCTATACGTTCTGTCACTTGCATTTAGCGGTAATATATTTGCAGTAAACTGATGTGTTTGCCCTACATAAAGCATAGGTGTACTTGATATGATTTGAACTTCAGTAACTAATGAACGAACAGTTACATTAATTATTGTTTGTGCATTTCCATCATTTGACGTAACTACTACTTGTGTTGCCCCTGGATATATTGCTGATATCATACCATTTTGGTTGACGACTGCAATATTTGGATTTAAAGAACGCCAAGTAAGTGCTACATTACAAGCATTGCCTGGTAATGGTGTAGCTAATATATTTGTACTCTCTCGGTTTAGTCCGTGAATATTTAGAGTAATATTATTTCTATCGACTTGTATATTTGTTACTAATCTAATAACTGTTACATCTACACGATGTCTATGTGTTCCTGATGCTGCTGTTACAAAAGTTTCTCCTGGGCTAACTGCAGTAACAACTCCATTTTGGTCTACAACTGCTATACTTTCGTCACCACTTTCCCAAGTGATTATTGCATTTGGTTCTCCTGGTACATATACTGCTGCTTCTAATAAATAACTTTCAAAATTGTTATCTCGAATATTTAGTGTAAGGTTTCTACGACGCACTAATAGCCCTTCTGTCATTTGCTCAACTTCAACACCAACAGAAGTTGAAACACGTCCATCAAATGATGTTGCTGTTACTATGGCTATACCTGGTGAAACTGCTTCTACGTTTCCATAGTTATCTACTGTTACTATATTTGGATTTGAACTTGTCCAAATCAATCTATGATCATAAGCATCATGAGGTAAAACCTCGGCTGAAATTCTATCTATACTATGTAAGTTCCCTAATATTTGAAGAGTAACTGGAGTTAATATAATATCAGTTACTAATCTATCTACTGTTATAGCACTATTTGCCGTTACATTTGTTCCATCTGTAGATGTAGCAGTTATAACAGCTACACCATGAGAAACTGCTGTAACATTTCCATTGTTGTCCACAATAGCAACACTCTCATCAGAAGATGACCATGTTACATTTGGATTTGTAGCGTTTGTAGGAGTTACAGTAACTGATAGCTGTGTCTGTTCGTATATGTCTCCATCTATAGTGAGACGAGCGTTTGGTCTGCACATTGTTAATGCTGTAACTAAAGATGTAACGTTAACACGCCTTGGAGCTGAAACAATTCCATTTGATGTAGTGGCTGTAATATATGTATATCCTGGAGCAACTGGCTGTACTACTCCATTAGAATTTACTGTTGCTACATTAGTATTAGAGCTGGTCCATGTTAAAGTAGTACCATAGTTTGCATTAGCAGGCTGAAAAGTAGGCGTAAATTGCTGAGTAGGTCTTTGTTCTCCATGTATAACTAAATTTGTATTATCAGGAGCAATAGATACTCCTGTTACTCTAGTTTGTACATTGATTATTAATGTGCCATAAAATGCTCCTCCTTGTGGTCCTGGCACACGAACTTGAAGTGTTGTACTTCCTCGACTTACTGCTGTTATTGTACGAGTAGCACGAGAAGTGTCAGTTGGAAAATTTATAAAATACGGAGAATATGTTAGTCCTCCTGGATATGTAAATGTAATAAAGCCTGCATGAGAATATCCACTTCCTGCTGGCGAATTGATACGAATCCATGGCGTTCCTAGTCTACGAGCTACTGCATTCAACCCGCACTCCATTGTCGTTAGCTCCTATCCTATTATTGTATACTTCTCCGCCATGTGGAGAACTTCGAAGATATAAATCACTATTTGCATCAACTGTTCTAACCCATCCTGTACGATTAAAGTATTGCCATGTTGGATGCTCTCCGCTTCCACTAAGTATTGCAACATTAGTATTTTGTATAGTCCAAGTTACTCCTGGTTGGATTGCTACTCCATGAAGTATAGAATCTATGTTTATACTTTGCTCATGAGGTGCACCATTTGTAAAAAGAGTAATTTCATTAATTGAATCCCACCCGCCATTGATGTACAAAAGTTATTGGAGTACTAAGCGGAACAAAGCTTACTGTATCAATAGCAGATGTCCTTACTCCTTCTGTATCTCTCTCTTCATAGTAAATTTCTATATCATCAACTAAAAATTCATCTTCTGGTTCTAGTTCTTGCTCTTCTACGATGTTCTCTTCCGGTCTATCCACTGATGTATATATTCCATCTTCTTGCCCTGTCATTTCTATTGTCGCTAATATAATAGTTCCGCAAAGAATGTAGTATCATTACTATTAGAATGCAAGTCACTATTAGTTTTTTAGACATACGTCATTCCTCCTTCTCTATAAATGACATAAAAATATCCAAATAGATTAGTCGTTTCACGGTTCTACTCTCTATATTGGATTTTTCTTTCGTAAATTTCTATATTAAAATTATCATATCTTCAAATATTTGTAAATGGTTTTGGAAAATTTGTCGAATTTTATGTGTTTTTTGAGTAGTTTTTTATGTTCGTTAGGTAAATGAATTAAAAAAGGGATATACAAATGTACTCCCCGTTTTTCAGAATTCGTTTAGTGGCGTAGCTTGCCAGCTTTCACGTGCTTTGACCTTTATTTCAGTTTCATTGATAGAAGTTTACTAACTCCGTTTTCTTCCATCGTAACTCCATATACTGTATCTGCTGCTTCCATTGTTCCTTTTCTATGTGTTATCATTAAGAACTGTACATTTTTTGTAAATTTCTTTAAGTAATCTGCAAATCTATATACATTAACATCGTCAAGCGCTGCTTCAATCTCATCTAGCACGCAGAATGGTGCTGGATTGATTTTTAGAATAGCAAATAGTAATGCTATTGCTGTAAATGCTTTTTCTCCACCTGATAGCAGTGTTAAGTTTTGAAGTTTCTTTCCTGGTGGCTCTACTTCTATATCAATACCACATTCTAATATGTCTTCCTCATCAGTAAGTTTTACTCTTGCATTTCCTCCGCCAAATAGTTCTTTAAACACTTCTCCAAAGTTCTTGTTTATAATTTTGAATTGCTTTGCAAACTGTTCTTTCATTATCTTAGTCATATCTGCAATTACTTTTTTAAGTTTAGTGCTTGCATCTTCTAAGTCTAATCTTTGTTCACACATGAAGTCATATCTTTCTTTTGTTTGCCTATATTCTTCAATTGAGTCTATATTTATACTTCCTAGCCCTTTAATTTCTTCTCTAAGCACTTTAACTTTTTTAGTAGTCCCAGCTATGTCTTCTGGCTTTTCGTATCCTACACTGTTGTTTGGCGTAAGTTCATAATCTTCCCACATCTTATTTACGATTTGTTCTAACTCAGTATCCAGCTTAGATTTTTTAACATCTAATTTTGCGATTTGAGCTTTTAATTCTTCTATAATTTTAAACTGATTTATGGCGGAGTCTTCAAGTTCATTTAGTTCACTAGTTTTGTTCGTTCTCTCTAATTTCAGCTCTTCTACTTTTTCTCCACTCACAGACACATCAGACTTAATTTCTTCAATCTGCTTACCTAAAGTTTGAATCTCTTCTTCTAACTGTTTATTCGTCTCCAAAATTTCTTCTCTTTGTTTTGTTTTGTTTTCAGTACTTGCACGGTTATTCTCTATATCTTTATCAACTCTCTCTACTAGCTCATCAATTGATAAGGTACTCTCATCAAAAGAAGTTACAGATATTTTAAGATTTGTTATATCAAAATTTAAATCATCAATATATTTTTGATTATCCTTATTTTTTTCTGCGAACTCTCTAATTACTGTATTTAATTCTTCAAGTTCTTTTTCTAATACTACAGTCTCTTCTTCTAATTCTTTTGCAAGCTGTTTGTTCTCTTCCTTATCTTTCTCGATTTGGACAAGCTCATCTTTGAGTTCTTGAAGCTTCTTCTCTAGTCTAGAGATATTCTCTTCTATTGCTATAACCTTTTGTTTTTCTGTTGCATACTCGATTTCAGTTTCTTGCATTTCATGTTCTAAATTAGTAACTTCTTCTAATGTTTCAAATACACTTTCATCATACTTAGCTTTTTCTTTGCTTATTTTTTCAATTCTCTCACTTAGTTTTTGTATTTCTTTTTCTAATGTCTCTATCTGGCCTGCTCTCCCTATAATGCTCGAAGACCTTTGATTCACTGCTCCACCTGTCATAAGTCCACTTGGATTTACAATGTCTCCACCTAAAGTAACTATTCTAAATGAATAGTTGTTTTGTTTAGCAAGTATTATAGCTGTATCCATATTATCTACTATAACTGTTCTACCAAGAAGATTAAGCATAATACCTTCATATTTTTTATTTACTTTTACTAACTCTGATGCAATACCAATTACTCCACTTAAGTTATTCTTAATTAATCTATCTACCTTTTTTCCTTTAACAGAAGATATCGGTAAAAATGAAGCTCTCCCACTTTTTGTTTCTTTTAAGTACTCTATAAGCTTTTTAGCATCTTCTTCTGTATCAGTCACTATGTTTTGTAAGCTTCCTCCGAAGCGCCATTTCTATCGCTGTTTCATGTTCTTTAGACACTGATATAAGGTTTGCCAATACATCATGAACACCTTTTCTTAGAGAAGAATTTTTCTCACACGCTAAAAGTAGCGTCTTTACAGATCTTGCATATCCTTCTTTTTCTCTTTCCATATCAATTAGGAATTTTAGTTTAGAATCTTTAACTCTAAACTCATCAGAAAGCTTATTTATCTCATCTTCATATTCTTTTATCTTTGAAGTTACTTTTTCTTTCTTTTCTTTAATGTCATCTAACTTTTTAGATATCTCTTTTCTTTTTCCGTCAATTGTGTAAAACCCTTGTGACTTTTCTTCTTTGCCAAGTTTCGTAGCATCTAATTCTGAAATGGTTAAACTCACTTCATTTTTTACTTGCTTCTCTCTCTTTTCTAAGTTCTCGTAATTAACTTCTTGCGTGTTAATTAAAGCTTTTTTCTCATACTTTAAGTCAGTATGCTCTTCAGCTTTTTTCTTTTTCTCTTCTATTTCAGATTCTTCAACTGATAATTTGCTAGCCGCTTCTTCTAATTCTTTTTCTTTCTCTTCTAGCTCTTTTGCAAATTTTTCTTTATTAGAAAACAGATCGGTTTTCTTTTCTAATCTATTATTTTTTTCTTCTTCCAATTCAGATATTCTTACAGCAAGTTCGTCTATCTCTTTGCCGTATCTTTCATAGTTCTCTTTATTGTTTTCTATTTTACCCGTCGCTAAATTTATATCAGAATTTATTTTTTCTATCTTAGTTGACGCTTCAAATCCTAAGTTTTGTGTTTCCTCTATTTTTTGAATTAATTCATCCAGTTCTGCTTTTAGTCTATCTTTTGAAGTTTGCATGTCATTTAGCCTTAACTCTTCATTTGAGTTCTGGCTTTCAAATATTTCTCTATCTTTCAGTATCTCTTCTATTTTCCCCTTGTAATCTTCAATGTTATGTATGAATAATCCTATTTCTAAGCTTTTTAATTCTTCTCTTAAGTCTAAAAATTTTCTAGCCTTTTCAGATTGCATTTTAAGTGGATCTAAATTTTGTTCTATTTCTGAAAGAATATCACTAATTCTAAGTAAGTTTAATTTAGTATTCTCTAACTTCTTCTCAGCTTCTTGCTTTCTTGCTCTATATTTTACGATTCCTGCTGCTTCTTCAAAAATGTGACGTCTGTCTTCTGACTTATTACTTAATATCTCATCTATTTTCCCTTGCCCAATAATAGAGTATCCGGTCTCTTCCTATTCCTGTATCCATAAAAAGTTCTAGGATATCTTTTAACCTACACGCGGTTTTATTAATATAGTATCCTGATTCTCCATTTCTATATATCCTTCTGGTAACAACAACTTCTTCATACTCTATTGGTAATTTACCTTTTTTATTATCTATAACTATAGAAGCTTCTGCAAAGCCTAATGATTTCCTTGTTAAAGTTCCAGCAAAAATAATGTCCTCAGATTTTGATCCTCTAAGTGACTTCATACTTTGTTCTCCAAGCACCCATCTTACAGCGTCAGAGATATTACTCTTACCTGAACCATTGGGTCCAATAACTGCAACTATGCCTGGCATGAACTCTAATGTAGTTTTGTCTGCAAATGATTTAAAACCTTGCAATTCTAGTCTTTTTAAATACATTATTTCCACCTTGCTTTATGTACTTATACATATTACATTAAATTACATGTTTTAGCAAGATTTTTTGTAAGTTTAGTCTTTGCAAAGCTTGTAACTTTTTGTAGATTTTTGTCATAGTATATATTAGTCAATCAATTTAGAAAGGAAATGATATATAATGAGTACAGAAAATCAAGAACACAGACATCATCACCAACAACATCAACATCCAATTGTAGCGGTAGATGGTCATATTGAAACTGGAAGAAACTTTGATGTAGAAATCAAACTTCCTGGAGATAACAGAGATAGTGTTTATGGAGTTATTAAAGATGCTAATGGAGATCCAGTTGAAGATGCTGTTGTAAAGCTTGTTGAAATACGTAGAGGTGAAAGAAGACCAGTTTCTCACACTTTTACAAATGAGGCTGGAGAATTTGTATTTGGTCCATTATGTCCAACTAGACATTATGAAATATTATTCTGGGCAGATGACACTAAACACATTAAAATATGCAAAGAATTCGAACGTCAAGGTGGTTGCTTAACAGGAACTAGGTTGACATGTAATCGTCCTCCACATCCAGGACCAGGCCCAAGACCTCGTCCTTGTAGAGAAGGAATGGGTTGCGAAATAGACGTATAAGATAGCTATTAAATTATATAGCTCATATGTTTAAAGGACGGCTAATAGCCGCCCTTACATATAAAAACTCAATAAAATATTGTAACTATTGATGTAGGATTAAGCGTTTTAGTCTATGTTGTCTTGCATCTCATCTTTAACATTATTCTTAATACTTTAAAAACTATAATACTTGATACTACTATAATTAAATAAGGAAACATTGTAACCGAAAAGCTTCCCGATTCTGATAATTCTTCTGATCTCATAAAATCATTTACAGAAAAAGAATATATAATAAACCCTATGTTGATTATAATTCCAAATATCGAAGATATAAACGGAATTATTTTTATTTCTTTTTTCATAATAAATAGTATAGTCGAGATAACAAATCCTACTATTATAGCGTAGGAAACATATGCTAATATATAAAATACTGTTATGTAAAAGTTATCACTGCTAATGCCTAAGAAATGACCTAAATCACGAAAAACATAGTTAGCATTAAAAATAGTAAGGTTCATTTCACCGAAACTACTTACACCCTCATAATCAACCACATTTATTATAGAAGTAAAAGATATTCTCATTGTGGCTTGAAACATAAGTATAATATTTATAATACATAATATAGGAATTATAAAATTACTATTTCTAACTCCTTGTAAACTAATCCTAGTTTCCTTAATAGAGTTACCACAATCTGCACATACTTTTGTCTTGTCTGATGTTTCTTTGTTACATTTTGAACATTTTATCATTGCCATAATTTACTTTTCACCTTTACTTTTTCTAATAACGATCTTATATGCTAATGTATACTTCGCCAAGCACTATATATTACAACATTATATCACAAAGAACATCAAAGTTTAAGGTTCCAACATTGATTGATAATACAAAGTTTAAAGGCGACTATATTAGCCGCCCTCACATACTTCTTACATTTTTAGAATCTAAATTTTTTTACTAGTTGCCTACCTCTTCTAGCCATTCTTTTCTTGTTCAACATCCCATCCGAGTACATCATCGCCACACCTGTTGCAATAACTGTCCCAATCACTATCCCTTTAACAATTTTCATCATCTCAATCCTCCTCTAATATTAATTTCTATATAAATATTATTTCTAATTTTATAGAAATTATTTATATTTTTTGAAGAGAATTCAATTTTAAAACTTTTATTTAAAATATCATTTTATTGTGTCATCTTTTACAAAATACTTTGTTCCAACTATTTTATCTGGTAGATATTGCTGCTCTACCATGTGATTTGGAAAATCATGTGGATACTTATATCCTTGTCCATATCCTAAGTCTTTCATTCCTGAAGCTGGAGCATTTCTAATATGCATAGGTATTTCTCCAGTATCTTTTGTAGATACATCTTGAATCGCATTATCTATAGCTAGATAAGCACAATTTGATTTTGGAGAATTTGCTATATATAGTGCTGCTTCAGATAATATGATTCTTGCTTCCGGCATACCTATCATAGTTACTGCTTGCATTGCTGATGTTGCAACTACTAATGCGTTTGGATTTGCTAGTCCTACATCTTCTGCTGCCGCGATGACTATTCTTCTTGCCAAAAACACAGGATCTTCTCCGGCCAGCTATTGCTCTTGCCAAATAAAATACTGTAGCATCTGGATCACTACCTCTCATAGATTTTATAAAAGCGCTAATATTATCATAGTGACTATCTCCAGATTTATCAAAAACCGCTTTTTTCTTACCTATACTTTCACCCGCAATTTTATTTGTTATATGTATAACTCCATCTTTATTTGGAGGAGTTGTAAGTACTGCTATTTCTATTCCATTTAATGATGTTCTAACATCTCCATTAGAAACCTGTGCTATTTTTTGCAGTGTTTCATCTTCTATTTCTATATTATAACTTCCTAACCCATCTTTATTCAAAATAGCATTTTTCAATATTTTAACTATTTCTTCAATGGTTAATGGATTTAACTTTACTACCATAGATCTAGATATTAAAGCTTTGTT
>WQVL01000019.1 GCA_009785865.1 Oscillospiraceae bacterium | reverse complement strand
GCAATACAGATTTTTAGATTTAAGAGGAGAAAAACTACACAATAATATATTATTCAGAAGTCAAGTAATAAAGACGATTAGAGAGGAAATGGAAAAGCTAGAGTTTATTGATATTCAAACTCCAATACTTACATCTTCATCACCAGAAGGAGCTAGAGATTATTTAGTGCCAAGTAGAATACATCCAGGAGAATTCTATGCACTTCCACAAGCTCCACAACAATACAAGCAATTACTAATGATGTCAGGGTTCCATAGATACTATCAAATAGCGCCATGTTTTAGAGACGAAGATCCAAGAGCAGATAGACTTCCTGGTGAGTTTTATCAGTTAGACTTTGAAATGTCTTTTGCAACACAAGATGATGTTTTTAAAGTGGTAGAAACTATGATTGGAAATACATTTAGTAAATTATCTACATGGAAAAAAGATGGCCCAGAATTTAGAAGAATTCCATTTAAACAAGCAATGTTAGATTATGGCACTGATAAACCTGATTTAAGAAATCCATTGATGATAAAAGATGTATCAGAAGTATTCCAAAGCACAGAATTTAATGCATTTAAAGGAAAAACAGTAAGAGTTATCAATGTATCAGGATGTAGTGACCAGCCAAGAAGTTTCTTTGACAACATGGGAGATTATGCAATAAAAGAATGTGGTGCTAAAGGACTGGCATGGGTAAAAGTAGATGAGAGTATGGGACTAATAGGCCCAATTGCTAAGTTTATAGATGAAGATTCTAAAAACAAGATATTTGAGATTACTGGTTCAAAAGCAAATGATTGCATATTCTTTGTTGCAGAACAAGAGAAAATAGCTGCAAAACAAGCAGGAATGGTAAGAGATGAGCTGGCAAATAGATTAGATTTATTTGAAAAAGAAGCATATAGATTTGCTTGGATAACAGATTTCCCAATGTTTGAATTGACTGATGATGGGAAAGTAGAATTTGGACATAATCCATTCTCAATGCCACAAGGTGGACTAGAAGCTTTAAATGAAAAAGAACCACTAGAGATACCAGCATATCAATATGACCTAGTGTGTAATGGTTATGAGATAGCATCAGGTGCAGTAAGAAACCATAGCCCAGAAATAATGTTAAAAGCATTTGAAGTTGCAGGGTATGATAAAGAAGTAGTAGAGGGGAAATTCCCAGCACTATGGAATGCATTCCACTTTGGAGCTCCACCACATGCAGGTGCGGCACCAGGAATAGATAGAATTATAATGTTGCTTGCAAACGAAACAAATATAAGACAAATAGTAGCATTCCCGAAAAATCAAAAAGCAAAAGACTTGCTTATGGGAGCACCTTCGCTAGTGACAAAAGAACAATTAAGAGAAGTACATCTAAAACTAGATGTAAAGGAAAAAGAATAGCAAAAGAAACGGAATAAAGAAAGATAGGAAAAGTAAAAACAGAAGAAGTGTATACCATAAATGGTATACACTTCTTCTGTTTTTACTTTTTACCTGCTATCATTTGCTAATTATAAATATATTACATATCTGAATATAAACCAGAAATGGCATAGGCTACCTATCAGTATAAATATGTGAAATATCTCATGGAATCCAAAATACTTATTTTCAAACTTAGGCCACTTGAGACCATATATAATTGCTCCGCGCAGTATATGATAATCCCCCTGCTACTAACCACCAAAGAGTAGAAATAGCATCTAAATCTCCGAATGTAATTATAAGGGGATATATTGCAACAAGTACAAGCCACCCCATACCTAAATATATTCCAGTAGTAAGCCATCTCGGAGCATTAATCCAAAAAATAGTTAAAAGAGTTCCGAGTAGTGCTAATCCCCAAACGACTCCAAATAAACTCCAACCCCAGCCTCCTCTCATAGGACCTAGAAGTATAGGTGTATATGTACCAGCAATTAGAAAATATATCATTATATGATCAAATTTTCTCAAAATAGAAGTTCCCTTTTCACCTAGATTCAATAAGTGATATAGAGCGCTAAAAGTATATAATAATACTAGCGTTGTACCAAATATTGAAACAGAAACAATCATAAAGCTATTTCTATTTTCAGCTATAGAAGCAAATACAACCATTAGAACTAAACCTGCTATAGAAGCTAAGCCTCCTAAAGCATGTGAAAATCCGCTTACTGGTTCTTTAACTTTTGCCATATAAATTACCTCCATGTTTGTAGCCAAAGCTATAATTTAATAATGTTTGTATATACCTATATATAATATTAGTAGAGTTAATTCATGTCAATATAAAAAAGCTAAAAAGATTAGAAAATGTTGGAAACAGAGTATAAAGAGCACATAAAATGTGGTGATTAACAATTATTTTATTGGAAACGGTTCCCAATTTATTTATGAAAACTAAAAAACAAGGAAATATATAGAGAAAATATGAAAAGTATGTTATATATAAGAAGGTAAGGAATAATAAGCGAAGTGAGTTCGCATAATAAAAAATATTGGAGGTAGAACATGAAAAAATCGATTAAAGTAATAGGAGTACTAACATTAATGATTTTTATGTTAGTAGCATTAACAGGATGCTTAAATAATGAGGACGAAGACAGAGATGAGAACAGAAATGAAAGAGGAGAGACAGAAAATGGAGCAAGTGGTGACTATCCGAACCCAGTAGTTACTATAGAGATAGAAGAGTTTGGAACTGTAAAGATAGAATTATATCCAGAAACGGCACCAGAAACGGTAAAAAACTTCATAAGTCTTATTAATCAAGGATATTATGATGGATTAACTTTTCATAGAATAGAAAGAGGAGCTTTTGCATTAATACAAGGTGGAGACTGGGAAGGTACTGGAGCAGGAAGAAATGATTATTCTGTAGTAGGAGAATTTACGGATAATAACTTTAGAAGAAGCAGTAGAGACACTTTAAGTTTTGAAAGAGGAGTTGTAGGATTAGCAAGACTGGATTTTTTTGAGATTGCTATGTTACTGGAAGACCCAACTTTCATAGAAAAAGGGCATAACTCAGGATTTGCTCAATTCTTCATAATGGCGACTGACGCACCAGATTTAGATGGGCGTTTCGCGGCATTTGGAAGAGTAATAGAAGGTATGGATGTTGTAGATGAAATAATTGCTAGTAATCCAGCGGATTCGCCAGTAATGAGACGAGTTACTGTAGATACTTTTGGCAGAGAATTTAGAGAACCTGAATTACTAGAATCTTTTGATATTAATGCATGGATAGAAGAAATGCTAGAATCTTAATTAATAAAAAGTTAGAAAAACAAGTGAGGAATATAAGAATTGGAGAAAATAGAAGTAGAAACAGAAAGTACTGAAAAAAGAAAAAAGCGAAGAAAGAATTGGAAGTGGAGATTAACTTTCTTTCTAGGATTAATGACTATGATGGCATTAGCGAGGTTAATAAATACGTTTGAATATAGAATGAGTAGAGCCATATTCCTGCCACTACTTGCTGTTACTATTGTTGGAATTGCTGTGTTTGCAATGCTTTTATTTAATACTTTTTTTAAAAAATTATATAGTTTTAGTGATGTGAGGCAAAAACTGGCTGATATTATTTTTGGAAATCTTCTGGGAACTATATTTTTATTGGTAATAATATTTATTTTAATATTAATTATTGAATTTCCATTATCTTTTATAAATGAACTAACCTTTCAAGTGAATGACCTATCAATAAGATTTATTAGTGTGCTAATGGTAACAGTAGCAATAGTTTATTTTGGAGAAGAAATAGTAAAGTCTTTTACTAGCATTATAGAAACAGAAGAAGGAAAAGAAATTGAAGTTTGTGCAAATGATGTTTTGCGAAGGCTAAAGTTACGTCAAAAGATGTATATATTAATTGCCTTAGTATATTTCGTATACAGTATCGAACAATTAAATGGAAGAGCCATTATAAATTTTGAGTGGTGGAGATCGTTTTTCCCAATAGTACAAAACGTAGCAATCACTTTTATAGCCATCGATACTTTCCTCCGAAATAAAGTGAGAAGAGCAAAGAGAGTAAAATAATAGATATTAATTTTTGGAGTATGTTGGAATAGTTTCTAACATACTTTTTATTTCGTGTTCATAATACAACCCGTGTGCGAATACAATGTTAAAAAATGACGTATTTGTATAGGAGGTATTGGCAAGTGAAGAGTATTTCAATAGAAGAGCGTGCAATAAATTTAGCACAATATATTATAGATACAGGAGACACAGTGAGAGGTACAGCGAAAAAGTTTGGTATTAGTAAAAGTACAGTACATAAAGATGTAAGTGAAAGATTAGTAGTTATTAATAAGGTGCTAGCTTTACAAGTGAGAAAAATTTTAGACGAAAATAAAGCAGAAAGGCATATAAGGGGAGGAATGGCTACTAAATTAAAATATAGAAAAGATAAAGCTGGATAGAAAAACAGTCTGTGATTTTTCACAGACTGTTTTTTAATTCTTAGTAGTTGTTATTATTTCTTCTTTGTTGTTTTCTAGCTCTTCTACATTCTTGACATCTTTGTGGTTCATTTTCGAAACCTTTTTCAGCGTAGAAAGCTTGCTCTCCTTCTGTGAAAATAAACTCAGCATTACAATCTTTACATACTAATGTTTTGTCTGACATTTATAGGATCCTCCTTTTTAGAATAATAATTTAACTATTTTCTGACACAAATGATCCATTCTAAAAAGAAAGGGGACAATGTTTCTTAAATAAATTAAATTAGCTATTTTTTGAACAGCTATATACACTATAACACATAGGTTGTTAAAACACAAGAAAAATTTGGAAATAAATTATATATATTTGAAACCATTGATTAATTTGGCTAATTGGTATATAAATAAAAGATATTGATAAAATATAATTTTGATTATAATAGGTGTGAAATATGAACAGAACAAAAAGAAAAATTTTTGAAACATCAATGGAACTATTTGCGAAAAAAGGATATGATGCTACTAGCATAGAGGAAATAACAGCAGTTGTAGGTGTAGCGAAAGGAACATTATACTACCATTTTTCTAGTAAGGAAGAAATTTTTAATTTTTTAGTAGAGCAAGGAATGAGACTTCTTAAAACAAGTGTGGATATTAAAGCAGCAAAGACAGAAAGTAGTATTGAGAAACTAAAAGAAGTAATACTTATTCAAATTAAAATTTTGATTAAATATGAGAGTTTTATTACAATAATTGCAAGTCAAATGTGGGGGAATGAACCAAGGCATATTAAGTGTAGAGAGAATGTCTTTAGTTATATTGATAAAATAGAAGAAATTGTGAAAGAAGGACAGCAAAGAGGAGAGCTAAAGGAAAGAGATTCAGGACTTATTGCTGCTGAAATATTTGGACTTCTTTGTAGTAACTTAAGCTATAGGTTAAGGACAAATGAAGATTTAGATATTGCAAGAATCAAGAAAGAATATGAAGATATTATATTAGATGGATTAGTAAAATAGTTAAGATAGTAATAAAATAGTAATAGTAAGAATCCCCGATGTATAATATACGTCGGGGATTCTTACTATTACTGCAATTAATATGAAGGAAGAGATATTACAGTTTCATTACAAATACAAAACAAATAAGCGACATATATGGACATATGTAGATATGCATCGTATAATTAAAGCATACATAATACTAAAGAGGAGAAAATATGCAAAAAGTAGTGGTTCGGGTGCCTTAGAACCGAAAAGCAAACTGGCATATTTAAAGAAAATACAAAAGAAAAAGGTTATATAAGAATAACTTTATTAAAGCACAAAAGGATATAGTTTTTAGAAACTATATCTTTTTCTTGATTCTAACTAATAAATTAGTATAGAATATATTTAGGAGGGGGCGAATGTGGAAGACGGAAAAATAGGACTCAATGCAGTAGAGCAATATGAAATTAAATCAAAAGGTAGAGGTTGGAGCATTGCGTCAATGATATTAGGTATAGTGCGGACTGGTAATGTTTTGCATACCAATATTACCTTTAATAATTGGAGTGCTAGCTACCATATTTGCAATACTAGCTAAAAAAAGAGAAGTGAGTGGAATGGCAACAGCGGGAGTAGTACTTGGAATAGTAACAATAGTTTTATCAATACTTATGCTAGTCGCAATGGTAATACCACCGTTTGGAACGCCTATAGAACAACCTGGACATGAGTTGATTGGCACATGGAATTGGACACAAGGAGAATATGAATATATTTTTAACGAAGATGGTACAGGAAGAAGAGGAAGAGGCCTTAGCAGACAATCATTTAACTGGTTTACACCAGAATATAATTATTTGAGATTAGAACTTGGTGGGCTATTTAACAGTGAAGAACATTGGACATACACTATAGAATACGGGGTACTTACAATAAATAGCAAACAAATTCCGGGGATGGCATATAGCTATAACAAAAGATAAGACATTTAGCATATATGATATGTCCAAAATTTAATAGAAGTAGGAGGCAAATATGAAAAAGACAATTAAAGTTGTAGTAACAATACTACTCATATTAGCAATAGTAATAATTAGTGGGAATATTTATGCAAGGACTGTGAGATTTGATTTAGAGAACATATCAATTTGGTTCTTAGATACGGAGTCTCGTGAAATTGAAATTAGAAATACACGTGTTAATAATTATACAATATATTACCAATGGGTTTTTATATCAGATAGTGTATACGAAGAATTTGCGGAAAGATATGATGAAATTGCTGATAGAATTAGAGAACTATTTAATGATACTACCGAAGAACTTGAAATGAAGCAAGAGGAAGCTGAAAGATTATTTCAGATTTGGGTGGAAGCAGATGAATATGATAGAGGATCTGAGGAGGCAATAGCAGCACGTGAAGATTGGATGATAGCATTAAGTGAAATTGATGTAATTAATGATGAAATAAGAGAAAGAGGTCTAGAATATAGGCTTGCTATTAGAGAGATCATACCTATGTTTGTTGATGGAAATTGGGTGGAAATAACAGGACAAGGAGAACGTGAATTTGAAAGTACAATATATGAGGTGACTCTCGATTTAGATACATTTAGAGGAGAAGCTACATATGCTCTATGGATAAGAGTAATAGACTCTAATGGAACACACTATAATAATGATATAGTTACAGCTTGGGGAACCGGAACAGATGTGCCAGGCGGAGATGTCAGAGATGATAGAAATAATGGAGAAAGAGATAGTGAAGCAGATGATGACGAAACAAATGCTAATTCAATTATGATTGGAGCGGCTTCAGTAGTTGGAGCAATAGTAATCGCTGTAGTAGTAATTGTAGTACTTAAGAAATTCAGGCAAAAACCTGAAAGACTATAAAACAAATAAAGTGAAGGGAGAGATAAAGAGTGAAGAAAAGTAAATATATAATATTAATGGTAATAGTATTATGCATACTTCTTACTACTGTGTCGCTTGCAAATAATATGGATGGACAGAGAATATCTCCTAGAGACATGGCAGAGTTTGTAGACCAAACAGGTACAGAGGGGATAAGTGTTACACCAATAGGATTTCAAATGTTAGGAATTGTTCGAGTAATTGGAATGTTTTTTATGCTCTTTATGCTACTATTCTAAACGTAATATAAGCGAAGGGAGAACTACGAAGATTCCTCAAAGCTTGTTACTATGAGATTATACTTCGGGTTTAGCCGTAAAACGAAAAAGCTATTTATGCCTGTGTGAAGGAGAGTAGCTTTTTTTCTATGTTCTAGGAAGGTTCTCAGAACTTGACGTTTGTGTTTCTATCACAAAACCTTAAAATTCGACATAAGATGTATTATGCCAGAGGTGATAGTATTGAATTTTAAGATTGGTGATATGGTTGAAAGGAAATCATATAGCAGAGACCTTATGTTTATAATAGATAGAATTATAAGTACAGAAGAAGGTGAAAACATTGCAATATTAAAAGGTTTAGACAAAAGAATAGAGGCAGATAGCCCTTTGCATGACCTTGAATTTGCTGATAGATGTTTAGCTAAAAGGAAAATCGCAAGAATAGACAACAGATTAGACGAGAGAGCAGAAGAGTATTTAAGAAAAACTACAAGAACAAGATGGGCTAGTCCATATATGCGTACTGGTAAAATACTCCACTTAGATGGAGACAGAAAATACAGTGAAAAATCTACAGCATATTATAAGAAACTTGGACTAAATGCTATTGTAAGGAACATACCAGAAAGTAGGCAACCACAAGTAGTAGTGCCGATGCTTACTAGATATAAACCAGATATATTAGTAATGACGGGACATGATGCGATATTAAAAAAGGGAAGAAGCTATAATTATTTATACAACTATAGAAATTCTAAATATTTTGTGAAGGCCGTACAAGAAGCCAGGAAATGGGGAGAGGATCCAAGCAAGTTAGTTATATTTGCACGGAGCATGTCAAAGTTTTTTTGAAGCAATAATGCGGAGCTCGGTGCAGACTTTGCTTCTTCGCCAGGAAGAATATTAATAGATTTTATTGACCCTATAATAGTTGCAGAAAAAGTTGCAACAACAGATGAACATAGATTTGTAAGTGTTCGTGAAATTATAAAAGAAATAAAAGAAGGAGCAAAAGGGGTAGGAGGAAAAGGAGCAAAAGGAAAGCGCAAAATATTTCAGCAAATGTAAGGGAGAGAGCAGGTATCTTCTTTCGAAGCCATTGTCACGTCATTGTCATGCTATTGTCACAAAACTGTAACATTGCGAACCGCACAAAGAATTTCGCTAGAGTTGCAACGGCTAGAGGCGCGTTACAATAAAGTCGCTTTTTTGACATTTTTCATATAAAATGATATACTTTCACAAGAAAATAAGACTAAATGAAGGTGAGTGATAAAGATGATTTACAGAAATGACATTTCAAGTATAAAAAGTGAGATCGGAGAGAAAATTGGACAAAAGATAATAGTAAAGGGATCACTTGGTAGAAACAAGCCTTTTGAAGAAGCGGCAGTAATAAAGGAAACTTATCCTAATATTTTCGTTGTTAAGTATGAAGAAAAAGATACTAATGTTAGTTATAGATATACAGACATATTAACACGAGATTTAGAAGTTTCAGTATTCGATGGAGAAGGATATTGTCCGCTAATTCCACCATTACAAAAGAAGTAAAAAATATAAATATCTAAAAATTCCTAAGTTATTAGGAATTTTTTTTTGTTTTATTAATATACTAGGTAATACAGAAAAAATGAATTTTGAGGAGAGTGATTATATGCTAGTAGAAACAGCGAAAGATCAGATATGTATAAACCAGTTAATAGGACAAAAGAGGGAAATGCTAGAGGCTGAAGGCGATGTTATTGTTAATGATGTAAAACCAGATGTATTAAAGATTATAAGTTCTTCGGGTACAGCATGTGTATATAAGAAAGAAGTATTAGAAGGGAAAATCAGATTAGATGGAAGTATAAACACATATATCATGTATTTAGCAGATGATGAAAATGGAAGTGTTAGAAGTTTAAATACAGTTTTAGATTTTACTAAATTTATAGATATAGATAATTGTAAGCCTGAGATGATACTAGATGAACAGGTAATGGTTAAAAGTTTTGAATGTAATATTTTAAATAGTAGAAAGATTAGTGTTAAAGCACATATTGAAATGGATGTAAAAATATATTCTAATGAGAATATAGAAATTATTAGCAACATAGAGGAATTGGAGCATATACAAGTACTAAAAAAGCAAGCAACAATAAGCTCGTTAATGGGTCAAGGTTCAAGCAGAACGTATGCAAAAGAGAGTATAGCAGTAGATGGAACAGATGACTTAGCAGAAATTATGCAAGCAAGAGTTAGAATTACAGGAAAAGAAGCAAAGGTAAGCTATAATAAAGTGTTGGTTAAAGCGGATTTAGATGTTGATACTATGTATCTAACTGAAGACAATAGAATAAATACTGTAAGTTCAAAATTACCTATAATGGGATTTGTAGATATACCAAATGTGAGCGACGATAATATATGTGATGTAAAATGCAAGCTGAAGAATTTGATAATTAAACCTAATAACGGAGAAACTCATTCTATATATATAGAAGCAGAAATTGAACTGGTATGTTTTGTGTATGAAGAGAAGAGTATAGGTATCATAGAAGACTTATACAGTATATCATCAGACCTGAAATGTAGAAAAAGAGAAGTAAGGACAATGACGAAAAAGAATTACCAGAAAGAAAGATGTAATATAAAGCAGCAGTTAGCCGTTCCGGAAATAGGAGCAAGTAAAATATATCATATAGATGTAAAACCAAACATCATAACAATGCAGAGACAAAGTGGAAAAGTTATGATTGAAGGAGACGCTAAATTAGAATTTCTGTTTGAATCAGGAAATAGTGTAAACACAAAAGATATGACTATACCATTTACTTTTGAGGTAGAATCTGAGATGGCTATAGACGGAATGGAACTAGAAGCACATATGGAGCTCACTAAAGAAACTTTCATAATAATTTCGGATGGAAATATAGAAACGGATATAGACCTAGACTTTAGTTTGGCCTTTTCAAAGGATAGGAATTTAGAAGTATTAGAAGAAATTGAAGTGGAAGAGAGTAAAGAAAATAATATTTATAGTATGGTAGTATATTTTGTAAAACCAGAAGATAGTCTTTGGAAGATTGCTAAAAAGCTAAAAAGCACAATGGCGGATATACTGAGAGTGAATGAATTAGAAGATGGAAAAGTTCGTCAGGGACAGCAACTATATGTTCCCAAATATGTTAGTGGAAGTACACAAAGTGCCTAAACATGATTTAGACTAGGCATATAAGGGCGGGAAGTAATATGGATAAAATATACTCTAGAAAAAGGATTAAAATACCAAGACTAAATATATTTTATTCTAACAATAGAAAAATGAACAAGCTTCCTAAATTGTTAATCATATTGCTAATTGCAGCTATTACATTTGCTATGGCTGTAAGTGCAATAAATCCAATGTTTGTAGAGATGTCTAGAATTAAAGCAAGAAATGTTGCGACAGATATAATTAATTTTGAGGCAAATAGAATTCTTTCCTACTATAATTACACCAGTCTCATAACACCCATAGGAAATGAGAGTGATGCTCCAAACATATTGACAATAGATGTAGCAACAATTAATCAAATGTCCACAGAAATAGTATTAGCTGTTGAGAGAAGGCTGGAGGATCTAAGAGATGAGCAAATAGATATACCTATAGGAGCATTTACAGGGAGTGCGCTATTATCAGGAATGGGACCTTCAGTTGGAATAAGGGTTATATCTAGAGGTAATGTAAGAAGTGAATTAAGATCTGAATTTGAATCTAGAGGAATTAATCAAACAGTGTATAGAATATATTTAGCACTTACAGGAGAAGTTAGTATTTTCACTCCATATAATACTATTGATGAACAAATTAGTCATCAAGTTTTACTACTTGAAACAGTAATAGTGGGGGATGTTCCAGATACATACTTACATATAGATAGAGAATTAAACAGATTAAACTTAAATCAATAGATAGATTAAAATAGAGGTCAAATGACCTCTATTTTGATGTTGCAGATATAGGTTATATTGATTTAAAATATAGGATTTAAAGTATTGACAGTATATTATTCAAGTATTATGATGAATATAGATTGAAATTGAGAGGAAAATTTATGAAGCAGAAGAAAAAGATGAAGGTAAAAGTAAAGGGAAAACTTCTTATAAAAATAGCAGGGAATATAGGGTTTTTAGTTAGTGCACTGAATGTAATTGGAGGATTAGCGACAGGTTCCAGGTCTAGACAGTTAGATGAAATTATGCCAATGGGGATGTCATGGGATGATTACAATCTAATACTTATAGCTATTATGGGATATTCTCTTTATGCTTATTTTATGTCTGTAAAACATTCTGGTAATCTAGAAAAGGCAGAGTTTTTACTAATGCTTTTAGGAATAAATGTTATTGCTATCATAGGGTTTGGAGTGTTAGAGTATAATATGAATAGCAACATATTATTTGCTTTTGCAGCAGTTATAGGAAATCTGTTGTGGACTGCCGGGTGTATTGTAGGAGCAGTGCTAAATAGAAAACAATTTATACAAAGTGCGAAATAATAAAGGTAGCAGTTATGTAAGACATAAATTCACAAAACAAATCTTCTATGTAGTAGACACCTTAAACAGGTGTCTATTTTTTAGTATTCATAATTAGTGGAAACAAAAAAATAGATTAAATGCAAAAAACCATAAAATACATATTGACTTTACGTAAAAACTGTGATATACTATTTGATTTTTCGTGTAAAATATGCTATAATTAAGATAGTGCAAAGCCAATAGGGCAAAAACAGCACAAGAAAGGGACACAAAAAATGTCAGAAAAAACAATCACAAGCGGCGCTCAGTTCGTTGCAGGCACAGAAGAGGCCAACAGAGAGGCCTATCAATCCCGGCTTGATCTCCAAATGGAGGAAGCTGCGATTGCAGTAAAGAGGGCAATTGAAGAAGCGAAGAAAAACATCCGCTGGAATAACACTCCAGCAACGATTACCTTCGAACTTCAGGAAAACGCATTGCCAGAGGTAGTGACTGCCCTTGAGGAATTGGGCTGGATTAAGGAACACGATGGAAACCATAGAAAGTTCAAGAACAAAACTGCAGCAATTGGGCAAGTAGCCAGGACAAGTGACGGTAAGCCATTAACACCAGCCACAATTCAGGTGCCTAGTTGTGAATCATTCACAAGCATGGTTGAAGCAACCAACAAAGACAAATACCAAGAGTATTTGGATGGGCAAATGCAAGAGGCGGCAGACAAAATTGGCAAAGCAATCGAAGATTCGGAGAAAAATATCCGCTGGGATAGCATTCCGGTTAATATTAGCTTTGAATTTTCGCAAAACGCCTTGCCAGAGGTCCAGACTGCTCTTGAACAGTTGGGTTGGGTTAAAGAATATCCTGGCAACTCGAGAAAGTTCAAGAACAAAACTGCAGCGATTGGGCAAGTAACCAGGACGGCGGCCGATGAGCCGTTAACACCAGGCGAAGTTCAGGTACCTAGTTGTGACTCATTCACAAGCATGGTTGAAGAAACTAACAAAGAAAAATACCAAAAGTATTTGGACGACCAAATGAAAGAGGCGGCAGACAAAATTGGCAAAGCAATCGAAGATTCGAAGGAAAATATCCGCTGGAATAGCATTCCGGTTAATATTAGCTTTGAATTTTCGCAAAACGCCCTGCCAGAGGTCCAGTCTGCTCTTGAACAGTCGGGTTGGGTTAAAGAATATTCTGGTAACTCTAAACGATTTAAGAACAACCTTAGCCCTAAAGGGCAAGTTGGCAAGACAAGTGAAAAGCAGTTCTTAGAGCCGGCTGCAATTGAAATACCGCATTGTAATACTTTCTTAGCGGAAGCTGAGGGAGCAAACCAAAAGGCGTATCAAGAGCGACTGAATGGACAGCTGGAGGAAGCTCTAAGAACCATTCCAACAGCTGTAGCCAATGCGAAGAAAAACATCACATGGTCGAGTATCCCAGACATCACCTTTTCTTTGGAGGCTAATCCATTACCGGAAACAGTTGCGTTTCTTGCTACTTTCGGCTGGATTCAGCAGAATAATAATAGCAGGACATTTGTCAACAAGGAAAAGGCAAAGAGACAAACCGATGAAACGGCAAGCGGCAATACTTTAACATCTGATGTTGTTGAAGTACCGAAGCCAGAAGATTTCATCAACGAACTGGAAGGCATCTACGCACAAATGCTAGAGGCGAAAGCCCTAGTAGAAGCCATTATGGCTGGTGAGAGCCACCAACAGTTGCAAACTGTGATACAGGAGCAACTGCCGTTATTCCAAAAGTTTTTCTTCGACCTGAAAGGTGGCGTTATATCTGATGAGGATATGGCTGCTAAACTGGCCGAAGTAAAGCCGGTTACTGTCAAAGAGATAGCAGATAACGCAGCTGCATTTGCTGCACAGCTGAAGCTCTTTGAGGCAACACTAGCAGTTTGCACCGATGCTGCAGAATTCACGATACCAACTGATCCACTGCCAGAAACAGTGGAAGCACTTGGGAAAATGGGTTGGGTTCTAAAGGCCGGTGAAACTAGGACGTTTACGAACGTTCTGGTTGGTGAGAACAAATAGTTTGACGAAGTAAGTTTTTTTGAAGTACCTTTCAAATCGTCCAGGAATCCCTTTTCGGGGTTCCTGGGCGTAGTTTTTTCCATAAGTCAAAAAAATATAGAATGAAACAGTTTATGCAAAATCAAAATAGTGTAAAGTAGCAGTTATTTAAAAATAATAACTGCTTTTTTTGTGTGACTTATGTTATAACGAGCTATGTTCGTTGAAACGTTTTCCTGTAAAGACACAGTTGACTTCATCAAATGGTCACGTTATAATCATCTTTGGAAAATGAATACATAAATGATAGGAGAAAGATACAAATGAATGAACAAGTAGTTAAAGAAATAAGTAGAGATTTAAATATAAAAGAAAGTCAGGTAACAAGCACTTTAAACTTACTACAAGAGGGAAATACTATTCCGTTTATTGCTCGTTATAGAAAAGAAGTAACAGGTGGATTAGATGAAGAAGTAATAAGAGCTATAGGTGATGTATATGAGTACCAAGTTAATTTACTTAAAAGAAAAGAAGATGTTATCAGATTAATTGATGAAAAAGGATTAATGACAGATGAACTAAAGACGCAGATTATGAATGCAGTGAAATTAGTTGAAGTTGAAGATTTATATAGACCATATAAAGAGAAGAAAAAGACTAAAGCAACTGATGCCATAAAAAATGGATTAGAACCACTTGCAAAACTTATAATGACTTTCCCGTCTAGTGGAGATGTAGAGAGCATAACTAGTAAGTTTATTACTGATAAAGTAAAAAGTTCAGAAGAGGCGATGACAGGTGCTGGATATATTATAGCTGAATGGATAAGTGATGATGCAGCATTTAGAAAGTGGATTAGAAGCTATACATTTAGAACAGGAAGAATAGAAAGCAAATTAAAAAAAGGTGCTAACGATGAGAAAAGAGTGTATGAAATGTATTACGAATATGCTGAAGATGTTAGAAGTATGAAACCACATAGATATCTTGCTCTTAATAGAGGAGAAAATGAAAAGATACTTACAGTTAGTTTAGATGTGGACAAAGAACAGATTCTAGAATATTTAGAAGAGCAAAATGTGAAGAATAAGAATTCTTTTGTATATGACTACGTTATAGGAGCTATAGAGGATAGCTATAAGAGACTAATTGAACCTAGTATTGAAAGAGAAATAAGAAGAGAGTTATTTGAATTAGCAGAAGAAGTAGCGATAGATGTATTTGCTAAGAATTTAGAAAAGTTACTTTTAACACCGCCAATGAAAGAAAAAACAGTACTCGGATTTGACCCTGCCTATAGAACAGGATGTAAGCTTGCTGTACTTGATAAAACAGGAAAGCCATTAGGTATAAAAGTTATATATCCACATGAGCCAAAAAATGAATATGAAAAAAGCAAAAAAGCTATTCTAAATATTATAGAGAAATGTGATATAGATATAATAGCAATAGGTAATGGGACTGCATCTAGAGAAAGCGAAACATTTATTGCAGATGTAATTAAAGATGCAAATAAGAAAGTAGAATATATAATTGTAAATGAAGCGGGAGCTTCTGTGTATTCTGCAAGCAAGTTGGCTATTAGTGAATTTCCTAATTTAGCTGTAGAAGAAAGAAGTGCTATAAGTATAGGGAGAAGACTTCAAGACCCACTATCGGAACTTGTTAAGATAGATACAAAGAGTATAGGAGTAGGACAATACCAACATGATGTATCAGCAAAGAAGTTAAATGAGAGTTTAGATTTCGTTGTTTCTAAATCTGTTAACTTAGTTGGAGTAAATATAAATACAGCTAGCTCGTCTATACTATCATATGTTTCAGGACTCAATAAGAAAGCTATTGACAACATCATAGAACATAGAAATACTAAGGGTAAATTTGCGAATAGAAAAGAAGTTAAAAAAGTTAAGTCTTTAGGAGATAAAAGCTATGAGCAAGCCATTGGATTTATAAGAATAACAGAAGGAACAGAGCCACTAGATCAAACTTCAATACATCCAGAGAGTTATGACAAGACTTTAAAACTATTAGAGTTGATAGGATTATCAACGGCAGATTTAGGAAGTAGTGGGTTAATAGAAGCATTAGATAGAACTAATATTAATGAGTTAAAAGATAAATTGGATATTGATATATATACATTAGAAGACATTATAAAATCTTTAAAACAACCATTAAGAGATCCTAGAGATGAGCAACCAAAGCCGCTGCTTAAAAGTGATATATTGCAAATAGAAGACTTAAAATCAGGAATGAAATTACAAGGTACAGTTAGAAACGTTGTTGATTTTGGTGTGTTCATAGATATAGGGCTGAAAAATGATGGGCTAGCACATATTTCTAAACTTACAGATAGATATATCAAACATCCAATGGAAGTAGTAGCAGTTGGAGACATAGTAGATTGCTATGTTGAGAACATATTCCTAGACAAAGGGAAAGTTGCACTAACACTATTAGATCCAAGAAGTTAAAGTTTAGAACAAATGTAGGTAGATAGTGTTCCCTAATATAGAAGTAATAGAAGAAAATAAATGGAGATTAAAAAGTGTGATAGTAAAAGAAATAAATACACCTGATTATTTAACTGCATCCAAATTGCCGGCAAGTGACTATGTAATCAACCCTTATGTTGGTTGTCCTCATGCTTGTATATATTGTTATGCTTGTTTTATGAAGCGATTTACTGGTCATACTGAGGAGTGGGGAACTTTTGTGGATGTTAAAAGGTGCAATAAAAAGATTAACCTGAAAAAAATAGAAAATAAAACAGTATTTTTATCATCGGTTACAGATTGCTATAACCCTATAGAAGAAGAATACGGAATAACTAGAAATATTTTAAAACAGTTAATAGGCGCTAATTGCAGATTAAATATATCAACTAAGTCAAAATTGATTTTAAGAGATTTAGATTTATTAAAGCAAATGAAAAACTTAGAGGTATCAATGTCGATAAATACTTTAGACGAAAATTTCAAAAATGATATGGATAAAGCTTCATCTATAAACGAAAGATTGGAGACTCTTAAAACATTACATGATAACGGAATAAAGACAGTATTATTCATGTCGCCAATGTTTCCATACATAACGGATTTCAAAGAGATAATACAAAAATCAAAAGAATATATTGATGAATATTGGTTTGAAAACTTAAACTTAAGAGGAAATTATAAAAAGATTATACTTGATTATATAAAAGAAAAACATTCACAACATTACGATCAATATGTAGATATTTATATCAAAAAAAATAAAACTTATTGGGAAGAACTTAGCAAAGAGATAAAAGAATATTGCGAAGAGAATGATATCAAATATACAAATTTCTTTTATCACGAGGAATTAGTAAGTAATAAGCAAAGATCAAAAGAATAAAAAATATTCATGTAAAACCGCTTCGTATTATCAAGAGATAAACGGAGCGGTTTTACATGAATTCTAAGTCTCTTTCTTCTCAGCCTTTAAAACGATGACTCCGCACTGGCAAGTTTACAGATGTGTTTTTTTGTTGTTATTAAAAGTTATTGCTACAAGAGCAATAGCTAAAAAAATTGCTATAATAGTCATGCCTACTAATCCGAAGAAAAGTAAATGTATTGTAGTTAATAATGCTTGTTCTACCATAGCACCACCGTCTTTTCCGCAACCTGAGCTGTTTATGTATGGTGGCAACCACATCTGCTTTATTCTCATTTTCTATACCTAAGCATGCATCGACATTGTCTAAATGTAAAGATGGCAAACAGAAATTTCTATGAAATATTCTTTATTTATATATCTTGTCATTGATCTATAAAAACGATATACTTATTACATTATTAAAAAAGTAAGGAGAAAATACTATGGAAGCTATTTCAAATTCGAAGACAAATGTTAAGATTTTAATCAATATAATTTATGTTGTATCGGCTATAGCACTGCCGCAAATATTTCACTTGTTTGGTATGGGAGGGCCAATGTTTTTGCCAATGCATATACCAGTATTACTTGCTGGATTTACATTAGGACCCAAATATGGACTAGTTACCCGGAATGGCATCTCCAATAATAAGTACATTTTTAACAGGAATGCCTGTAGCATTTCCAATGATGCCAATAATGATATTTGAACTTGGTACATATGGGCTAGTTGCAGGACTACTTACTAAATATACAAAACTTAAAATGTTACCTAAACTTATATTAACAATGCTTGCAGGAAGAATTGCATATGCTATTACTTTTACAGCAATATACTCATTCTTTACGCCAGTTATACAAGTAAACAATGTAGTAAATGCAGTTATAGTAGGCATTCCAGGCATAGCAATACAAATTATATTAATTCCAATCCTATTTAGGTATTTTAAAAGGAAGAAGGAGCAAGATGCTTAATCAAATAAAAGAGTTAATTAATGATAATAAATATTCCTGTGTTATTGTTAAAAATGATGAGCTGATTTATGCTGTGAGCGGAAGAGGGATTAAACCGCTTCTGACCTTTTATCTTAACAATAAGGAAGAGATGGTAGGCGCATTTCTAGCAGATAAAGTAATAGGGAAAGCAGCAGCATTAATTGCAGTAGACGGTAGGATAACAAGTGTATATGCTAATATGATGAGTAAATCAGCTTTGGAACTACTTAAGAAAAACAATATACAAGTTGAGTACAATATATTGGTAAACAACATTTTAAATAGAGATAAAACAGATATATGTTTTATAGAAAAAGCAGTTATGCACTGTGAGGATATAGAACAAGGTATAAGTAATATTATTAATACATTAAAACAATTTGAAAAATGAAAAAATATAAGTAGGAGGTCTATATGATTTATAGAACTAACCCCAAAAATGGAGATAAATTATCACAGCTTGGTTATGGTGGTATGAGATTTCCAAAAGACGATAAAGATTTAGAGAAACAAGTAGTTTATGCTATAGAGAATGGCGTAAATTATTTTGATACTGCATATATATATCCAAGTAGTGAAGAAAGATTAGGACGTGTCCTTGCAAAAGGTTATCGTGAAAAAGTTAAAATTGCTACAAAAATACCGCCATATTTAGTAAAGAAGTATGAAGATTTGGACAAGATCTTTAATACACAATTGAGGAGACTTCAAACAGAATATATTGACTACTATTTTATTCATATGATAACTGATATTCAAGTTTGGAATAGGCTTGTAGATCTAGGTATTCTTAAATGGATAGAAGAGAAAAAGAAAGCGGGACAGATTAAAAATATAGGTTTTTCATACCATGGAGGACAATCGGAATTTATAAAAGTTATAGATTCCTATGATTGGGAATTTTGTATGATCTACTATAATTTCCTAGATGAGAATAATCAAGCAGGGAAAAATGGGTTAGAGTATGCATCTAAAAAAGGATTACCTGTAATGGTTATGGGACCACTCAAAGGGGGAAAAATAGTTACAAAGATACAAAAAGATGTAGATGCGATCCTTAGAAAATCGAACACTAAACGAACTCTTGCTGATTGGTCCTTTAGATGGGTGTGGAATCATAAGGAAGTTACAGTAGCGCTCTCAGGAATGAGTACGGAGGAAATGGTAGAAGAGAATATAAAGGTAGCAAAGACAGCAGAAGCTGATTCTTTTACAGAAGCTGATTTTAAGATGTTTGAAGAAATGAAGACCCTAATACATAAGAAGCTAAAAATACCATGTACAGGATGTAATTACTGTGTACCATATTGTCCGAAAAAAGTGGATATACCAACTTGCCTGACTAGCTATAATAATATAGAGGTAGAAGGTAAGATGAAAGCTAAAGTTAAATATATAATGAATACTAGTATAAGAAGCGAATCATATAGTGCTTCTCAGTGTATAAAGTGTAAAAAATGTGAAGCATATTGTCCTCAAGGAATACAAATAGGAGAAGAATTAACTAGAGTAAAAAAAGCTTTAGAAGGTTTTGGACATAAGCCATTAATGTTTGTAATGAAAAAATTTATGAAGCTATAAGCGCAGAAAGACTTCAAAGAGTATCAAAGCTTGTTGCTATGAGCGATTGTAATGAAGTTTATCCGCAATAATTCTAATAATGAGAAAGAGAGAGCTAGATACAATGAAAGTATTACTTACAACGTTAAATTCAAAATATACACATACTAGCATTGCGCTATACTATCTAAAAAATAAGATTGATGATGTCGCAGATGTATCTGTTCTTAATTTGAATGTTAATGAGAATTTATCTAATTGTTTAAACAAAATACTAAGCTATACTCCAGACGTAATAGGTTTTGGAGTATATATTTGGAATGTAGAAGAAACTCTGAAATTGGCTTGTGATATTAAAAAGATAAATCCAAATATTATTATAGCTTTTGGAGGACCAGAAGTTTCATATAACCCAGAAGAGTTACTTAGCAAATATGACTACATAGATAGCATTTTATGTGGAGAGAGTGAAAGAAACATTGTAGAATTCATACAAGATGCGAAAAATGAAAATATACAAAGAATATATAAACTACCAGTAGAGGCTTCAGATATTCCTTCAATTTCAGAAGACATAGCTGATAATTACGATAAAAGAGTAGTATATTTTGAAACTAGTAGAGGATGCCCATTTAGATGTAGTTATTGCATGTCATGTATTGATAAAACTGTACGATATTTCGATTTAGATCAAGTAAAAGCAGATCTAAAACATTTGTTAGATTTAAATGTAATTCAAATTAGATTCATAGATAGAACGTTTAACTCAGATAGGAAAAGAGCGATAGAGATATGGCAATTTTTACTTAATAATGGGAAAGATACTGAATTTCATTTTGAGATATGTGCTTCACTCATAGATGATGAGACTTTGGAATTTTTAAAAAGCGTACCGAAAGATACTTTCAGATTTGAAATAGGTGTACAGTCTACGCATAAAGAAACATTAGAAGAAATTAATAGAAGATATAATTTTGAGTATGAAAAAGAAGTTATGAAGAAGTTAATGAACATGCAGAATATACATATACATGCAGACTTAATTATAGGTTTGCCGCATGAGACAACTGACATATTTAAAAAGAGTTTTAATGATTTATATGAGTTGTATCCACATGAGATGCAACTAGGATTTTTAAAGATGCTTAAAGGAACAGATATATATGATAGAAAAGATGAATTTGAGTATGTGTATTCAAATTATCCACCATATGAAGTGCTAAAAAATAAGTTTATGACATATGAAGAAATTGCATATTTGAAGAAGTTTGAAACAGTTTTTGATTACATATATAACTCTAAAAAATTCTTAGTAAGTATAAGATACATGGAAACAAAATTTGATAGCTATTATGAGATGTATGAATATATAACAAATTACTTTATAGAAAATAAATTAATTGATATAAAATTGTCATATGATACTATATATATGCACCTCATTAAAATGTTCAATGATGATGGAATACTTATTCAGACTTTAACTTATGACTATGTAGATAATTTCAAAATTATAAGAGAGTGGATGTATAGCAAGTATGATATAAAAAAAGAAATATCAGCCTATATACGAGAATGTGATGAACTTAGTAAGCTCAGTACAAATGAAGTAAGTAAAAGATATAAATTTATTGCCCTGGACTATAATGTGGATAGTATGAAAAGGGAAAAGACAATATATAAATTTGAGAAGTAAAAGGAGAGAAGAGGAGCAATGCAATCTGATGAAAAAAGAAAAGAATTTTTAGATGGTTTAGATGTAAGAGAACTGGTAGAGCAAAAAAAAGTTGTCTCTAATGAAGAAGTGGGACAGGACAACACGAAAAGAGGGGATATAAATCCAGGTTCAAAAGTTTTAGTAGTACAAAAACATCATCAAAAGACAGGAGAGCTAACTGAAGGAATTGTAAAAGACATTTTAACAAATAGCAAGAACCATCATAGAGGGATAAAAGTAAGATTGCAATCTGGAATAGTAGGAAGAGTACAAAAAGTGATAATGTAGTTTAAGACATGGAGGGAAAAGTGAAAATGAGAATTGTTTTTGATAATTATTCAGAAGGATATGATGATTGGTACCAAACAGCATTAGGGGCATTTGTTGACAAAGTAGAAACTGATGCGGCGTTTTCGCTCTTGAATCCAAGCAAAGGGCAAAAGGTATTGGATATTGGATGTGGTACTGGTAATTTTAGTTTTAAATTAGCAGAACTTGGATGTGATGTAACAGGAATTGATATTTCAGATAAAATGCTTGAGTATGCCGAAGAAAAAATGAAAGCTAATTTAGATATATGCTTTAAGAATATGGATGTATATAATATGGACTTTGAAGATAATACATTCGACAGCATTATTTCTATGGCTACATTTGAGTTTATTGAAAATGAGCAAGAAGCATATAAAAATATGTTAAGAGTCTTGAAACCAAATGGCACAATTGTTATCGGAACAATTCAAAAAGGTGGAGAATGGCAAAAGCTATATTCATCAGATGTCTTTAAAGGGAGTGCATATTCTTTTGCTACCTTCAAGTCAAAGGAAGAACTGATTTCGTTAGACAAAGATAATTTCATTTCTTTAGAAGAATGTTTATATGTTCCACCAAACTTTGAAGAAAGCAAATATACAATAGAAAATGAGGGAAAATATAAAGAAGAAAACGGAGTAGGAGGGTTTGTATGTGTGAGCTTCAAAAAAATAGTATGATATCATGTGGGTTAGCTTATTACCCTATAGGAAAAGTAGAATATGAAGAAGAAATAAATAAGGTTATTCAGATAATTAAAGACGCTGGTATTGCTTATGAGGTTAATGAAATGTCGACAGTGATAAAAGGAGAATCTGAGCTAGTATTTTCAGTTCTTAAGAAAATCACAAACGAAATGACCGAAACTAAATTTGTATTAAATCTTTCTATTTCAAATACTTGTGGTTGTGAAAAGGTATAATTTTAAAAACCCATATGTAAATTTAAATTTGCATATGGGTTTTTTGTATGAGAGGAATGCAATGAAAAAGGTTGAGTTTTAGGGAAAAATGTTATACAATATGTTTAATAGTTATGTAATAGTATACGAGAAAAAATTATGAAGAAAAAGAGGTGATAGTATGAATGATAGAACAGCATTAGTTGTTTATAGAAAAGAAGTGAAGATATTTCGCATACTTTTTTTATTCATTCTACTAGCATCACTTGGTTTTGTCTCGTGGAGGATAGCTAGCAGTGATGATGTAACAAAACATGTTGTGGCATTATACAAGACAACTAATGCTTTAGTGGTTGAACCTAGAGACATGCATGATATCCAAGAAAATAATCCTGCAGAGGAAAATAGAACAGAAAGACTAGGTACGGAATTTGCAGCAATTGACCATAACGAAATTGTCCATGATGGTAATAGTGGTATAGTAGAACTACCAAGTATAGAAAGAAATACAAGAGACATAGAAACTTTAAGGAATCAAAGGGTAATGCTAATAACATTTGACGATGGACCAGCAGGGGATACAACTAGTAGATTATTAGATGAATTAGCAAAAAGAGATATAAGAGTTACTTTCTTTGTTTTAGGGACCAAGCTTAATTATTATGCAGATATTGCCGTAAGGGCGCATAGAGAAGGACATACAGTATCTTCTCATGGATATTCGCATAGAGAGTTTACGACTTTAAGTGATGAAGAAATATTGTATGAAGTAAGTAAAACCAATATATTACTATATAATTTGCTTGGGGTACAGAATAGATTTATAAGGGCACCATATGGAAGTAGTAATCCACATATTCGTGAACTAGTTAATATGCCATTTATTTTTTGGAATGTTGATACACTAGATTGGAGATATAGATATGATGATGTTGTGTATCAAAATATTATGTATGGAGCTCAAGATGGAGCGATCTTACTTCTCCATGATTTATATGAAACTACTGTTGATGGAGTTCTAAGAGCAATAGATTCTTTGCTTAGTCAAGGATATGTACTTATCTCATTAGAAGAAGCGGAGGCATTGGGATATATAGACCCTAATTCATATAGAATATATATATCTATAAGATAGATATATAATAGGAGAGATAGTACAAATTGGAAATATTTAGGGCAATTTTGTGTTCATGTTTTAGAGAGAATAAACATCCACCCGTTTCTGCGGGTGGATGTTATTGTATATAGAAAACATACTATTAAAAAACAAGAAGTTTTGAGAACATATTATGTAAAAAGTTATTGTGAATTGGTAAATGTTATGATAAATTAATGAATATATCCTTTCTTAACTTTATATATTTTTAGATATATTAGAGTTAAGTATATAGTAATGAACGTATGAAAGGAGAGAGCAAATGGAGACAGAGATCAAGGACAAAAAAACCTTAGAAGAATCGACAGATGAAAAGAATGTAGAAAAGGTTGAAAAAGAAAAAAGTCCTAAAAGTAAAAAGAAAAAGATAATTATATTTTCGATAGTAGCAATTATCATATTACTTACTTTAGTAACTTTGTCAGTTATATTTGCATTGTTAAATGCAAATAGCGGTACAATTGTTTCAGGAGTAACAATAAGAGGAATAGATGTAAGTGGACTTAGTAAAGAAGAAGCAACTCAAAAAGTTGAAGAGCAGCTAACTGACATTTTAGATAGGAAGATTATTTTAGAAGCTGCAGAATTCGAAGCATATATGGAGCCATTCCAAATTGATGCAAGATTTGATATAGAAAGAGCAGTGGAAGAAGCATATGCAGTAGGAAGGAACGGAAACATTTTTGTAAATAATTTTGAGATTATAAGAACATTTATGGATGACCATGATATTGAACCAGAACTTCTATATGAAGAAGAAGGTTTAGAAGATCTTATAACAATGATGGAGCAGCAACTGCCAAGAGTTGTAATACACCCAGAACACTTTATAGAAGGTAACAACTTAGTGATTTTAAGAGGAACAGAAGGTGACTCACTAGATTTAGAAGAAACAAAAAGCCTTATTCTATATGGAATAAAAAACAATAGAGAAGAAAATATACAATTAAATTTAGTTGCCGTTGAACCTGATCCAATAGATATAGATGAAATATATTACGAAATATCTAGTGAACCACAAAATGCATATTATACTGAAGATCCATTTCAAGTAGTAGCTCATGTAAATGGGGTGAGATTTGATTTAGAAGCGGCTAGGTTAATACTTGATGAAGATAAAGAAGAATATTTAATACCATTGATAATAACTGTGCCAGCAATTACTCTCCGCAACTTAGGGACAAGAATATTCCCAGACACACTGGCTACATTTTCAACAAGCTTTTATGAAGGGAATGCACCGAGAGCGAATAATATAAGATTAGCATCAAGAGCAATAGATGGAGTAATAGTGTTACCAGGAGAAACTTTTTCATTTAATAGAACAACGGGAAGAAGAACAGCGGCGGCGGGATACCAAGTAGGCCAAGGATTTTCCGGAGGAAGAGTTGTTCCGATGTTAGCGGGTGGTATATGCCAAGTTACAGGAACACTATATAATGCTGTGCTATACGCTAATTTAGGCATAGCATCAAGAGCGAATCACATGTTTGTAGTATCATACTTAGATCCGGGAAGAGATGCGACTGTATTTTATGGTTCAATTGATTTTAGATTTACAAACACAAGAGAGTTCCCGATCATGATAAGATCTTCTGTTCATAATGGTGTGCATACAGTAAGTATTATGGGTATAAGAGAAGCTAGAGAATATGATATAAGTATTTTCACAAGAATTATTAGTACTACTCCGTGGAGTACAATATATGAATATAGTTACGATATACCAATGGGCAGCTATTATGTTCTTCAAGAAGGAGGATATGGAGTTAGTAGTGTAACTTATAGAATACGTAGATTGAATGGGGTAGAAGTATCAAGACATGTACTATCTAGAGATTCATATATCCCAATGAATAGAATTGTACTAATAGGTACAGGGCCAATTCCAGAAATAGTAGACCCAGGACCAGGAGAAGTTGTTGAACCAGGAAATGAGGGAGACTCAGGTGGTGGAACCGACCCAGGTAACGGGACAGATCCTGGGAATGGAGGAGACCCAGGTGATGGAGGAGAACCTGGAAACGGCGGAGACCCAGATGATGGAACGATACCAGGCGATTGAGAAAAGGCAAGACAATTTAAAGGAGGATAGTACGTATGTCTAATGCAGTTTATTATGTTTCATATAAGCTAAAAAAAGGAGCAGATATATCAGAGTTTTTGCTTGCGGCAGAAAAATTAAATAATGAATTTATATCTAAACAAAAAGGATATATTTCATGGAAGCAACTTGTTGATGGTAATACGTGGGCAGATTTTGCAACTTTTGAAACAATGGAAGACTTAGAGAGGTTTAAGGAAGTGTCGAAAAAACCTAGTGAAACAGCTAAAGCGTTTTATTCTTTTATAAATCTATTTAGTTGTAAACAACATATTTTTTCCGTTGAGAAAAATTATGAATAATCATAAAAATAGTAGAGGATGTTGATTATGGAGATAAGTAGAATTAACCCAATAGGAATAGGAACCTATAATCTAGATTTAGAAAACAAAGATAAGACTTTAGAAGCCTTATTACATTCTGTCAGTAAAGGACAGAACCTTATGAGTACAAGTTTGCTTTATGATAATTATGAGGTAGTAAATTTCTTATGTGAGTTTTTTAAAAAAGCACACAAAGATGAAATATTTTTAATGTGTCATGTTGAACCATATATAGAAAAAAGAGAAGATGTAGAAAAGCAATTAGATGAGTATTTGAGAAGAATGAAAGTAGATTATGTAGATGCATTACAGATTCATGTTTCTTATGCCTCTAAAATTCCATTATTGGAAACATATGAAGAGATAGATAAGCTAGTTAAAAAAGGTAAGGTTAAACATATATCAGCAAGTAATACGAGCTTAGAAGAGCTCAAAGAATTACAAGCTAATTTTAAAATATTCAGTTTTGAAGGTGTCTATAATTTAGAATGTAAATATTACGAAAATGCAGGGCTAATAGATTTTTGTAAAGAAAATGATATAGAGTTCATATGTTATCAAGCATTAAGAAGAAATAATATAGCTTCAATGAATTATCCGTTCTTAGTAGAGATGACAAAAAAATATAATAAGACTCAGAACCAAATATTACTTAACTGGATAATGAAAGAGAAGGAGTTAAGTACAATTATAAAAGCAAATTCAATAGACAAAATAAATAGCAACTGGGACTCTCAAAACTTTGTAATGGAGGAACAAGACTTAGAAATGTTAAATAATTTTCAAGACAAAAGATTTAACGATATTGAAATTGACTGGAAAAACGAGGGAGGAATCACAATAGATAAGCTAGCTAGTCAATTTAAATTGTAAGGCGATAAAAATCGCAGTATAAAACCTTAGAAGCATTAAACTTCTAAGGTTTTTATTGTGTTGTAAAATAAGTTGTCTATGAAGCATATAATAATAGTATGGAAAGTAAAGAGGATATTTAAGAAGCTGTTGGAGGTTAAATGTATGAATCTTAATATAAAATCAATAATTACCGCAAGTGGTCTTTTAACGTTATATATTATAACGTTAGCTGTAGTTATAACTATGCTAGTTACTATAAGAGATGAGACCATATTACTGAAGGTATTTACAATAATATTTACTTTATTTACAAATGTGGTCACTGCTGTAAGCACATATTTTTTTACTAGAAAATCAGCAGACAGTGAGCATAAGGAAAAGGAGGAAGAATGATGATTAGAATATTCAGCTTAAGAAGAGATGGAAACGTGCGTCTAACTACAAATTTTAATCTTAATGAGTTTCGTTCACGTTGTGGAGCAGACGAAGTCAGAGTTGATATGAATGCTGTTGAAATGTTACAAAAAATAAGGACACAAATAGGAAAGCCCGTTATAATTACAAGTGCATTTAGAACAGCCACTCATAACAGAAATATTGGAGGTGCTTCTAATTCATTGCATTTAGAAGGAAGAGCATTTGATATTCGTACTAATAATCCAAACGACTTAGTGGTACTTGCAAGATTATCTGAAACTGCAGAGTTTAATGGAATATATATATCAGTGCATCAAGGCTATGTGCATATGGATACAAGATCTACAAAATGGTTTGCTAGGAAAAATCCTGATGGAACTTATACAAATGTGAGCACGTTTGGTGGAAATGTAGATAGATTTAATCTAACAAGGTTGCTGAGATTACTAAGTCCTCTGCAGAGAGGCAATGATGTGACACAATTGCAAAGAGAGCTAAACAGGCATGGTATAAGAGATAGAAACGGAAGAGTATTAATTGAAGATAGTATATTTGGTCCATTAACTGATAGCGCAGTTAGAAACTTTCAGAGAGTTAAAGGTTTAGTTGTAGATGGAATAGTTGGTCCAAACACATCAAGAGCATTGAACTGGCTTTGGAATGGCAGATAATAGCTCAATTAATATGAACTATATTGCATGATATAAGATTGAAGAAGCGGGAATAATTCCCGCTTCTAACAAAAAAGTGATAATTGGTTGAAAAACACAACATTTTATGTTAATATGGCATAAGTAACAACGTTATATGAGGTACTTTCTTTCTACATAAATATTATGTAGAAAAGATTAAAGAAAGGAGAAGTGTTGTTAGTAATTAACTAAAAGTAAGTAAAAAACAGAAGGAGGACTTTATGTCAAGAAAGAGAATCGCAGTTCTTACCGGTGGCGGAGATGCCCCCGGACTTAATGCGGTAATTCACGCATTAACACGGGCTTGCCTCAACACAATGCAGTGTGAGCTAATTGGCTACAAGTTCGGGTATAGAGGGTTATATAACAATGACTTTATGCCGCTGGACTTGCGTACAACGTCAGGTATATTGCATACAGGTGGGTCGATGCTATATTGCTCAAATAAAGACAACCTGTTCAAGTACCAAGTTATGGAGGGCGGCCAAAAGCTAATAAAGGACGTTTCCGACATAGCTATCCAAAATATGAGGAAAGAAGGGGTGGAGGCTCTCGTAGTGCTTGGTGGCGATGGTACGCTGACTAGTGCGAGGGACTTCACGCGTAAGGGAGTAAACGTGGTAGGCATACCAAAGACGATTGATAACGATTTGCCAGGAACAGATCAGACCTTTGGTTTTGATACTGCAGTGGGCATAGTTACGGAAGAGCTTGGACGCCTACACACTACTGCGGAAAGTCATCACCGTGTAATTGTAGTCGAAGTTATGGGCCGCTCGGCAGGATGGATTGCCCTGCACGCAGGCATTGCAGGCTCGGCAGATGTAATATTACTGCCCGAGTTTCCGTATTCGGTTCGTAAGGTTGCTGAAAAAATCGAAAAACGGAATAGTCAAGGTGACCCATTTAGCATCATCGTAGTCGGAGAAGGCTGCATAGAAGCTGGTGGAGAAGCTGTTATAGGCAGAGTAGTTGACGATAGCCCCGATTCAGTACGATTCGGAGGTGTCGCAGCAAAACTGGCTGCTCAATTGGAAAAGTTAGTCCAAAATGAAGTGCGACACGTCGCACTAGGGCATATACAGCGAGGCGGAAACAGCTCGGCATTTGACCGTTTGCTATCAACGCAATACGGCGTTGGAGCAGCAGACCTGATAAAAAGAGGGCTGTTTGGCAACATGGTAAACATTAGAAATGGGGAAATAGGCTATATATCTCTTGAGGATGTAATTGGGCCCGAGGAAGTATCCACTACTGGTAGTAAAGTAGTGACTCCAGACAACCCGCTTCTAATTGCTGCAAAAAAATTAGGCATTGAATTTGCCGAAGCTTCGTAAGTTTGTTTTTTACTTCAACACAAACAAAAAGCCTTATAAGTACAATACTTATAAGGCTTTTTGTTGCATAGCAAAAATTTACACTGTACGTGAGGTTCAAAAAGCTTTAGAACGGAAATGTACGATTAGCTACAAACTTTCATCTTCATGAATTCCGATCGCATTGTGGAGCAGATGAAGTTAGGGGTGACACAATTGCAAAGAGAGCTAAATAGGGATGGTATAAGAGGTAGAAACGGAAGAGTATTACAGATACAAGAATGGTATTGCAATAAAAAAAGATTGAGGGGGGCAGACCCCAATCTTTTTTTATTACATTAATTTTTCAAGCTAAATCTGTCTTACTATCTAATTAACGATAGCAAAGCAGGTGTCGCAGAAGGTATACTCAGAGCAATACTCACAAAAGTTGTATTCGAAGTATTCGCTATAAAAGCAGAATGCCATAGAGGGTTCTACAATGAAGTAATACCCTTTTAAGAAAACAAACTCTTGTAAGAATCCAAAAAACTTTGAGCTAATCTCTCTTGGAACGCCTGTCTGCATGAAATCATAGACATAATGGTCTGATAAAGCACTGAATACATTATATCGATCATTTCCCAAAAGAGTTATCATGTCATGCTTAATTACAGAACTTCTTCCTGAGAAGGCATCTAGCAACAAATCTTCCCCGTAAATTATCAGAAGAATATTTATTGCGTGTAAACCAGTCCCATAGACATTAGTATTGCTAACACCGTAGAAAAATTCTGAGAGCATTGTGACAAGACCTTCGTTAAAGAGAGAGTTCATTCCTTTTCCCTCTTCACATATAAACAGATTTCCCTCTACTCCGTGATTTATTCTTGCGAGGAGATAGTGTAGTATCTCATGCATCAGAGTTACTTTTGCATGTACATCACACAGATGCTTTCCTACAGAAATAGAAATTCTGTTTCCTCCAAGATATGCTCCCAAAAAGTCGGCAGATTCGCATTCCTCAAACAGCAGCAAATCTTCTAGCAAGTCAGACACGTCGATATTTATTAAATTTTTGAGAAGCAAAATAGTATCTTCTTTTGCCTGCTCAAAAAGATAGAAATATGGACCGTCTGTTATTTGGGTCATATGCTCAAATTCAATGAATGGCAGATCATGAAACCAATGATCTTCACAAGAGCATTCAGTAAATTCATTCGGAGCATGGTACTCCTCCTCTGGAATCGGATTACAGATCATGCAAAAAAACATGAGAGGAGGGTTAGACTCAAATCCTGCCATACGCATAGGACTTATTGGAACAGCTATGAAAAGCTCTCCATATTCATCTCTACCTATATGTGGGAGAGATACATCTATTTTAGAGCAGTATTCCTCTACCGAGCTATTAGCATAGTCCAATAGTTGATCCATAGTCCATCCAAACGAAGCTTCTCTGCCAGGGAGAGGATCTTCCTGGTAAGGGAGTTGCTCGATGGATTGCTCCATCTCTCGTATCAATTCGGGTTCCCAATCACGAGTGATTGAGATAATAGAGAGCAAATCTTCAGTATCCCATTGTTCGAAAAACGTTAGGAGTTCATGAAGTTGCTCTGGTTCCCAGCCTTGAAGCATTTCTACGATTTCAATGTGCGAGTCGCAGTCCCGAGTTTCATTGGCGTAACTAGTGGTATTGCCAGTGCCAAAAAATATAAAAGCAATTAAGGCTACCACAAAGATGTATGTGAATTTTTTCACATGTATTCCTCCTGTTTGTTTAATATTTTTTTATTGTATCTGCCCCTTCTCTAAATTAAGAGAAATGTTGAACGCACTCACTGGTGCTTACACTTAATTATACCATATTTTACATAAAAAGTAAAATTTCACGACTTGGATAGAATTAGATATTATAGAAAAATATTATGCTAAATCGCTCAAAATAATAGTTGTGTTTTTAAAGTAATATAGGTATAATGAAAAAGTAAGAAATTTTATATAAAAGGAGTTATTTAAATGAAATATGAGAAGAAACATACAACACCATTTCCAGTTATAGAAGTTTCGCTTGAACAAAATGAATCAATTTGTATTGAACCAGGAACAATGGTTTATTCTGATCCTCATTTAACATTTCAAACTATGCATAATTCCACAAGACAAAAAAGAACAGGTGGCAAAAGGATAGGATTTTTTAGCCAAGGAAATAAATTGATAAGTGTTGTGAGTGCAAAACAGCCAGCAAGAGTTGCGATTGCACCATGTGTACCAGGTGATATCATTGAGCTATCTTGTAATGACAGTACAAATGAGCAATGGCACATAATAAGTGGAGCATTTTTGGCTTGTGATATGGATGTTAATTTTGAATTAAAACAAAGTTCATGGACAGGAATGCTTTCAGGAGGGCTTATGATTCCTATTCTTGAAACTTCAGGCACAGGCTCTTGTATAGTTGATTCATGTGGTGTTCTTCAAAAATTCAACTTAAATGGCCAAAGAATTATAGATGTAGATACAAATCATTTGGTTGCTTGGTCAAAAGATTTGAAATATGAAACTTTTTTTGAGAGAAATACTGTGTGGAATGAATTTAGAGCGAGATTTTCTGGTGTTGGTTCAATTATTGTTCAGTCTAATTCCAGAAGTATTCCGATGCCAAAGTAAGGAGGAGTTATTATGACTGATAATTTTGTTTCTCTTGAGTGTCCGTCTTGCGGAGCTCCCGTTGAAGTAAATGTAAAAGAAAAAACAGGTTTTTGTAAATATTGCCGAAGAAAGTTTGCTTGCAAAGAAGCATTGAATTCTCCACAGTATAAAGACTATCAAGAATATCAAAATAAAAAACAATTAGAGGGCGATGAGTGGTAAGTAGAAATTCAGATTTAGCAATTGAAAACTTTTAAGGGTTGCAGTTGTAACAAACAAATTATAATTTTAATGAAATATATTAAGAAAAGCTTACTAACTACTTAATTGTTAGTAAGCTTTTTGAATGGATTCTGAAGGCAAGACTATAAAACGGAAATAATAAAACTTAAAACAGGACTATATTAAAATAGAGTTAACGTCTTTTGCTTGAACCAACTTGAAAAATATGGTATTATAATGTCGAACAAAAAGGGGGAGAAAAGATGTTATCATACCAAGCTAGAGAATATTATAAATTTGTTTTAAAAGAATTAAGAGAATTTGAGTCGAATATTAAAGTGATTTTTAGAATAGAAGAAATTTTAGGTAATTACATTGAGGGATTGATTGGTAAAGCAATAGAATCGAGAGGCCATGGCAGTGCGCGTGTGAAGAATCTTACATATTTGGGAGCCATACATCCGCTAGCATCTGAAATTAGAAGTATTTTTTCAGACCCAAATGAATTTAGCTTGATGAAGGCTCTGAAAAATTTTGAAAAATTAAAGGTGAGAGTTAATGACTACAACGAAGAAATAGATGATCAAGATTTAATTGTAAATGACTTGTTTTCACAAATGGATGACTTTTTAGAAGTTCTTGATAGACATCAGCAAACAGGATATCCCATAGAGATGCTTTATGAAATAGTGCTCAGAGGGGAAAGTATAAGCAATACATATAAAAGTATAATAAGATTTTATTCAAAATTTTCTGATGATTTATCAGATGATAAGATAGCAGACATTAACGAGGAAACAGTTGAAATATTAAGTATACAGTTGTTGGGAACAGAGTACGGAATCACAGAATTTGGTAAAAAGTTAATTCTTATAGATGAGATATACGAGAATATTGCCTCTGTTATATATAGAGAAGGTGAGGAATATGAAAAAAGCAAGCTTATAAAAGTAGAATCGGGGTCTTTGTTTAATAAAATGTTAGGAGACAAAAAAATAATTAACACGCTAAAACTGGTTCTTGATAATACTATTAAAGCTATAGTTATTAAAGATTTTCTGAAAGTAAAAACAGAAATGCCTAAACACGAATTAATAAAATCGAATTTGGAAATTATAAAAGCAGCAGAAGAATCTGGAATGGATGTATCAGGAGCAAAAGGAGATATGGAAAAGATAATTGGAAAAATAACATCGGATATGCTAAAGCTTGTAGGTGATAGTGGAAAAATTAAAGTTGATGAGAAGACCTATCAGATTGAAGGAGATAAGCAAAGTCTTCTAGAAGGAAAGAGACAATTAATGTTAGAGACTGGTGAGACAAGAGATGAAATTGAGTATGGAGATGAATTAGAGAGTGATAGTGATTTAGAGGAAGAGGGAATGGAGAGATAAAAGAAAATATTAGACAACAAAATACAAACCTTAGTAGCATAATTACTACTAAGGTTTGTATTTTGTTATGAAAAGTATATTATCTTTTTGCAAGTTACAAAGGTTGATATATCCTTTCAAGGAATAGTGTGCCAAACTGGGGCCTAATACAAAGCAATTTATAAGAAGTTTTAAAATTGTAAAAGTTGAAACAAAGTTATGCTGATAATAGATTGGAAATTGGTAGGGGAAATTCTAATTTTAATTTACAGAAGTCGCAAAACAAATATTCGCAAAAAATATTGACTATTTGTGTAAAACAATATAAAATAAATACAAATACGGGGGCAGAGAGGAGTATTGCATTATGGAAAAAGATAACAAAATTGCTCTGTTTGAGCAAAAAGAAATTAGAAAGGTTTGGCATAATGGTAAATGGTATTTTGCTATTGTTGATGCGGTTGAAGTTTTAACAGAAAGTGGTAATCCCGCGGTGTATTGGAGAGTAACTAAAAAAAGGCTTATAGCTGAAGGAAACAAAACCGTTACAAATTGTAACGCTTTGAAAATGCTTGCAAAAGATGGCAAAATGAGATTGACAGATGTGGCAAACACAGAAGAATTATTACGTATTATACAAGCAATTCCATCACCAAAAGCAGAACCATTTAAACTATGGCTTGCAAAAGTAGGATATGAAAGGATAGAAGAAATAAATAATCCGGAATTAGCAATGGATAGAATGAAAAAATTATATGAACAAAAAGGATATTCTAAAGCTTGGATTGAGCAAAGAGAACGTGGAATTATAACAAGACATTTATTAACTGATGAATGGAAAACACGAGGTGCAAAAGAAGGGCTAGAATATGCAATACTGACTAATGAGATTTATAAAGAAGGTTTTGGTTTAACTGCTAAGCAATATAAAGAACATAAACAAATCGAAAAACACAATAATTTGAGAGATTCAATGACAAATATTGAATTGGCGTTAACAAATCTAGGAGAAGCATCAGCAGTCGAAATACATAATGAGAATAAAACACAAGGGTTCAACAACTTAAAGAAAGACATGAAACTAGCAGGAGAAGTTACAAAGGTTGCTAGAAAAAAATTAGAATCCAATGTAAAGAAATCAGTAGTTAGTAAAATTAACTATAAGCAATTAACCGGTGAAGAAGTGATGAAACTTAAAGAAGAGAAAAAAGATAGCTAGTAAGTTGTAAGGGGGGAGTTATGGAAAATTTAGTAATAAGAAAAGCAGAAATTCAAGATTTGATGAATGTTCAGTCATTGAGCCAAGAACTTATGGAATATGAGGTTGCTAATTTAGATAATGGTATATTAGATTTGGATTGGTCCTTGAATGACAAAGGGAAGGAGTATTTTGAAAATCAAATCTTAAGTAACATTGTATATGTAGCACAGATAGATGATAAATGTATTGGATATATAAGTGGAAATCTTAACGAAAATGAACCTTGGTATAATGTCCAAATTGCATATATATACAACTTATATGTGGTAGAAACATATAGGAGTAACGGAATAGGAAAATTGTTAATAGACGAATTTAGAAAGAGTTGTTTATCAAAAGATATACACCATATTAACGTAACTACTCTATCTAATAATGATAAAGCTATAAAGTTCTATAATAAATATAATTTTAAAACATACAATACGCAATTAATATGCATTGATTAATTTTTAATAAAGAAAACTACTCGACCAATTACAATCTATAATAGATTAAGCACAAAAGTAAAAAAAGCACACTAAAGATTAGGGAATAAGTTACAAATCCTTAATATCAACGAAAATGCAGAAATGTGGGACATGTAGGTGTAATACAGACAGATGTCTTATAGAAACTTATACAGGCATAATAAAAAATATAAAAGCTAGAACAAGGTTATACTGATAGTTTTCTAGTAAAAGATAAATAAAGCATCGCTTATTTTAAAAGGTAAGCGATGTTTTTATTGTGCGCGACGATTAAACGTCGCGCAAGGAAAACCACGTGCTATGCACGTGAGAAATCAAAGAGCGATAGCGTTCAGTAAAAAACCTCCTTTTGATATACTAAAG
>WQVL01000018.1 GCA_009785865.1 Oscillospiraceae bacterium | reverse complement strand
TATCATATAAGCAAAGTGATATAGAGTATAGAGGATATAGCATGGAATGCAGAATAAATGCAGAAGATCCGAATAACAACTTTATGCCATGTCCTCGGAAGAATTGTGGAACTACATATGCCAGGAGGAAAAGGGGTTAGAATAGATACAGCTATCTATTCTGGATATACAATTCCTCATACATACGATTCTATGATTGCAAAACTAATAGTACATGACGCTACACGCGAGAAAGCAATTAGTAAAATGAAAAGTGCTTTATCAGAATTTGTTATAGATGGAATTCAGACGAATATAGAATTCCTTATTCAAATACTAAATGATGAAACTTATTTAAGTGGAGAATATGACACCTCATTTGTTGAGAAGATGATGTCGTAGTAGAAAGGATTTTTACATGATTATTGATAAACTTAAAAAAAGAGAAAATTTATATGTAGATAGTAGTTCTGAAACCAAAGGGAATAAATCAGATGCGCTTATTGGAAAGTGGATTAAATGCGAAAGATGTTTAGAAATATTACATAAGGAAGAAGTGCATACGAATTTAAGTGTGTGTCCTAATTGTGACAATCATTTCAGACTATCTTCAAGAAGAAGAGTATTACAAGTTGTAGACGATGGAACCTTTGAAGAACTTGAAATTGATATGGAAGTAAAAGATCCTTTGCATTTTCCAGGGTATGCAAAAAAGGTAGAAGCAATTAGAAAAGCTACAAATATAAAAGAAGCAGTTAAAACAGGAACAGGGAAAATAGATGGGCACAAAGTTGTGATTAGCATAATGGATGCAAATTTTATGATGGGTAGTATGGGCTCGGTGGTTGGAGAAATGATAACACGTGCTATAGAAAAAGCAGTACAAGAAAAACTACCGCTTATAATATTTTGTGCATCTGGCGGAGCAAGAATGCAAGAGGGTGTTGTATCATTAATGCAAATGGCAAAAACATCAGCAGCATTAACTAAGCTAGAAGAAGCTAGGCTTTTGTATATAACTGTTTTAACAGATCCGACAACAGGAGGAGTAACAGCTAGCTATGCTTCTTTAGGAGATGTAATACTTGCAGAGCCCGGAAGCCTAATAGGATTTGCAGGACCAAGAGTAATTGAGCAAACTATGAAACAAAAGTTACCAACAGGTTTTCAATCATCAGAGTTTTTGTTAGAACATGGTTTTGTTGATAAGATTATACATAGACACGAGATGAAGAGGGCGCTGGCAAAGATTTTAGAACTGCACCAATAGATGTGGAGATGTGATTATAATAAGACAATAAAATTTAGAAGAAGAGGTGAAGTATGAAAGCATGGGAAAGAGTTAAATTAGCAAGACTGCTTGAAAGACCAAGCAGCTTAGACTATATAGAGAATATATGTGATGAATTTGTTGAATTTCATGGAGATAGACTTTTTGGTGAAGATAAATCAATAGTTGCAGGAATAGGGAAAATTGATGATTATGTTGTTACAATCATCGGTGAACAAAAAGGTAGAAGCACTAAAGAAAACTTAGAAAGAAATTTCGGGATGCCTAATCCAGAAGGATATAGAAAAGCCTTTAGGTTAATGAAACAAGCTGAAAAATTTCGGAAGACCAATCATTACTTTTATTGATACTAAACGGAGCATATCCGGGTATTGGAGCTGAAGAAAGAGGGCAGCGGAGAAGCTATTGCAAGAAATCTTTTGGAAATGTCTAGATTAAAAGTTCCGATAATATGTATTGTAATTGGTGAAGGCTCAAGTGGAGGAGCTCTTGCTATAGGGGTAGGCGATAGAGTATTAATGCTAGAAAATGCAGTATATTCTGTTTTGTCACCAGAAGGGTTTGCAACTATACTTTGGAAAGATTCCTCTAGGGCAGAAGAAGCAGCAGAAATAATGAAAATGACAGCAAAGGACTTAAGAGATTTGAACATTATTGACAAGATCATAGAAGAACCAGAAGGTGGAGCTCAAAAGGAAATAATGCAAATGTGCGGTATAGTAAAAAAAGAAATTTTGTCTAATTTAAAAATTCTTGAAAAGTTAGATACAAATACTTTGCTACAACAAAGATATGACAAATTTAGAGCGATGTGATAGGAAAAGGAGAGTAGGTCAAATGATTTTAAAAGACAAAAAAATACTAATAATGGGAATTAGAAACAAATGGTCTATAGCTTGGGGGGCAGCACAATCTGCTCATGAGCAAGGTGCAGAAGTAATATTTACATATCATGGTACAGAAAATGTTCAAAAAATAGAAGATTTAGTTTCTGAAATACCAAGAAGTAAAATTTACCCATGTGATGTAACTGATGACAATGAAGTTGAAGAATTATTTAGTATAATAGAAAAAGAGCATGGGAAGATAGATGGAGTGTTACACAGTATTGCACATGCAAATATGGACGATTTAAGGAATGGTATGATTAATACATCTAAAGAAGGATTTAAACACGCACATGATGTGTCTGCTTATTCTTTTGTAGCAGTATGTAGATATGCAAAAAAAGTTTTAAACCCAGGAGGAAGCCTAGTTGCGCTTACATATTATGGTGCAGATAAAGTAATGCAAGGGTACAACGTGATGGGAGCTGCAAAAGCTGCGCTACAAACAAGTGTAATGTATTTGTCTCAAGATTTAGGAGTAGATAATATAAGGGTAAATGCTATTTCGGCAGGACCAATAAAAACACTTTCAGCAAAAGCGATAAAAGATTTCAATGTAATGTTAGAAATGGTTGAGGAAAGATCTCCGCTGAGAAGAAATGTAACACAAAAAGAAGTGGGAGATGTAGCAACATTCTTATTTAGTGAGTTATCTTCTAGTATAACAGGGCAAACTATTTTTTCGGATAATGGAATGTCTATAATGGGAATTTAAGGGGAAAACAGAATATTAGAGCATATGACTTTAAGTATAAATGTTATATGTTCTTTATTTTGCACAAAAAGTCTTATACTACTAAATGGTGAACAAAATAGACTTTTCGACTGACCGTCCAGACCATAGTATTTTAGGGGAATAATTTATATAATTCTAGTAATAACAAGGAGGAAATGAAAATTATGTTTTTAGGAATGGAAATTAATATTGAAATGCATTGGTTTATCATTGCACAAATTTTAGGGGTTATTACAATTATATTTGATTTTATTTCATATCAAATAAAGGACCAAAGAAAATACTTATTGTTCTTTTCAATCGGAAGCTTATTTTGGACACTGATGTTTATTACAATAGGTGCACAAATACCAGTTATATTAGCTGCTTTATTTAGCTTTTTAAGAGGAATGGTTTTCTGGTGGATATTTGCGAAAAACACTAAAAAACGTAAAATTGCAGGCAAAACTTTCTTATACATAGCATTAGCTATTGGGTTAATAGGTGCTGTGCAAGCAGTTATACATTCTACACCTGAAACAAGATGGATGCAAATATTGATGCTTGTAACTGCTATGCTGTTTATAATTGGTCAATACTTACCAAGTAAACACTATGTTCGTGTATTTGCAATATTCTATGCATTTGCAGTACTACTATTAAATACGCCACTAGATACATTCAATCCAATGGGAATTTTGATTGAATTAGCAAAAATTGTTTCAATAGCTGTATTTTACGTTAAAATGGTATATGAACCAAGTAAAACTCTTAAGAAAATTAGTGGTAGTGCAGGTGCTAGTGTAAGTGCAGGATAATATTAAAAAGTATACAGTTGATAATAGCCATAGAAAATACGGATGTAACAGAGTAGGTAGAGAAACCTATTCTGTTTTTTTGTGTACAATAAATGGTAACAGGGGCAATCTTATAATAAGCTTAAAGATAGAAATAAAGATGACTATTATAAGCATAAAAGGTAATGAACAATAAAAGTAGAAAAAACGACAAAAAACTGATATAATTTGAATTAATGAAAAAAGAACTAATTAAAGACAGGTGGTGTATATGGAAGCGGTAGTTGTTAAAACAGATACACAAAAAAAGGAATTTATTAGATTTAGAAAAAGAATATATAGAAACAATCCTCATTTTGTAGATAATAGCTTGTTTATGATAAGGCAATTGTTTGCTTCAAAAACATGTTTTGCAAATGACAAAAGAATAGTACCAATTTGGGTGGAGGATAGTAACGGTATAAAATGTGCATGCATAGCTATCTACACAAGGAAACTGCCAGAATATATGCAGCTATCTTTTTTTGAGAGCGAAGAAAATGTATTCGAAGCAGTAAAGATGTTGACACATAAAGTAATTGAAATTGGAAAAGAGTATGGAGCTACAAAGCTAGTAGTAGGGTTAAATGGACATGTTAATTATGGATTAGGATTATTAAGTAATCATTTTGATGTTAAAAATTCTTTTGGAAGTAGTTGCAATCCTAGTTATTATAACGAATATTTTAAAAGTCTAAATTGTGATGAAATATATATGAATACTTACAAGTACAATGCACTAGCAAGCAAGTTTGATAGATATTCACGAATACTAGGCAAGATAAATAATGCTTATACTTTTAAATTTTTGGAGAAAGACAAATTAGATTATTATTCAAAGATATATACTGATCTAAATAATGAAAGTTTTTCTGGGCTTAGATATTATTACGACAGAACATACGAAGAAGATAAAGAAATGCTTAAGGAACTATTGTTATTTATGAAGCCGGATTCTTTAATTTTTGCATTTAAGGAAGATAAACCAGTAGGTCTTATTCTTTGGTATCCTGATTTTAATGAGCTTGTTCCTCCTAAAGGAGAATTTGGCGCAAAAACATATATAAAAAACTTGTTTTTTAATAAGAAGATTAAGAAGGCAAAAAGTAGTGAGATTTGTATATTAAAAGAGTATAGGAAATCTGGGCTAGCAATAGCATTACTATATCAAGTAATTTTGAGGCTAAAAGAGTATGGAATAAAACAAGGTGAAAGTTCTTGGGTATTAGAGGAAAATGTTGATTCTAACAGTCTTGGTGAAGGATTCTGTGACGGCTTGTATAGAAGGTATGTGGCGTATGAAAAAGACATATAGAGATTTACAGGTTCAAAAAAGTGACGATTTCAATAGCATTGTAAGTAGTGTAGAATTACCCTTTCCATTTGATGCGAAATTTATCAATTTACTTAAAGAAAATAATTTGTTTCCACAAGAATATTATTACATAAGAAATAATGATGATTTTGCATTTTTTATATTATCTAAAATGAAATTAAATATATTTACTTTTGCAAAACTCAAGTTAAGTATGAAGATAAAAATTATTGGTATGCCGTGTTCAATAAGTGAGCAAGGATATTATACAAATAATGAAAAGATGATGTTAGACTATATTAAAACTATCAAAGGTGTAAAACTTGTTTTAAATGTACAAAAGACAATACCAGAACAAGGAATTACTGTTGGAAAGACATTGCCTACTTGTATATTTGTTAATGACTTTAAAAACATCCATGAATATATGTCATCTCTCAGAAGTTCATACAGAAGAAGAATTAGTAAAGCTATAGTAAATTGTGAGAACATAGTCATTCAAGAATTAAAAGGTAAATGCCCTAAAACGGTATATGATTTATATTTAAGAACTTATGAAAAATCACCATATAAGCTAGAGAGATTAGAAGCACCATTTTTTGATAAAGTGGATAGTGATAAAATACTATTTTCTAAAGATGGAGTGGCTCTTGGTTTTGTTTTACTTAAAAAACATAAAGAAACACTGTACTTCATGTTGTGTGGTATGAATTACGATGTAGATGTGGCAGACTTATACTACTACATGCTATATAAGATAATAGAATATGCTATTGAGAACAAGTGCAAAATTATAGATTTTGGTCAAACATCTGAAGAAACTAAGCTTAAAATGGGAGCACAGCTACAGGAAAGATATTTCTATGTGCATCATACAAATGAGATACTAAATAAAATAATTAATAAAAGTAAAAATCTTTTGGAGTATAAACATAACTTACAAAAGTTTGATGTCTATAAAGAGGAGAAGATATTAGAGCAGAATGAAAGTATTATTAGTTAAACCTAGGTTTGAAAATGTTTTTACGAAATTATCAGTTGTAGTAACAGAGCCACTAGAATTAGAATATATGGTGGCAATTTGTGATAGAAATAATGTGACATCTGAAATATGCGATATGACATTGAAAAAGTATAATGTTACTAAATCAGTTAAAAAGTTTAAGCCTGATATTGTGGCAATAACTGCTAATTTTGTTCATATAGAAGTAATCAAAAAATATACAAAACAAATCAAGAAAATTAATTCTAATATTAAAATTATTGTTGGTGGGCCACATGCAGAAGTAAAACCAGAAGACTTCTGTTTTGACGGTATAGATATTGTAAGCTATAGTGGCCGGATTCAAACCATTCGAAACTATTATTAAACTGGGTGCAAAAGCTAAACTAGAAGATATAAAAGGAATATGCTATTTCAAAAATTCAGAATGGATACAAAATGAAAGAGAAGTTTTTAATGTTACTGAATTGCCATTTCCTAATCGTAGTCATTTTTATAAAAACAGTAACAAATATAGATACGTTAATATGAAGCCATGTGCTATCGTAAAAGCAAGTTATAGCTGTCCTAATAATTGCAATTACTGTTTTTCTACATTGTTGAATGGTGGAAAATATATTTGCCGAGAACCAGAAAATGTGGTTGAAGAAATCAAGAATATAGATTGTGATAGCATATGGCTTGTTGATGACACTTTTTATGTGGATAAAAACAAACTTGAGCGCTTTATTGAGTTAATAGAGCAGCAAAACATTAAAAAGAATTATGCGCTATATTTTAGAGTTGATTTTATAGCAAACAATCCAGAATTAATGCAGAGGTTAGCTAATATCGGTGTTAAAATGTGTGCGGTAGGATTAGAAGTAATAGATGATGAAGTCCTAGAAAAGTATAATAAAAAGACTAATGTCAATATAATGTTACAAGCAATCGAAGTATTAAAAAGTGTTCGGCATTACTTGTATTGGGCTATTTATGATAGACATTGATGCTGAAAAAGAGTATTTTAAAAAGCTATATGAATTCATTGAAAAGCACAACCTTTATTTGTCTACTATTTCAGTATTAACGCCAATGCCTGGAACAGAGCAATACGAAAAATATAAAGATAGAATTACAGTGAAAGATTATAAGAAATGGGACTTTGTACATTTAATAATGAATCCTACAAAAATGAGTAAATTTACATTCCTAACAGAATTTTATAAGCTGTACTATAAATTACTTAAATTGAATATCAAAGCAAAAGTATTCGCTAAATTTGAAATGAAATCAATAATTCCGGCTTCTATTGATTTTTGGTTTGAGTCAATAAAAACATTGTGGAGGAAAAAAGATGGATTATAAGGTTTGGGAGAACTTAGCTCACAAATATAATAAATTATGGGTACAAAAATATTCTCTTGGACCAACTAGGAGAGAAGTTTTCAAAATCATTTCATCTTTAATGGAAAAAAACAATAACATTAAAGTGTTAGAAATTGGATGCGGAACAGGTCAATTAATAAGAGAGGTAAGTACTAAATACAAAGATATATCCTATTTTGGAATTGATGTAGCAGAAAATATGATTGAAATAGCAAGAAAAGATAATTATGGGAAGAATATAACCTTTGAAGCGATATCTATTGAAAGATATAAGACAAAAGAAATGTTTGACTTAATTATATGTACTCACGCATTCCCGTACTTTCCAGATAAAGAACAGATGATGAAAAAAATATCTGGTTTATGTAATAAAGGTGGGCGAGTTATTATTGCTAATGCCTCTAATAATAGCTTAAAAGATAAGATAATAACGTTTTTACTTAAAGCAACTACAAGTAAAGCAGAATATTTATCGGTAGAGGATATGAAAAAATTATTTGATGTTGCTTTATTGGAATGTATGAGTATAAAAATAATAAGAGAAAAAAGATATATGCCAACAATAGCATTATTTTGTTTGGAGAAGTAGTTTATGAAAGTATTATTGGTAAGACCAAAACCGCATAAAGGTACTATTGGCCTTCAAAATGTAATGATATGTGAGCCATTAGAATTAGAGTATCTATCATCTAACATAGAAGCAGAGGGACATACTGTAGATATTATAGATATGATTATAGAAAAAAAGAAGATAGAGCATTATATTGAAAAATACAAACCGAATGTTGTAGGGATAACGGGGTATATTGCACACGTTAATATAATAAAAAATTATGCAAAAAAGATAAAAGAATGTGATGATTCTATAAAAATAGTAGTTGGTGGAGTGCATGCTGAAGTGAATCCAGAAGATTTTGTTTGTGACGAGATAGATTATATTATCAGAGCAAATGGTATAAGAACGTTTATAGAATTATTGGAGAGCATAAAAACAAATAAAGAGGTGAACTTAGAAGCTATATATAATGAAAATACCAAGTGTAAAAAGGATACTGAATTTAAGTATTTACCGCCAGATAGAGAAAAAGTAAAAAAATACAGGTCAAAATATTATTATATGTTTCATAGGAACTGCAGCTTAATAAAAACTTCTTTTGGGTGTCCATATAATTGTAAATTTTGTTTTTGTAAAGAGATTACTGATGGTAATTACTTTTATAGAGAGTTAGACGATATAATCAGAGAATTAAAAACTATACAAGAGCAAGAAATATACATAGTAGATGATGATTTTTTAGTCGATAGAAACAGGATAAAAGAATTCTGCCATCTTCTAAAAAAGCATAAAATTGAAAAAAAGTATTTAATATATGCAAGAGCAGATTTTATAGCAGACAATGAAGAAACAATAGAATTATTTAAATCAGTACGGACTTAGAGCAGTAATAGTGGGGTTGGAATCTTGTGACAGCAAGGAACTTATGGATTACAATAAGAAAACTAAAGTTGAAGTGAACGAAAGAGCAGTAAAGATTCTTCAAAAACATGATATAGAATGCTATGGGACTTTCATACTGGGGCTAGATTGGATAAAAAAAGATTTTAAAGCTTTAGCAAAATGGATCAAAAAGTTGAATTTAGTATTTGTTAATTTACAACCATTGACACCACTTAAAGGAACAGAACTATACGAACAGTACAAACAAGACTTTATAATCCGTGAAGATGAGTACGAAAAATGGGATTTAGCACATTTAGTTGTGAGACCCTCGAATATATCGGTTAGGAGATATTATTGGTATACAATGGTACTCTACTATAAAATAACAGTTAACCCTAGAAGTGCATGGCATATGATAAGGAAATATGGACTATATGATACAATGAAACTGAGTGTAGGTGCTTTTAAAGTTAATATACAATATTTTAAAAAGTTAGTGGGAGGTAAATAATGAAAATAATGTTAGTTAGACCAAGCCTAAATAAAAATGTTCCATCAATAAGAAACTTTATGTTTGGAGAACCACTAGGAATAGAATGCCTTACAACCATATTTAAAGAACAAGGTCATGAAGTATTACTCTTAGATTTTATGGCTGAACCTAAAAGAAGATTTAAAAAATACATAAAAGAATTTAACCCAGATATTATAGGATTTACTTCTCAGTGTAGTGATGTTACTAATATTGCACTTATGGCAAGCGAAGTAAAACAAATGAATAACAAAATAGAGGTACTAGCGGGTGGTGTTCAGGTAAGCATCTCTCCAGAAGCATTTTTTGATAAAAATATTGACTATGTATTTAAAACAACTACCAGAGAAAACATTAAACAATTGATAAAGCAGATTCAGGAAAATACTAGTGAAGAAATAATGGGGGTATTTAGTAAAAAATTAGGTTATAAGAGTACAATACCGGCATGTCAGAATGAATATGTAAAAATAGATAGAGAATCTACATCTAAATATAGAAAAAAATATAAATATACAGGATATCAGCCGTGCGCGATTATACAAACTTCTTATGGTTGCCGAAATCGTTGTTCGTTTTGTGTTAGGTGGCGATTAGAAACAGCACAAGTTACTGAATTGCCAATTAAAGATGTTGTAGATGAAATAGAATCATTAAAAGAACCGAATATAATGATTTGTGATAGTGATTTTTTAATAAATGAAAAGAGATTATTGGAGTTTTTAGATTTATTAGAAAAAAGAAATATTAAAAAAACGTACATGTGTTATGGAAGTGTAAATAGTATTTTAGAAAAGGAATATCTATTTGATAGGTTATCCAAGAATGGATTAAAAGCAGTAATAATAGGTTATGAAACTTTTGACGATTCGCAGTTGAAAACATGGAATAAAAGTGCAACAATTGACGAGAATTATAAAGCTACACAAATTTTGAAAAATAGTGGCATAGCCGCATGGGGGACATTTATTTTGCATCCTGATTTTTCAAAAGAAGACTTTAAGAAGTTAAAACAATATCTTAAACATTTGAAGCCAGAATTAATATCATTTACACCACTGGTTCCGCATCCATTAACACCACTTTATAAAGAATATAAAGATAGACTAATATATAAAAAAGAAGATTATGAAAAGTGGAGTTTTGGAGATGTTGTGATTTATCCATCGAAGATGACTTTGAAAAAATATTATTGGCAAATTTTAAAACTGGGAATACCAGCTAACTTGAATTGGCATTCTATTAAATACGGACTTAGAACATTTCCATTTAAAAATAATCTTAGAATGATGTTTGGATTTAATCAAATTCTTAGAGTGTACATCAAAAATATTATTTGTAGGAGAAATCAATGAAAAAGATACTTTTAATTCAGCCTACACCATATGATGCAAATGGTAAACTAATTAAAAAGAAAAAGCTATATTTTGTAGGGTTAGCATTTCCTATTCTAGCAGCATTAACACCAGAGGAATATGAAGTAGAGCTATGCTATGAAACTATCGAAGAAGTGCCTTTTGATACTGATGCAGATTTGATTGGTATAGGTAGTATGGGACATGCTGTAGTTAGAACCATAGAAATAGCTGAAAAGTTTAAAGAACTAGGCAAAACTGTTGTTTTGGGTGGATATATGGTAAGTTTAATTCCAGAGGAGATGGAAAAACACTGTGATTCAATGATTATTGGGGACGCAGAAGAGACTTGGGGTGAGTTGCTTAATGATTTTGCGAATGGGAAATTAAAAAAGGTATATCAAAAAAAGTTAACATTATTGAAAACACCACTACCAAAATATGAATTATTATTAAATAAAAGTATTGGAAATATTATGCCTGTACAAGCAGGAAGAGGATGCCCAAGAGCTTGTAATTTTTGTTCAATACATGCTCTATATAAGTGTGAATATTTTAAAAGAGATGTTAAAGAAGTTATAGATGACATAAAAAAGCTAAAAGAATTAGGGTTCAAGAAATTTATTTTACTGGATGATAATATATTTTCAGACAGAGAATACGCAGTGCAATTATGTAGTGAAATTAAAAATCTAAAAGTTAAGTGGATGACGCAATGTTCTATTGATGTAACAAAAGATTTAGAACTGCTAAAAATAATTGCTAAAAGTGGTTGTATGACACTAAGTTTCGGATTAGAAAGTATTTCTCAAGACAGTTTAAATAGTATGAACAAAGCATGGGCAAATCCTAATAATTATGCTAAGCAGCTAAAAATAATTCGTAGTTTTGGAATAGATGTTGCAACAGAAATGATAATAGGTGCCGACGGAGACACTTTAGAGAGCATAAGAGAAACGGCAAAGTTTATTTCAAATAATAATATAGCAATACCAAGATTTTATATTTTAACTCCAATACCAGGTACGAAATTTCATGAGGAAATGAAGAAGCAGGGAAGAATATATAAGCATGAACTGCATTCTTATAACACTTGTGAAGCAGTACATATACCAAAAAATATGACGCCAGAAGAATTAACCGAAAGTTATTGGGAGCTCTATAATGAAGTATATAAGCTGAAGAATATTATTAAAAGGACATTAATTACTAAACAACTATTTAGAAAACCCCTAAACTGCTTATTTTACTTTTTAAGTAATGTTTATTATAGAAGTCAAATAAAGAATAGAATAGTTCCTAATGGATAGGTGGTGTAGTTGTGAAAAGGAAAAAAATATTGTTAATTCAGCCCACACCATATGATGGTGAAGGTAAACTAATTAAAAAGAATAAATTATATTTTGTACGGGTTAGCATTGCCGCTCTTGGCTGCATTAACACCAGAGGAATATGAAGTGAGCCTATGTTATGAGACTATTGAAGATGTGCCTTTTGATACGGATGCAGACCTAATAGGGATAAGTAGTATGGGGCATGCAGTAATTAGAACAATAGATATAGCTAAGAAGTTTAAGGAATTAGGTAAAACAGTTATTCTTGGTGGATATATGGTGAGTTTGATGCCAAAGGAAGCGGAGAAATATTGTGATTCTGTAATGATTGGTGATGCTGAAGAAACTTGGGCAGAAATGCTAAATGATTTTTCAAGAGGTACATTGAAGAAAGCATATCAAAAAAAGCTCGCGGAATTAAAAACTCCGTTACCTAAATATGAATTGTTACTAAATAAAAAAATAGGAAACTTTTTGCCTGTTCAAGCTGGTAGAGGATGTCCGAAAACATGTAGCTTTTGCTCAGTATATTGTTTATATAAAGGCCAATATTTGAAAAGGGATATTGATGAGGTTGTAAGAGATATACGCAAGATAAAGGAATTAGGATTTAATAGATTTTTACTACTAGACGATAATATATTTTCAGATAGGGATTATGCAATAAAACTATGTACCGAGATTAAAAAATTTAAAATGAGATGGATGACTCAATGCTCTATTGATATAGCAAAAGATCCGGAACTTCTTAAAATAATATCTAAAAGTGGTTGCTTTGCTTTAAGTTTCGGATTAGAAAGTATATCTAAGGAAAGCTTAGTAAGTATGAACAAAGCATGGGCTAACCCTAGTAATTACTCTGAACAAATAAAGATAATTCGTAGTTTTAGAATAGATATCTCAACAGAAATGGTAGTAGGTGCTGAAGGGGACACTTTAGAGAGCATAAAAGAAACAGCAAAATTTATTTCAAATAATCATATAGCAGTACCAAGATTTTATATTTTAACCCCAATACCAGGAACAAAATATTATGAAGATATGAAGAAACAAGACAGAATATATAATAAAAACATATATTCATATAATGGCAGTGAAGCAGTACATATACCAAAAAATATGACTCCTGAAGAACTTACTGAAAGCTATTGGAATTTATATAATGAGGTTTTCAAAATAAGGAACATCATCAAAAGAACATTGCTGACTAAGCAAATAATTACTAGACCCTTTGACTGCTTATTCTACTTCTTTGTAAATATTTATTATAAAAAGCAGATTAAGAACGGAATTGTACCTAATATTATTTAATATGTGATATAATTATAAAGTACTAAATTAGTGCTGCTAATTACATCTTCGGGGAACAATGTGAAAATCATTGACAGTCTGGCTACGGTAACTACTCGCAGAAGTAGGAGTCCGAATACCGGTAATTAGTTTAATCGCCAAAGACGATAGAGTAACTTGCCTCTATTTAGGAAGGAGGATAAGATCAAAGCAAGTATAACCTAAATAGAAGGAGGATTATTAGAATGAAGAAAATAGCTAGTTTAACAATTTTAGTAATGCTATTAATCGCTAGTATGATTGTACTAACTCGGTTGTAACAATAATGGTGATAGTGAATATTTAAAAAATATTGAAATAGCAGTATTTGATAGAGAAGGAACAGTAATTTTTGAAATAAATATTGAAACAGAAGAAGGAAACTTGTTTGCAATTTTAAATGAAATAGACGGTTTAGAAATAGAATCAGAGAGTACACCATACGGTGCATTTATTTCCGCAATTAATGGAGAAGAACAAGGAGATAACTATTTTTGGCTCTATTATGTGAATGGTGACTTTGCCACTGTTGGAGTAGAAAATTATACAGTTCAAGACAATGATAGAATAGAGTTTCGTTTAGAAAGCTTTGAATAGGAGGGAAGAAAATGTTAAATTCAATTTTAATGGTAGGTAGTACATATAGTAAAAATAAAAAGGCTAATATAGTGTTTGCAATTCTTTGGATAGTATTTATGCTAATGGGCTCAAATTTAACAACAGGATTAGTATTCACTATAATGAATATAATGGCTTTTGCAACAGTTTTTGCTTTAGGGCAGCTATTTAAAGGCAAATATAGCAATAAAACTATAGCGATATTTTCAGTATTAATCTGGAGTATCGTAATAGATATTATTTGCTATTTCTTATTCCCGCAGTTTGTAATGGGGCAAAGTATATTTACATACATAAGTGGAGGAATTGCATTTAATTATAGATATGTATTTATGAATACCATAGTAGTAGGAGTGCTAACCGCTGTGCCAGCAATGAGTAAAAGAATAAGTGCATATAAAAATAGAAATCAGTTACAAGCAGTGAAAACTGGTTAACATAGAAAGACGGATATATGAAGGGGTAATAAACTACTCCTTCATTTTTTATGCTATAATGCTGTTATACTGATAGGAATTTATCTTAGTTTAGAATAAAAAAATATAGCAGGAGAAAAAGAATGAAGAAGCTAAAATGTTTAAAAGCAATAACTATATTAAGAATTGAGGTATTAATATGAATCAGAAAAAAATTATAAAACTCATTCTGATAACTATTTTAATGGTGGGAGCGATTATAGCTATATTAGCGTTTTTGCAAAAGAATGAAAGTGAACCATTTAATGATTATGTAGTTTCTCCACACTTTTTTGTAGCCTTAGATGGGATAGAAGAACTGAACACTATACGAGAGTTGTTTGAACAAGGTCGCTATTCTGAATCAGTAATTTTCTTTCAGCAAGCAGGTAGAGGAGAGAGCGATATACGAAACAAAAGAGAAGTGGAAAGATTTTTAAACATTTTTGATTCTTTAACACTCCCAACAAACTCTAGTTGGAACTCTCTTACTTTTAGTATGAATAGTGGACCCTTAATACTGAGGTACGAGAATATATACGATGAAGCTGAGATAGCATTTCTTATAGATTATACTCCTAGCGGATCATTTGAAAGAATGATAGAAGAGTTTTATGATACCTACATATTTAATGATGTTACTGATCGCATACTTGAAGTAGCACAAATTCCAATTCCTCAAACTGAATATTTGCGTGTTGGTAGCGATATTAAAATTTTTGAAGTTTACCCGCAAAATAGTGAATCAAGATTTATAGTAGAAACTGAATACGGTGTTGAGGTAGGGGTTGTACTATATGTGGATGGAGAAGCGATTTCCGCTGTGGTTCATAATGCCTCCAGCCTTGAAGTAGCCTTTAAAATCCTAGCTGATGTTGAATTTACACAAGGCATTCCAGAAACACGAGGGCAGACGAGAGAGTCTAGAAGAGATGATTATGAATGTTTAGCTGAAATGTTCCCGATGGTAGAATTAAGTTTTAGGAAAACTTCAACTTTCTATTTTGAATCAAGAGAAGGTCAAGCAGTACATGGAATGAGACCAGGAGAAACATCTACTCATGTTGATACCTATGATTCTTATGGTACAACATATGTGCTAAATGAAGGGGCTGCACTTGCATTAAGAGATTTTGGTAACATTACTTTTCTTCATGAAAATAGTCCTCCTCCTTGGGAAGACGATGTGATTGTTACTATACTGGAGATTCAGAGTGACAGAGTTATAGTAAGCATTAAAAAGATGGTGCAGCACATTGCAATAAATGAAGCAGATTCGTATGAGGAATGGATAGAAAGAATAGAAGAAGTTATGCTTGGAGACGAACTTGAAATTAATACACCTAATATAACAAGAGAAGAAGAGGTTTTTGAACCTATAAGAAGAGAAGTGAACTGGATATTAATTTTTGAATGATAGAGTCTATTTTAGGTTAGAAGAGGGTGAAGAAATGCTAATTGCACATATTCCAGCGCGGGTACATTATATCCAGAAAATTTAACAAGGAAAATAAATTATCTGTGACTATAAGTAGTTTAGTATTTAGTGTGTTGCCGGATTTAGGCTTAATATACTTTTATTTTTTCAACAGCACAATTTCACATCGTCAGTTTTTTCCGCATTTACCAATTGTAATGTTGGCAACACTTATTATCACGATTCCATTATATCGCTTAAAATTCTTTGAGAAAATGAGAGTATACTACGTGATTTTCTTTGTAAATTGGTTTGTACATTTAGTGATTGATACCTTTACAGAGCGTATTCATTGGTTATATCCATTTAGAGATGAAGGAATTATGCTTATAGAAATACCTGCAAGGTATAGTCATTGGATAATCTCTTTTGTACTGCATTGGTCTTTTTTGTTAGAACTAGCAATCATTGCAGTTGCTTTGGCATTATTATTTAGAACCATGAAACATAAGCGAGCAGCAAAGAATAATATAGATGGAGAGGGACTTAATAAAAGAGGGGAAGAACATGGATAGTCAGAGAAAAAACTTTTACTATGGATAATGCGATTGAAAAAACACAGAGACCAACATTGTTTTTAGTGCACAATAAAACACTTGCAGGACAACTTTATTCGGAGTTCAAAGAACTGTTTCCTGAGAATGCAGTTGAGTATTTTGTAAGCTAGAACGAGTAACATAGCGAATCCAGTGTTATCAGGTGTTAGATGGTGTTGTTTAGTTTACAATAATTGGACTAAAAAGCACTAAATGTACTAGAAAACACTAAACATACAGAATGAATTTGTGACCCTAGTCGTGTAAAATTCGTGTAATGAAATTTTAGATAGGAAAAGCAATAAAAAATATAATAGAAATATACCCCAAAAATTAATTATGGATAAAAAAGGAAGAGGCAATTAGGGTCACAAAAAATCGATGAAACCGTAATCAAATATATTGATATAGAAGAATAAATAAAATTGGAAAAACAATCGAATTTCCAATTTTTTTGTGAATAGAATATTGACAAAAACAAACAGATATTCTATAATTCTTATATGTTAATAGGAGGTCATTGAATGAGTGAAGATATCAAAGAAAGTGAAATCTTGATGTATGAGACAGAAGAAGGGAAAGTTAGTATTGAAGTTATATTAAGAGATGAAAATATATGGTTAAATCAAAAGAGAATAGCCAAATTATTTGATGTTGAACAACCGGATATCTCTAAACACTTGACCAATATTTATAATGAAGGAGAATTAATTAAAAATTCAACTTATTCCAAAATGGAATTAGTTCAAGAAGAAGGAAATAGAAAAGTTAAACGAAGTATAGAGGTATATAATTTAGATGCTATTATAGCAGTTGGATATAGAGTGAATTCCAAGAAGGCTACACAATTTAGGATATGGGCAACTAAAGTATTGAAAGATTATATTGTACAAGGTTTTGTATTAAATGAAGATAGATTCATGAAGGCGAGAAAAGGTGATCAGCAATATTTTGATAGATTACTAGAAAAAATAAAATTAATTCGAACAAGTGAAAGAATGGCATATCAAAAAATAACAGACATCTTTGTTGACTGCTCGATTGACTATGATAAAAAATCAGAAGAAGCTTATATGTTTTTCAAGATAGTACAAAACAAACTGCACTACGCAATAACTGGCAAAACAGCAGCAGAATTAATATATGAAAGAGTTGATGCAAATAAAATTAATATGGGACTTACAACGTGGGAAGAAGCTCCTAATGGTAAGATATTAAAGTATGACATTAGTGTGGCAAAAAATTATTTAGTAAAAAAAGAATTAGAAAAACTAAATGACTTAACTGAAATGTTTTTAATAGTAGCAGAGACCGAAGCAAAAGAACAAAGGATTATGATGATGCAAGATTGGATTAATGTTACAGATGATTTATTGAAATATAGAAAAAAAGCTGTTTTGAGTGATGCAGGCAGTATTTCACATAAGGAAGCAGTAAAAAAAGCTAGTAAGGAATATGAAAAGTTTAGAATAAAGCAAGATCAAGAATACATATCTAGTATGGATGAATTATATAAAAAATATCTAAAAGAAAGCAAGAAGTGAGATTCCTATGAAAATTGATAAGGAATTATATTCGTTGGTGAAAAAAGTTGTAGAAATAAGAGATCAAAAATATGATATAGTTAAAAATGAAGTGAATTATATATTAAAAAATAAAGTAAAAGAAGATATGAGAATTCAAAGAACATTAGATATTCTATTTGAATTTTGCGAAGAAAATGAAGGTCTGTTATTATATAAAAAACTGTGTAAATATTATTATGATATAAATCAAATAGTGACAATAGATTATATCAGATATTATAAAGAAGAATATGAGGATGGAAGTTAAATATGGACAGTAAATTAGATGTTGTTTTAGAGAAGTATTATGGTGTGGGTAGTATAGATGAATCAAAAGTATCTGATATAAATGAAATGTATCCTATACGTTTGTCAGATTTTTTATTAAATCGTCTTGAAACAGAATTTCTACCAGAACTTGCCATGCAATTTCTTCCTAATATTTTAGAGTTATCAGATGCAGAAGGAATTGGAGCTTTTTTTGACGATGAAAAAGAAATATCAACTAGAGTTTTTCAAAAATATCCTAATCGCTGTATTATCTATACAACGAGTTTTTGCTATGCTAACTGTCGTTTTTGTAGCAGAAAAGAAAGGTGGAGAGATGCTAACAAATTTATATATTCTAAGGATGATTTTGATGAAGCACTAAAAAGCATTCGTGATTTACCTGAAATTGAAGAAGTTTTATTGACAGGTGGAGATGTGCTAACAATACCAGTTGACCAAATAGAATACATGATTAAAGGTTTATCAGATATTCCACATGTGAAGATGATAAGGCTTGGGACAAGAGCATTTACGACAAATCCACACATTATCACACCCAAGTTTTGCGAAATGCTTTCGAAATATAACAATATAGTAGTATGTACGCAATTCAATCATCCGACTGAATTTTCAGAAGACACCGTAACATCATTGCGAAATGTACAAAGAACAGGTACACCTATTTTGAATCAATCTGTTTTGCTGAAGGGTGTTAATGATTCTACTTCTGTTTTGCGAGAGTTATTAAGTAAATGTGCTACTAATCGTGTAATACCATATTACTTATTTCATTGTTTTAAAGTTAAAGGGGTGGAACATTTTAGAACAGAACCATTATTAGGACAAGAACTTATTTCTTCACTTATTGGTAAAATTGGTGGTTGGTGGATACCGAGATATATTTTAATCCCTCACTCAACTGGTGCGAAGATTCCACTATGCCATAATGGAGTAGTTAGAAATGATGAAGATGGGTTATTATTGGAAGACTTCAAGGGTAGGAAAGTTGAGTATATCTGATTGGTTGCTTTAAAAAATAGCATATGTTCTATTTTGGAACATGTGGGTAAATATGACAAAAATGTTTATTGGAGAAAAAATATCCATTACAGATTATTTGATGATATTTAATGTTGTAATTTATTTTAAATATTATTAATGCCATTTAGTAAGAAAAATATGTTTTTGTGACCCTATTCGTGTAATTGTCGTTATGTTTACAAAAAAATGAGGTTTTCAAAATACTAAATCATACAAAAAAAGGTCGAATTACACGAATTTTCAATGTGAATTACACGAAAGATATCCACAGTTACACGAATTTTTGTGCTATAGGGGAACTTTTTTGGGTCACAAAGGAGGAAAAATGTTTAAAATATACAGTGATTTTAAGCCAGCAGGCGACCAACCAGAAGCAATAAAAAAGCTAGTTGAAGGATTAAGCAGAGGGGATAAATTCCAGACACTTCTAGGAGTTACAGGCTCACGGAAAAACCTTCACAATGGCAAACGTAATTGAAAAAGTACAAAGACCAACACTCATATTAGCACACAATAAAACATTAGCAGGACAACTTTATTCCGAATTTAAAGAGCTATTCCCTGAGAACGCAGTAGAGTATTTTGTAAGTTATTATGACTATTACCAGCCTGAAAGCTATATATCTAAGTCAGATACATATATAGAGAAGGAAGCTACTATAAATGATGAGATAGATAAACTTCGTCATTCAGCAACAGCATCTCTATTTGAAAGAAAAGATGTCATTATTATCGCATCTGTTTCTTGTATATATGGATTAGGAGATCCAATAGATTATGAAAATATGGTTGTATCTCTTAGACCTGGAATGAAGAAGGAAAGAAATGAGCTTTTAAAGAAATTAGTAAGCATGCAATATACAAGAAATGAATTAGATTTCAAAAGAGGGTCTTTTAGAGCTAAAGGAGATTTAGTAGAGATATATCCTTCAGATGAATCTGAAAGTGCAATTAGAGTGGAGTTTTGGGATGATGAGAAAGAGAATATTTCTGCAATAAATCCTTTGACAGGAAAAACGATTGGTAAGAGAACTCATGTTATGATAGTTCCTAATTCACACTATGTTACTTCTGAAGGAAAATTAAAGGGAGCCATAACTACAATAGAAGAAGAACTGGAAGAGAGAATAGAATACTTTAAATCAAATAATAAGCTGATAGAGGCTCAAAGAATAGAAGAAAGAACAAATTTTGATTTAGAGATGCTGATTGAAACAGGTTTTTGTTCAGGTATAGAAAACTATTCAAGACATATTAGTGGAAGAGAAGAAGGTTCTCCGCCATTTACCTTATTTGATTACTTCCCAGATGACTTCCTGTTCATAGTGGATGAGTCTCATGCAACTATTCCACAAGTAAGAGCTATGTATAATGGAGATAGAGCTAGAAAAGAATCGTTAATTAACTATGGATTTAGATTACCTTCTGCATTTGATAATAGGCCACTTAAGTTTGAAGAATTTGAGCAAAGAATTAATAAATGTATATTTGTTAGCGCGACTCCTGCTGCATATGAAGAAGAGCATAGTTTGCAAACAGTACAGCAAATTATTAGACCAACAGGATTGGTTGATCCAAAGATAGAAGTAAAGCCAATAGAAAACCAAATAGATGATCTAATAGAACAGATAAGGATAAGGGTAGCTAAGGATGAAAGAATTTTAGTAACAACCCTTACTAAAAAGATGGCAGAAGATTTAACAGCATATTTAAAGAATGTAGATATTAAAGTAACATATATGCATTCAGATACAATGGCATTAGAAAGAATGGAGATAATTAGGGACTTAAGAATTGGTAAATTTGATGTACTAGTAGGAATAAATCTGCTTAGAGAAGGACTAGATCTTCCAGAAGTTTCTTTGGTTGCAATACTAGATGCAGATAAACAAGGATTTTTACGTTCAGAAAGATCGTTAATTCAGACAATAGGAAGAGCTGCAAGAAATGCTGATGGTACAGTAATAATGTATGCAGATGAATTAACAGACAGCATGGAAAAAGCTATTAGTGAAACAAACAGGAGAAGAGAATTACAGACCAGATATAATGAAGAGAATGGTATTACTCCACAAACAATAAATAAATCGGTTAGAGATACAATTAAAGCCACTATTGTAGAAGATATTAAGACTGAATATGAAATAGGAAAAGATGAAACGGTAGAAGAGTTAATAAACAAACTAACAGAACAAATGCTTAAACATGCGGGCTGTATGGAATTTGAAAAAGCTGCTGAGTTAAGAGATAGGATAAAGGAATTAGAACTATTAGTTTAATGAAGGAGTGTAGAATGAAAGATATTAAATTAATAATGGCTGATATAGATGGTACGCTTCTTACAAGTGAACATATAGTAACTGAGAAAACAAAAGAAGCTATATCTAAAGCTAGAGAAAAAGGAATTCTATTTGGAATTGCGACAGGAAGAGTGTTAGATGAGATTGGAAGTAGTGCTGCTAAATGGGGTGTGGAGCATTTATGTGATGTATATGTATGTGCTCAAGGTTCTCAAGTTCGTGATAAAAAGACTAATAGAGAAGAACATACGTATATTTTATCAGGACAAGAGTGTATGGAAATATTTAATCACTTTAAGGACTTAGACGTTAACTTTCATATCTTCGCAGATAGAATTGCATATAGCTATAAAGAAAATGACATGAGTGAGTGGGTAGAAAAAGCAACAGGATTTAAACCATTACCATTGGAACCAGAAAGCTTATTCAAGTCATCACAAGTAAAACTTATCATGACATGTAAAGAAGAGTATATGGGAGCAATAGAGGAGCGCGCAAAGTCTTTGAAGAATGAAAAGTACAGAGGGTTTCGTTCAGATAAGCGTTTTTATGAATATGTACCTGCACAAGTATCAAAGAGTAACGGAATTAGAGAAATTGTAAAAATGAATGGATTTGAATTAGAAAATGTTCTTGCGTTTGGTGATGCTGATAACGATTTAGAGATGATTCGAGATTGTGGAGTAGGTGTTTGCATGGAAAACGGTTTTGATACAGTAAAAGAAGTAGCAGACTATATAACGGATTCAAATGATGAGGGTGGAATTGCTAGTTTTATAGAAAAGTATATTTTAGTGTAATATTGTGATATAATTTGTAGAAGAAACAAGAAAAGGAGAAGATAGATATGAATAAAGGATACATTATGCCCCTAGTAATAGGATTTTTGGCATTACTTCAATTAATAGCAGTTATAGTAATTCTAATTTTTATAGACTTAAGTATTGGATGGTTAATACTAATGTTTGTAGTATTTACAGCAGATAATTTCCTTATGTTCTATATGGTTAGAGAAAGAATCAAAGAAATTAAAGAAGAGGAAAAATATTTGAAATAACATTTAGGAGAGGAATGCATGATGAAAGATATTAAGCTAATTATTTCAGACTTAGATGGTACTTTGCTTTATGATGAGGAAAGAGTAGAAGACCGTATAATAAATGCTATTACTGAAGTAAGAAAAAAAGGAATCCTATTTGGAATTGCAACAGCTAGAGTTTTAGAAGGAATTGAAGAATGTGCCGAAGCATGGGGAATAAGTCATTTATGTGATGTATATATAGGTGCAAATGGTTCTCAGATTATTGATAAAACAAAAGGCACAAGAGTAGTTACTCATAAATTGACAGGAGAAGAATGTCATGAGATCTTTAATCATTTCAAAGACTTAAATGTTAATTTTCATGTTTTTTCAAATGGATTTTCATATAGCTATAAAGAAGATAGGCATAGTAAATATTTTGCTCAAACAACTGGATTCAAAGGTAGACAATTGGATCCAGTTATTTTGTTTACAGAGCCTCAAATGAAAATTATTATTACTACTGAAACAGCAGAATATATGGATGTTGTTATAGAACATGCTAAGTCTTTAAGAAATGAAAAATACAAAGGTGTTTCCACATGGGAAACAGATCTTGAATATTATCCGTCTAGTGTGTCAAAAGCAAATGGAATTAAAGAAATTTTGAAGAACCATGAGTTCAGTATGCAAAATATTCTTGCTTTTGGTGATGCTGATAATGACGTAGAGATGTTGAAGGAATCTGGAATGGGTGTTTGTGTGGGAAATGGAACTAGTGAAGCAAAGCTGGCGGCAGATTATGTAATAGACTCTAATAGCAGTGATGGAGTTGCAATATTCTTGGAAGAAAATATTTTATTAACTCGGAGAATAAGTGATATTAGGAAACTACATTAAATACACACAAGTCGTCCTAAAAGCATAAAATATAAAGTAGAAGTAGCCTCCACTACATACCAAAGTGGACTTTTATCTCTTTGGTATTAATTTTAAGGAGGAAATAGAAAATGGTTAAGATGGTGAAATTAACTAACCATGCTGCTTTTACTGTACGTCTACAGTTTATTTATGAAGATTCTGAAGGAAGAAAAATTCATACAGGTGGTACAGGAAATATTCTGGCTGGTAGCTCGAAAACAGTGAATCCAGGAGACTATGGTGTTCCTGAGGGAGCAAAGTTTCATGTGTATGCAAGTGTAGTAGCTGGAAAAGATAAAGTTTCTTGTGAAGAATTTCTATATTCTAGTACAGCCAATATAGGAGTAGAAATGAAAACTACAGGAACTACATTGATTAACAAACTAGTTTTTGTAGAATATTTTCAAGTGTATGGTAATTGCGAAGAAGTTATGAAAAATGAAATTCATATAGATGATTTCAAATCAATGCAAGAGTGTAATGATTCAGAAATTGACTCACAATCTAATTGCAAATGTGTAAGATAATATAGTAAAGCAGCATCAAAAAATGAGGGAAACTAAACCCTCATTTTTGATGTAACTTTAGTGATATATGTATATGTTTAGCTAAAAGGTAAATGCTTTGACTTTATGTTGACAATCTGTTATAATTGAAAAATACAAGTAGATTAGCTTGCGTAGAGGTTCTTCAGTTTTAAATCCAAAGTGTAGTTAAGAATTGAAGGACTTGTGCCTTCATTTTTTAATATATTGAAAAGAGAGAAGGTAGAGTTATGGAAAAGCAGGATCGATTTACTCCTTACTTGCTAATAAGTGAGGCAGCAACAGAACGTCTTAGGGCATCAGGCAATGGCAATGATTACAGACGGTGTCTTGCTATTGAAGCATACGACATCGCTGTATCTGCTGCAATTCGCATCTATGGTGAACAATTTCACTGCGATATGCCTGGGAGCCTGTATGAGCGGCTCGAAACAGCAAAGGTTGATTGTGCTATAACGATGGAAGAAAATCGTAAACGGTTTTTGCCTTTGTTGGAAGCACTTGAGGCAGCCCAAAAGACGCTTATTGATTCAGGAGATGGCTTTGGTCCTGAGAGGTGTGCTGCCGTTAGAGCATGGAATAAGGCTGATTGGGAAGCGCGTGTTATCTACAGATGTTTGGCCAACATGCCAAAAGAACTGGAAGATCGACTTGAAGCTGCAAAAGTCGAATCAGGCGTATAACACAATTGTAATACAAAAATCCATAACGCACCCTCGGTCATTTTGGCCGGGGGTTTCACTTTGCTGAAGAAGTTATGAAGATAGAAGTTCATGTGTATGATTTTAAATCAACACTCATCTATTTATGTTGACTTTGCCGAGTTTCCATGATATATTACAGAACATAGTCGCGCTGTAGAGTGTGGAAAGTCAATAGTGTACATGCTGGGATGTTCTCTCTATTGGGTTAAATTGTTTTTGTTGTTAAATAAAAACGAGGAGGAGATAAAATGAAAGCTAATAATAATAGCAATCATATGGCGTATAACCTTATCCTCTAACGCGGTCTGTTGTTTGTAGCTTAACGAAATTCCAGGAGGTAAATATGTATACTATTTTACTTGTTTATGTCCTAGGACTAGTTCTTTCAGTTTCAATAGAGATTGAAGAAGTTTCGGTTCCTATTAAGGGACACTTCTGTTGGACAGAGATCCAAAGAAGTTTACAAACACACAGACCGCGTATAAATCAACTGGCCACTGTGTGGTCCCCGGAGTTTGGATAAGCCGGGGAGACCGAAACCAAATATCATAGGTCTTAGGACGAAAAGGGTAACCCAGAATGCCCTTTTCTTTTTTTGCCTTTAGTTAATAGTGTTTATGTAATAACTAACAAAAGAAAGTCACTCTTACTAAACCAGTATTGGCATAGCAAGGGTGTTTTTTTATTTGGAAAAATTGTATAAAGTATGATATAATAAGGTCAAATATACTTTGAAGTAGTGGATTGTGTATTAAATATAAAAGGAGTGAGCTTTATGAATTCAGAACAGAAAACACTATCTTCTCACGAAAAGAATGTGCGGGAAATCAAAGCAAACTTCTGGGTATGGTTGGGAGCCTTTATTGTATGTGTGATATTAATAGGCATTCCTTTCGTCATACCGGGAGCTGAAAATTGGTTCCTACCAATGCGCAATTCCAGCAGCACCTGACCCCTTCCGTTTGGAAGGGGTCAGTCATATGTTTGTGAATTTTTTAAAAAGTCACATTTTTTCATATGACTGAGTAAATGTAGAGTGTCAACTTATTTCAATTCTAAAGAATTTCCTTGAAAAAAGCTATTGACAAACAAAACTTATGTTTGTATAATGGATGAGTTAATATAGAGAAATGGGGGCTAATTAATGAATGACATAGTGATTAAAGGGGCTAAAGAGAATAATTTAAAAAATATAGATTTAAAAATACCAAGAGATAAACTTGTAGTTATAACAGGGCTTTCTGGATCAGGAAAGTCATCTCTTGCATTTGATACCTTGTATGCAGAAGGTCAAAGAAGATATGTAGAGAGTTTGTCTGCATATGCAAGACAGTTCTTAGGACTTATGGAAAAGCCAAATGTAGAATCTATAGATGGGCTATCACCAGCAATATCTATAGATCAAAAAACAACATCAAAAAATCCTCGTTCAACAGTAGGTACAGTTACAGAAATATATGACTATATAAGACTACTGTATGCGAGAATAGGCATACCTCACTGTCCTGATTGTGGTAAAAAGATTGAAAAGCAAAGTATAGATCAAATAGTGGATAGTGTTTTAGCATTACCTATGGGAACTAAAATACAAATACTTTCTCCTGTAGTAAGAGGAAGAAAAGGGGAGTATGCAAAGTTATTAGAAGAGTTTACTAAAGAAGGTTTTATAAGAGCAAGAATAGATGGGGAAGTAGTAGAGATTACTGATGATATAGAATTAGACAGAAAAAAGAAACACAGTATAGATATAATTGTGGACAGATTAGTTATAAAAGAAGATATTAGAAGTAGATTAACAGAAAGTGTTGAAACAGCACTTCGTCATGCTAATAATTTGGTATTAATTGATGTCATAGATAAAGAAGAAATGCTGTTTAGTCAAAACTATGCATGTCCTGAATGTAATATAAGTATTGAAGAGTTAACACCTAGAATGTTTTCGTTTAATAACCCTTTTGGGGCGTGTTCATGCTGTACGGGCCTAGGATATTTAATGAAGATGGATGAAGATTTAATCGTGCCGGATAGAAATAAGACACTTTATGATGGAATTAAAGCTTTTGGAGCTAGTACTATGAAAAAAGGCGATACAATGGCTAAAATGTATTTTGAGAGCATTGGAGACTATTATGGAGTTGATATTAGCGTGCCTATTAAAAAACTGCCAAAAGAGTTTTTAGATAAAATCCTATATGGTACAGGAACAGAAGAAATAGAATTCAGTTATACATCATCTATCGGTACTAGAAACTTTAAAGCACCTTTTGAAGGAGTAATTCCAACATTAGAAAGAAGATATAAGGAAACTGGGTCTAGCGGAATGAGAGAGTTCTATGAGATGTATATGTCTAATGCAGATTGTGCATCATGTGGAGGGGCTAGATTGAAAAAAGAAACACTATCGGTAACTGTTGGAAAGAAAAACATTAAAGAATTAACTGATCTGCCTATTACTAAAACAAAAGAATATTTTGACACATTAAAACTTACTAAAACAGAAGGAATTATAGCAGAACAAATCCTAAAAGAAATAGATAAGAGACTTCAGTTCTTAGTTGATGTAGGATTGGATTATTTGACTTTATCTAGATGTTCTGGAACATTATCAGGTGGAGAGGCTCAAAGAATTCGTTTAGCTACACAAATAGGTTCAGGACTTACAGGAGTTCTATATATATTAGATGAACCTAGTATTGGGCTTCATCAAAAAGATAATGCCAAACTAATAACTACATTAAAAAAGTTAAGAGATTTAGGTAATACATTATTAGTAGTAGAACATGATGAAGATACAATGTATGAATCAGATCAAATAATAGATATAGGACCTAAAGCAGGAGTGCATGGAGGTAATGTTATTGCTCAAGGAACAATAGAGGACATCAAAAATACTACTGAATCTATTACAGGACAATATTTAAGTGGAAGAATTAAAATATCTGTACCAAAAGAGAGGAGAAAGCATTCCAAAAAAGCTATAGAGATAAGAGGGGCAGTACAAAACAATTTAAAGAACCTAGACGTAAAAATACCACTTCGGAGTATTTAATTGTATAACTGGAGTGTCTGGTTCAGGTAAGAGTACCCTAATAAATGAAATACTATACAAAGGACTTGCTAAAGAAGTAAATGGAGCAAGTGAAAAACCAGGAAAACATAAAGAAATAACTGGTAGTGAGAATATAGACAAAATAATTAATATAGATCAATCACCAATAGGAAGAACACCTCGTTCTAATCCAGCAACATATACAGGGGTATTTGATTTTATTCGTGATATCTTTGCGGGTACAAATGAAGCGAAATTAAGAGGATATCAAAAAGGAAGATTTAGTTTTAATGTTTCGGGAGGAAGATGTGAGACATGTCAAGGTGATGGTATATTAAAAATCGAAATGCATTTCTTACCAGATGTATATGTGCCTTGTGAAGTTTGTAAGGGTAAAAGATATAATAAAGAAACATTAGAGGTTAAATATAAAGGGAAAACTATTTCTGATGTTCTTGGAATGACAGTAGAAGAAGCGCTAGAATTCTTTGTAAACATTCCTAAGATTAAACAAAAAATGCAAACACTATATGATGTGGGTCTTGGGTACGTTAAGCTAGGACAAGCTTCAACAACATTGTCGGGAGGAGAAGCTCAAAGAATTAAATTAGCAACGGAGCTGTCTAAAAGAGCAACAGGAAAAACTTTATATATTTTAGATGAACCTACAACAGGACTGCATATGGCTGATGTTCATAAGCTAATAGATATATTACAAAGACTAGTAGATACAGGAAACAGTATTGTAGTTATAGAGCATAACCTAGATTTAATAAAAACTTCAGACTATATTATAGATTTAGGACCAGAAGGTGGAGACAAGGGTGGAGAAGTTATAGCTTGTGGTACACCAGAACAAATTGTGAAGAATGAAAAATCGTTTACAGGGCAGTTTTTAAAGAAATATTTGAATTAGAAACATAGATACTAGAGGAGCTTGATATTTAATGTAAGTTCTTCTAGTATATATTTTGTGTGTTCTATTGCTTATTGCATAAAAAAACCTCCCACGCTATATAGTAGACGTGAGAGTAAAAATCTGCCAACTTTGGGTGTTAGGTTTTAAGCATCTTTGAGACTAGCTTTGCCGTCTATTATATTAACGGCAAGCTCGAAGTTTCCGGAAACTTCATACCGAACTTCGTTCGGCTTGAGGTCTTGTGCTTTAATTAGGCTTCCGGGGCAAGACACGTTGGTATCGGTTGGAGTTACGTCTAACCCCAATTGTTTTTTCAGATACCTGACTTCGCCTGAATACATGTTCCTATAAAAGGAGGCATGGCCCTCGGAGGCCGCGTTTCGGATACGTTCCCGTAGTGCTTCTCTTCGTGTTTCATCATATTCGTTTCTCATAAGTTTAGGAGCTCCCTTCGCTGGTCGACCAGCAATACGAAATGTGTTTGCGATCTTATTTACGATTGGCAAGACTTTTCACTGACTGATACGAAAAACTACTGTATCATAAAAACTTGTCAGCTTATATATATTTTACCACGTTTTGTCATTAAATTCAATGTGTTGTAGGGATATTTAATACGAGTAAATCGTAGTAGTCCTATAATCTTCTTTCAGAAATTCTCTAAGTTGTTTGTAGTATTCTTTTTGAAACTCATTACAAAGCAATTCATCTATAGTATCATATATCAAGGGGTTTAAAATAAATTTGGGAAGTTGGTATACAGATTCAATTTTACAAAAAAATCCCCCACACGTGCCATTGTGTGTGGGGAAAAGTTCTTCCGTAGTTGCTATTCAGTTTTATTTACCGCTTCGGGCGAACTCGGCGGAATACATCCGGCCATCATCGCCTCTAACGTACACTACTACTTTGTGAAGTGCTGTGCCGTTTTGTAGCTCCAAATTCATGTCGCTATCGATAATTATGGAGAAGCCATGCACTTGTTGTGTCCCAATGATGTCACCCGTATAGGTGAAAAAGCGTACACGAATTATTTCGTGACTGGAAAACAATTCCCAATCACCTTCTAGAGTTTCTAATTCTCCTTCCGTGTACTTCCACATCCTCATGAACACAAAGTCTCCACGATTCTCGGGCCCGATGCTGTGATTAGATGACGTAGTAAAAATTATGCCCGCATCGGTTTCTAACGGACGACCATCTCGGGTATCCGCATTCGGCGCCCATGTTAGACGTGTGACTTCAGCAAGCTGCTGCCGTATATCTTGCAGTTCCGCTTGCGCTTCCGCTTCCGCGAGACGCGCTTGCAGGGCGTCGTATTCGGCCTGTGTAAGAATTACAACTTGCTCATCATTGTTGTCCCTGCCGCATCCGGCAAACATCATTGCAGCTACAACTAGAATTACCAATGTCATGATTTTTTTCATTTTAATTCCTCCCCATTTGGGTTAATATTGTTTGTTTTTGTTTGTGCTTAGGAATTCTTAATTTTATGGCCAATGGCAACCATAGCCACCTAAAGTATAATGGTGGACTTTAACTCCTTTAATTATACTACATTTTTCCATAAAAGTCTATTTCTTGATTTGCCTGCGGGGATATTTAATAAAAAATGATAGTTTGCAAAGCCGGTTCAAAACCGGCTTTGCAAACAGTATCTGATTTCCTTATTTGCAGTTTTTATCTTCTGGATTACTGTTGTTGTTATTGTCTATTCTTTCTCCTTTGCTATTACCAGCGTTGCCTTTGTTTTTCTTTGCTTTCTTTTCGTTTTTATCTCCCATTATTATCCACCTCCAAAATATATATACGAATATTATTTTCAGAAGCTAGAAAAAATATTCAAAATAATATATAATAGCTTAAGATTGGAACTATACAAAAGAAATATAATAAAATGAATACAGAGATAGGTGGTATTTAATATGTATAGAAATAAGAAATTAGAAGAATTCAATAATTACTTAAAAGGAAGAAAAGTAGCTATAATAGGACTAGGGATAAGCAATGCACCACTATTAGACTATTTGCATGATTTAGGAAGCGAAATTACAGTCTTTGACAACAAAGATGTTGAAAGCTTAGATAAAGAAATTCTAGATAAGATTTATAGGTATGAAATAAAATTTGTTTTCGGTGAAAACTATTTGTCAAAACTTGTAGGATTTGATTTAGTATTTCGTAGTCCTTCTTGTATGCCTAACTTGCCAGAATTAGTAGCAGAATCAAATAGAGGAGCGATAATTACTTCTGAGATAGAAATGTTTTTAGAACTGTTTCCAGGTAAAACAATAGGCATTACTGGTAGTGATGGTAAAACCACCACTACAAGCTTAATATATGAAATGATACAAAAACAAGGACATGAATGCTATTTAGGAGGAAACATAGGAATTCCTTTGTTTACAAAAGTAGATGAAATGAATGAAGATACAATAGCTGTACTAGAGCTTAGTAGCTTTCAATTAATGGATATGAAAGTTAGCCCAGATATAGCAGTAGTTACAAATATTTCACCAAACCACTTAGATGTACATACTTCTTATGAAGAATATATAGATGCAAAATCAAATATATTTAAGACTCAAGATGAAAATGGAATTGTAGTTTTAAATCATGATAATGAAATAACTAGAAACTTTGATAAAAGTGCTAAAGGTAAAGCGGTGTATTTCAGTAGAAAAACTAAGCTGTCTGATGGCGTTATTCTAGATGATGGAACTATAAAGATATGTGAAGATAATTTAAGAAGACATATAATAAATGTAAAGCATATGAATTTAAAGGGAGTACATAATTTCGAAAATGCATCTGCTGCTATAGCTGCTACAAGCTCGTTGGTATCAATAGAAGTACAAATGGAAGTGTTAAAGAACTTTACAGGTGTTCAACATAGATTAGAGTTTGTTAAAGAGATAGATGGAGTTAGATGGTACAATGATTCGATTGCAACAAGCCCTACTAGAACTGTGGCGGGACTAAAAAGCTTTAATGAACCTATTACTCTAATTGCGGGTGGATATGATAAGAAATTAGATTACGAACCATTAGCAGGACTTCTTGTAGAGAAAGTTCATAACTTAATATTACTCCGGTCAAACTGCACCTAAAATAGAAGCAGTAGTTAGAAGAGAGTTAGAAAGAAATACAGAACATACAGTGGAAATACATAATGTAAGTACACTTGAAGAGGCTGTATATAAAGCAAAGGAACTAGCAAAAGAAAATGAGGTAGTCCTATTTTCCCCGGCAAGTGCAAGTTTTGATATGTTTAAAAACTTTGAAGAAAGAGGAGATTGCTTTAAGTCTTTTGCTATGCAAATCTAGCTTAGAGTAAGAGTGCACAGATTGACAAAAAATATGTTTTCTGATAAAATGGTGTGGTATCGGTAGTAGTACCGTGTACAATATATCTTAAAGGAGTGTTGTTAGCTATGACTAACACAGCAGGAAATGACGCAATCTGCGTCAAAGCAGTAGTAGAGGAACGGGTTAAAGTAGCCGTTCAGATTGGTACGAGAACTTACCTGGGAACCCTTAGCAAAGGAGAGGCCGATAGCCTCGAAGAATACTTGGTCGCAAAGAAGATGCCGCAGGTATCAAACGCAGTTAATCCGTGCAGTGTATGCGACTATACTGAGGAGTGTCCTATTGAATGGGCTGGACCAATTGCATGTGCAAATTATCTTGTATATGTTAAAGTGGGAACAAAAACCACAGGATATGCTACTCACTTGAAAAATCACAGCGCACAAGCTGTAGTTGACAAGTTAAAAGAATACACAGAAAAGTTAGAAAAACGTAACTATTGTGATATGTGTCCTAGCAGGCGGAGTGAAGGCTGTCCGGTCAGGAACTATCAGGCAGCAGCACTTTGTTGTATGCATAAATGTTTCGGTAGTTAAGTAAAACAGCAACGAAATGTAATAAGATATAAGCAGAAGGCGCCGTAATGGCGCTTTTTGTGTGCTTGTACTTCTTTTTTCGTAATTATTTGTGTCTAAACTCAAAAAACCAACATATATTGTATAGAACAAAATATGATATGGAGGTTTGATAAATGAATTATCGAAATTATGGTGATTATATGGGAGACATGGTACATCATCACATGCCACATGATATGTGTCCTGGCTGTGGAGGAGCACAAGAAATGCATCATACATATGAAGGAGAACATGAAATGCCTAGTTATGCCCCAGAAATGGATGAGCTAAATGATATGTATCCAGAAGTGTATAGAATAATGTATCCTATGGTGCGTAGAACCTGTAATCAATACAGGCATAGAAGAATTACAAGAGAAGTGCTAGATGATATGGTAACTGAAGTATATAGTAATATGGAGCCAGAAGAAGTAATGAATGTAAAAGACAATCTAATGAGGAATGGAGATGTTAAAAATCCAAATGTAAAAGAAGGAGAAGCAAGCACAGAAACAAGGAATCGTAATTTCTTGCTACAGGATTTTATAAAAGTTCTGCTTGTACGAGACCTTCTTAGACCGGGAGGATTTCCTCCTCATTATAGACCCTGTCATTGTCGCCCTGGTAGGCCTTGCCATTGCCGTCCTGGCAGACCAAGAAGACCGCACTATAGAATGTCAGAACTAGGATTTGGTGAATTCTATTAAAATAGTTTAGGAATAGATGAAAACGGGAAGGTATACCCGTTTTTGCTCTATATAATAAGTTTCATGAAAACGAACCAATATGACTAAAAAAATTGAAAAAATGTATAAAATATGGTAAAATTAAGATAAGAAGTCCGAGCACTTCTAATTTGATAACGGAGGCAAGACAATGATGACAGCAACAGCAAATGGCCAAAATTCGGATCACATCGTGAGGTCCAAGAGTTCAGTGAAAGCCAAGAGATGCCCGGCCAGGTAAATTACTTGGATTTCAGCAATACAACTTCCCGGTATGGTGGAGTTTACACTATGAAACTTCGTATGTCAGGGAAATTAGGGCGTTTTATTTTCTGGATTCTTAAGAAGGTAGAAAAATACTTTCCTGCATCAGAAGAAGACTTGGCTAAGCACGTTGGAGTTGAGCCAAGCCAAACCACTGTAATCTATGAGGATGGCACAAGATGGAATGTCCCCAATGGGATGATGCGTGCTGTGGCTTCAGTGGGTGGTGGTGGCTCATTGGATAAAGATGTGTCTGACAAGTAAATGGTTGCATCAACCGTTAAAAAACAGGAAGTGTTTGCGTATAGCAAACGCTTTCCTGTTTTTTTGTATACTTTTTTAGTAATTGGAAAGAATATGGAAGCTATAAAAAGTATATTCTAGAAATTGAAAGGTGGAAAAGATAATGAAAGTTAAAGAATGTATGAGCAGCAATGTAGTTTGGGTAAAACCGGAGTGGTTAATTAAAGATGTAGCCAAACTAATGATGGAAGAACATGTGGGGTGCATACCAGTTTGTAATGAAAGCAAGAAACTTGTAGGGCTAGTTACAGACAGAGATTTGGTTTTAAGAACGATTGCATGCAATAAAGATCCGGCTACTACTCCTGTATCTGAAGTAATGTCAACAGGAATATATAATGTGACTCCAGAGAGTGAAGTGTCAGAAGCGAGCAAAATAATGTGTGATTGCCAAGTAAGGAGAGTTCCTGTTATTGAAGAAAATCAAATTGTAGGAATAATAACAATGGGAGATTTAGCGAATAATAGGGAAGTAAATACGAATATAGTAGCAGGAACAGTGAAAGGCATTTGCGAGTGTGGTGATGGTGCAAAGCATGCAGAGTAAAGAATAAACATATATGTAGTGGACATAGAATGTACAAAGGGGTAATTTTATGGTTGTAGACATGGGGTATTGTATTAAGGTAATTAGAAAGGTTGCGCTATTAGCAGTTTCTCTTCTTCTTATTTGGCTAGGATTTAGACTAGCTATATTCTATATCCCATTTCTAATAGGTTTTATTATCTCTTTAATGATAGAACCTATTATTAAAACAGTAGTTGTTAGAACTAAAGTAAGCAGGAAAACAGGGGCGACGATTGTACTTTTAGTTATATTTAGTATATTAATAGGTCTTATTTCTTGGGGAATGATTAGAGCGGTGACAGAAGCATCTAATTTGCTCCAAACTTTAAATATACATATAGAGAGAATATATTATCAAGTTCAAGGATATATTAACAATTTGAATTTTGATAGGTTTAATATACCTCAGCAAGTAGTAGTGATGCTAGAAACAGGAGCAAATGACTTGTTAGGAACTGTAGCTAGTTGGATAACATCTTTTTTAACATCGATACTTCAAGGAATAACTTCTCTGCCGATATTAGTTATATATATTGTTATAACTATACTTTCAACATATTTTATTTGTACAGACAAATTATATATATTAGACCAGGTAGAACATCACTTTCCTAAACAGTGGGTTAAAAAGACAAGTATGCATTTAAAAGAAATAACTACTGCTGTAGGAAACTATTTAAAAGCTGAAATGACTTTAGTGCTGATTACATTTACAATAGTTTTAATTGGACTATATATACTTCAGTTGATAGGACTTAATATAAACTATCCGCTTCTAGCTGCACTTCGGAATAGGATTAATAGATGCACTTCCTATCTTGGGTGCAGGAACAATAATGATTCCTTGGGCAATTATTGCTGCAGTAACTGGAGATATTAGTTTAGCAATTGGACTCTTTATTCTGTATGTTATTGTAATGTTTCAAAGGCAAATACTGGAGCCTAAAATTGTAGGAGCTAAAATAGGGGTGCATCCAATTTTCACACTTATTGCTATGTATACGGGATTTAGACTCATAGGAGTTCTTCGGAATGTATGTAGGACCAATAATACTAATAATCCTAAAAAACATATTTGCTACAACCATAGATAATGGAATAGTTAAAAGTATATTGGATAGAAAGTAATATATATTTAAATGATTTGAGTAATCTTGCGCCTTGCATGATCATTTTTTATGCTGGCTTAGAAAAGTATTGAGATAGTTAAAAGGATAATATATAATGAAAACTACTTGTTAAGCATTATGAGATTTAAGGAGGCATGCGATGGAAGTGGATAGAGAGTATATAAATTATCTTTTATCATATATTGGAGAAGCTGGTAATAGAATAGCTTTTTCTTCTGAAGAAACTGAAGCTAAAATTAGACTAATCGAAGAAATGCTAAAATTAAATCTTGATGTTAGAACTGATGAAGCAGGGAACATCTATGGTATTATGTATGCAAAAAATGAAGACAAGAGTAATGATACGCCATTAAAAGTTATAGGTGTGGGGTCACATATTGATAGTGTGCCAAGTGGTGGGAATTACGATGGATTAGTAGGAATCACTTGTGGGATGGCTGCTGTTAAATCTTTACAAGAATCAAATTGTGAACTTAAAGAAAACGTTGCTGTAATGGCTCTTGCTTGTGAAGAAAGTAGTGTTTTTGGGAAAAGCTGTTTAGGTAGTAAGTATATAGCTAATAAATTATCTTTAAAAGAACTAAGAGATATACAAATAGTTTCTGATTCTTTTGATGATGGGAAAGGGAATACATATGGTGAGAAACTAGATGAATGTAATAAGGTAATTAATATTCTTCCCTTAGATAGAGAGATTGTCTATTCAGTCTTTTTAGAAGTACATATAGAACAAGGTCCAATATTAGCTGAGTCAGATAATAAGATTGGTATAGTTACAGCAATAGCAGCGCCTATAAGAACAAAGTTTACTCTTGTTGGAAACGGTGGGCATGATGGAACTACTCCAATGGAGCAAAGAAGAGATGCTCTAGTTCGGATTTAATGAATTATATAACATCTATATGGGGTTACGAAAAGAAATGGAAATAAAAGATAGGCTAAGAACCAATATAGGGGTTGTTGACATAGAAGATAGCTCTATAAATAAAATCCCAGGAAAACTTTCTACTACTGTTTCCGCACGTGGACTAGATGAAAAATTAATGATTACATTTATGAATGAATTGATTTCAAGAGTTCAAAGAAGGTTGCCGGCTATAAATATTGAAGTGCAAACCGAGCGTTTAGAACAAGGAAAGCCAGTTCACTTAAATGAAACGCTGGTTGATGTTGTTAGAAGAAATGCTAATGAATATCTAGCGCTAGAAATGTGGTCAGGAGCAGGGCATGACACTGCTTACCTTAATGAAGTGTGCGCTGAAGGAGCGGCGGTGTTCTTCATTCCCAATACTGGAATGAGTCATGAATTAAGTGAAGAGGCAGAAATAGAAGATATAGAGATTGCTTCAAAAATTATAGAAAAAATAATACTAGAAAGACAAGCTAAATAGAATGGTAAAAACGAGGGTGCAGACACTAATGTATCCTTGTTTTTTGTGTGTTGCCGTCATGACAAATATTTGAAAAAATGTCTAAATTATGGTATAATTAGGACAATATCCAAGGCGTGAGCCTTTGTAATTATAAAGCCTTTTGAACCACAACCCCCACCAATATCCAGTAGAGTGAACATGCCTCGTGAGTGAATCTGCCTCCTGGAATTTTATAGATATTAACTCGGGCAATTGCCCCAAAAGGAGACATGCAACATGAAAAACCAAAAAATCAAAAAAGCAGTAAGGATATTTGTAACGGCAACATTGGCATTAACTGTACTTCTAACATTAGCAATAACAATAGTTTTAGCTGTTGTATTTGAGCGGGTAACTTTTACCATCGAAAATCAAACAGCCGAAGAAATCGTCATGAGTATTGGAAGTATTGTTCCAGAATCACTTACACCTCCCGCTATTTTTACAGCTCCTTTCGGTAGGAGAGTAACAATCAGGCCAGGAGAAACAAGAACAGTCAGAAGATTTATTATGCCTGACGTGCCCCATGATGTCCGTATTGATGGTTGTCCAGAAATATTATTTAGACATGCAATTTCATTTGAAGTGTCTGAAGGGATATTTATACCATCTAGACTAAGAAGAGGATTCCACAGTATTGAGACCTATGGAAGATGGGTTCCAGAAAGAAGAGCAATAGGACGAAGGGGTTTTCTGAGTGGAGAAAGGGAACGATTAGGTTTGCCTGGAGTTGAAATTACTGTTGTTGATGATATTTTTGCTGTGCTGGTTTACTGACGAAAAAACTCTTAGCCGTGATATGTTTGCGGTTAAGAGTTTTATTATGTTTTAAATTTTATTTTGAGAAATCTAAATAGTAAAATTAAGTGTCCGTGATAGCGGAATAAAAAGACACATAGGATTACCTATGGTACAATGTAAGTGATTGAAGCTTAACATTGGAGGTAAAATAT